>NZ_JBHSRC010000002.1:0-422665 GCF_042658805.1 Quadrisphaera sp. GCM10027208
CTGGACCATCAACAAGCCCAGTTTCCCGCACCAGACGGGCACTTCCGTCCATCTACCGCCCCGTGTCGACCCACCCGCGTGAAACGCCGAGGTTAGGTTGGTGATCGAGTCGAGTCGGCCGATCGCCGAGGTTGCCCGGGAGCTGGGCATCAACGAGGGCACCTTGGGGAACTGGTGTAACAAGTACCGGCGGGAGCACCCGGTCAGTGAGGAGTTGAACCTGCCCGAGCGGAGCCGGTTACGGGAGCTGGAGCGGGAGAACCGTGAGCTCAGGTTGCAGGCGGAGTTCCTAAAAAAAGCAGCAGCCTTCTTCGCCAGGGAGCAGCAGTGAGCGACAAGTACGCGCTCATTGCCGCGGAGAAGGCCGACCGCAGGAGCCCGTTCAGCGTGGTGCTCATGTGCACGGTGCTGGCGGTGTCGACCTCGGCGTTCTACGACTGGTTGACCGGGCAGGCCAGCGCGCGGCAGGTGCGGCGAGCCAAGATCGGGGTGCACGTGCAGGCCGCGTTCGCCGCCGGCCGCGGCACCTACGGGGTGCGCCGGGTGCACGCGGTGCTCGGGCGCAGCGACGACGCCGACGTGGCGGGCGCGTCGCTGCGGATCGTGCGAGACATCATGCAGGAGAACGGGTTGCGCGCGTGCCAGCCGCGGGCCTACCGGACCACCACGGTGCGTGACCCCGGCGCTGAACCCGTCATCGCCGACCACGTCGGCCGGGACTTCACCGCCACCGCGCCCGGCCACAAGCTCGTCGGCGACATCACGTACGTGCCCACCTGGCAGGGCTGGCTGTACCTGGCGACCGTGATCGACTGCCACGCCAAGGCCGTCGTCGGGTGGTCGATGGCCGACCACATGCGCACCGACCTCATCTGTGACGCCCTGGATATGGCCGCCACGAACGTGACGTTCTCCGAGGGCGCGGTCTTCCACTCCGACCGGGGAAGCCAGGGCGGATTCAACTGGTCGTCGCAACACCTTGATCACGGAGGTGTTGGGTGGGTCGGTCGAGGAGACAGGTGCCGAAGGCGCCGCAGGGTGGGCGGCGGCAGTGGGCCGCGGACCCGGCGCTACGGCCTGCGATGCGTTCACCGGGGCGCCCCGAGCCCTCGCGTGCGGTGCAGCGCGCTTTTTGGCGTCTGATCGCGCAGGGCCTGACCAGCGAGGCAGCAGGCGCTGAGATCGGTGTGTCGATGCCGGTCGCGTCGCGGTGGTTTCGACACGCTGGCGGGATGCCGCCGATCAGCCTGTGCGAGCCCACCGGGCGCTATCTCTGCTTCGACGAACGTGAGGAGATCGCACTGCTCAACGCCCAGAACATCGGGGTCCGCGAGATCGCCCGACGGATCGGGCGTGACCCGTCGACGATCTCGCGTGAGCTACGCCGCAACGCAGCGACTCGGGCCGGGCAAAGGGGCTACCGGGCCGGGGTCGCGCAGTGGAAAGCGCAGCAGGCCGCGAAGCGACCCAAGGTCGCCAAGCTCGTCGAGAACCCACGCTTGCGCGAGTACGTCGAGCACAAGCTCGCCGGCGATGTCACCGACACGCGGGGGCGCCCGATCGCGGGTCCAAACGTTCCCTGGGCCGGGCGTCGCCACGGACGCCGCCAGGACCGCCGCTGGGGCACCGCGTGGAGTCCGGAGCAGATCAGCAACCGGCTGCGGGTCGACTTCCCGAGGATGAGTCAATGAGGATCAGCCACGAGACGATCTACCAGTCGATCTACGTCCAAGGCCGCGGCGCGCTCAAGCGTGAGCTGTCGGCGTGCCTGCGCACCGGCCGTGCGCTGCGCGAGCCGCGGGCGCGGACCGGACGCAGCGGCAGGACGTTCGTGAGCGACGAGCTCAAGATCAGCCAACGCCCCGCAGAGGCCGATGACCGAGCCGTGCCGGGGCACTGGGAAGGCGACCTGATCACCGGTTTGGAGAAGTCCGCGATCGGCACACTCGTCGAGCGGTCCAGCAGGTACACGATGCTGCTGCACCTGCCCCCGATGGAGGGTTTCGGCGCCACCCCGTACGTGAAGAACGGACCGCCGCTGGCCGGCCACGGTGCGGTCGCTGTCCGCGACGCGATCACCGCCCAGATCGGGGGCCTGCCCAAGCTGCTGCGCCAGTCGCTGACCTGGGACCAGGGCGGCGAGCTGGCCCAGCACGCCCAGCTCGCGATCGACGCCGGGATCGACGTGTACTTCTGCGAGCCGCACTCGCCGTGGCAGCGTCCGACGAACGAGAACACCAACGGGCTGCTGCGGCAGTACTTCCCCAAGGGCACCGACCTGTCGCGCTGGAGCCACGAAGAGCTCCAGGCCGTCGTGGCCACCCTCAACGACAGGCCACGCAAGAGCCTGAACTGGCGGACCCCTGCTGAGGTCTACCAAACCGAGTTAGAGTCCTCGTTACAGGCTGGTGTTGCTACGACCCCCTGAACCTGCCCAATACACCAGCGCCCAATTCGCCCGCCACCTCGCCGAGCACGGGCTCACCGGTTCGATGGGAAGAACCGGGATCTGCTGGGACAATGCCATGGCCGAATCTTTTTTCGGGGCGTTGAAGAACGAGCTCGTGTACCGCACCGTCTTCCCCACCCGAGACAAGGCCCGACAGGCCATTGCAGAATACATCGAAGTGTTCTACAATCGGCAACGTCTCCACTCGGCACTCGGCTACAGGACCCCGCTCGAGGTCACCAACGAGTACCACCAACACGCCACACTTGCCGCCTGAACCAGCCAATGTCGCTGTCCGGGAACGCGTCACCCCCTCAGACCTCGCTGCGCTTCGCCGAGGTCGGAACCGGTGTCCTCATCCTCGGACCCGTCGGAGTCGGCAAGACCCACCTGGCCACCGCCCTCGGGCACACCGCGATCCGGCGCAGGATGACCGTGGCGTTCTACCGGGCCGACAAGCTGTTCACCCGCCTGCGCGCCGCCCGCCTGGACAACACTCTCGAGGCCGAGATCCGCCGCCTCACCGGCGTCGACGTCCTGATCATCGACGACTTCGCCCTCCGCCCGCTAGATGCGACCCAGACCAACGACTTCTACGAGATCGTGGTCGAACGCCACCGCAGAGCCTCGACGATCTGGGTGTCCAACCGCGAACCGTCCGAGTGGCTCGGCATGACCACCGACGCCCTACTCGCCCAGTCCGCCGTCGACCGACTCACCTCAGGGGCCCACACCCTCGTCATCGAGGGCCCCTCCTACCGCCAACGCCGGCGCGTCGGCGTTGACGACCAGACGGAGGCCCGCCATGCTCAGTGACACCTCCAGGTGGTCCCATCCTCGTGGCAACGAGGTGGTCCCATCACGCTGGCAAGCGACACCTTCGCCCGGCGGACGGCCTCGGCCACGCTCACTTCGCCGGCCAGGACCGACAACACGATCCGGACCTTCTCCCCAGCCGGGAACGCCGGCGGCCTCGCCATGATCAATCAGACTCCTTCGCAGGTCAGACCCGCAAGAAGCGCGCCCTGCCACTAAGTCCGACACGCGACAGCTAGACTCGACCGGTTGCTTTGGTACTCTGCCCTTGAGCTAGAACACGGGAGACTGGAATGACTAAGCGAGCGCTCATTACCGGCATAACCGGGCAGGACGGCTCGTACCTGACCGAGTTCCTTCTGTCGAAGGGGTACGAGGTCCATGGGTTGATACGCCGAGCTTCGACGTTCAACACGCACCGCATTGATCACCTATATCGGGATCCGCATGATCCGGGCGCAAAACTGTTTCTTCACTACGGGGATCTTTCGGATGGTGCCCGGCTAGTGACGCTCCTCCATGAGGTGAACCCAGATGAGGTGTACAACCTCGCCGCCCAGTCACACGTGCGGGTCAGTTTCGAGGAGCCGGAGCACACGGGGGACACCACTGGTATCGGGGCCATGCGGCTGCTCGAGGCGGTGCGGATGAGCGGCATGGAATGCCGCTACTACCAAGCATCGAGTTCGGAGATGTTCGGGGCCACTCCGCCACCACAGAACGAAGAGACGCCATTCTATCCCCGGTCTCCGTACGGTGCTGCGAAAGTTTATGCGTACTGGGTGACGAAGAACTATCGTGAGGCATACGGCATGTTCGCCGTAAACGGGATCCTCTTCAACCACGAGTCGCCACGACGCGGTGAAACCTTCGTGACCCGGAAGATCACCCGCGCGGTCGCCCGGATCAAGGCGGGATTGGATGAGTACATCTACCTGGGGAACCTTGATCCGGTCCGCGACTGGGGATACGCGCCGGAGTACGTCGAAGGCATGTGGCGCATGCTTCAGGCCGAGGAGCCCGAGGACTACGTGCTGGCCACCGGGGTTGGGGTCACGGTCAAGGACTTCCTTGTCGCTGCGTTCAGCCACGCGGGGCTCAATTGGGAGAAGCACGTGCGCTTCGATGAACGGTACCTGAGGCCCACGGAGGTGGACGCCCTCATCGGGGACCCGTCCAAGGCGCGCGAACAACTCGGATGGAGCGCGCGTGTCATGCCGCACGAGTTGGCCCGCATCATGGTGGACGCCGACGTCGAGGCACTTGCCCACGAGGGACGCCCGTGGATAGACGCGGTCGCGCTTCCCTCGTGGACCCCGACAGTGAGCGCACCATGATGGCCGGCAACTACGACCCACAGCCACTGGAGCGGGACTCGACCTTCTACGTAGCGGGGCACCGCGGGCTGGTGGGCTCTGCGATTTGGCGGGCCTTGCGCAAGGCCGGCTTCTCCGGACTGGTCGGTCGCACCTCGAAGGAGCTCGACCTCAGGCGGCGCGACGACGTGTTCGCTTTCTTCGCCGACACCAGACCCCGGTACGTGGTGCTCGCCGCGGCCAAGGTCGGCGGCATCATGGCGAACAACACCTATCCGGTGGATTTCCTCTCCGAGAACCTCCAGATCCAGACGAACGTCCTGGACGCTGCTCTCCAGCACGGCGTCGAACGCCTGCTGTTCCTCGGTTCCTCCTGCATCTACCCCAAGATGGCTCCACAGCCCATCAAGGAGGAGTACCTCCTCACCGGGCACCTCGAACCGACCAACGACGCCTACGCCATCGCCAAGATTGCGGGCATCCTTCACGTACAGGCCGTCCGGCGGCAGTACGGCTTGCCGTGGATCTCCGCCATGCCCACCAACCTTTACGGTGCTGAGGACAACTTCTCAGCCGAGGGCTCGCACGTCCTACCCGCCCTCATCCGTCGCTACGACGAGGCGAAGCGCACTGGCGAGCCTATTGTCACGAACTGGGGAACGGGCACGCCACGGCGCGAGCTCCTCCACGTCGCGGACATGGCGGACGCCTGCCTGCACCTGCTTGAGCACTTCGATGGGCCGTCCCAGGTCAACGTCGGCACCGGCAAGGATGTGACGATCGCCCAGCTCGCCGCAATGGTCGCGAGCGCGGTCGGTTATGAAGGCGAGACCCGCTGGGACACCTCCAAGCCGGACGGCACCCCCCGCAAGCTGCTCGACGTGTCGACCCTTACTGCATCAGGGTGGCGGCCGAGGCTCGACCTCGAAGACGGAATCCGCGGCACAGTCGCCTGGTACCAGTCGAACAGAGAGTCGGTGCGCAAGTGAGTCGGTCAGCGTCTCGGTCAGGTCGCCCGGTCATGCCCTCCTTCCTCTGGCGTCAGCTCAACGTCTGTCTGCGATCTGTCGGCCTGGGATAGCCTGCCGGCAGCACCGGGGCCACGGAAGACGGGGACATCGCATGCACACGGTCGAAGGTGACGCGCTCGCGCAGATCCGGGTCAGCGAACGGCCCTGGGGCCAGTTCCAGCAGTTCGTCGAGAACCAGCACGTCACGGTGAAGGTCATCACGGTCGAGCCGGGCCACCGGTTGAGCCTCCAGCGCCACGGCCACCGCGCCGAGTTGTGGCACGTGCTTGACGTGCCGATGGACGTCACCGTCGACGGGCGATCGTGGACCGCCGACGTGGGCGAGCAGGTGCTCGTCGCCTCTGGGCGTCTGCACCGCCTGGGAAACAGCCAGAGCCGGCCCGGCCGAGTGCTGGAGATCGCCTTCGGCGACTTCGACGAGGCCGACATCGAGCGGCTCGACGACGACTACACCCGCTGATCTGGCCGGGCTCGCCGGGCAGCGGCGGATGTTCACGCTGTCGTAGCCGGCGGTGAGGTGCAGCGTTCACCGACCCCGGCCGACAGTTCCGTCATGCGCCGACTACCTGCCCTCGCCACCGCCGTCCTCGTCGCCGTCCCGTTGCTCGCCGCCCCGGCCGTGGCGGCGCCGGGAGGCCCGATGGGCCAAGGACCCACGACGTTCGCCGTGCTGGGCGACACCCCGTACGGGGACGCCCAGCGTCAGGCGTTCCCCGCGCTCGTGGACGACGTCAACGCCGACCCGAAGGTGCGCGCCGTGCTGCACGCCGGTGACGTCAAGAGCGGCGGGTCGACGTGCGACGACGCCCGGCTGGCTGACCTGGCCGCCCTGTACGACACGTTCGCCGACCCGTTCGTGATCACGCCGGGGGACAACGAGTGGACCGACTGCCACCGCACCGCCGCCGGCGGCTACCTGCCCACCGAGCGGCTCGCCGCCTTCCGTGAGCTGTTCTACCCCGAGCCGGGCCAGTCGCTGGGACGGCGCACCCTCACCGCCGCGGTGCAGTCGGTCGAGCAGCCCGCCCACGCCGACTACGTCGAGAACGTCCGCTTCACCCGCAGCAAGGTCGTCGTCGCCACCGTGCACGTGGTCGGCAGCGAGAACGACCTCGAGCCTTGGTCGCAGCTGCCCGGCGGCGACCAGCCCACCGAACGGCTCGCCGAGTTCGAGGCCCGCCGCGCCGCCAACCTCGACTGGATCGACGCCACGTTCGACGAGGCGGCCCGAGCCGACGCCGCCGGCGTCCTGCTGCTCATGCAGGCCGAGCCCGTCGCCTCTCCCGGCTTCGCCGCCGAGCGGGCGCTGATCGCCGAGCGGGCGGCGGCCTTCGGTCGGCCCGTGCTGCTCGTGCACGGCGACGAGCACCGCTACGAGGTCGAGCTCGGCTACGCCGGCGTGCCGAACCTGACCCGACTCGAGACCTTCGGCGACACGGCCTCCGACTGGCTCGCCCTCACCATCGACCCCCGGACCTCGGGCGTGTTCAGCTGGCAGCCGCGGCACGTGAAGCCCTGACCCGGCCCGCCTTACGATGACGGTGACACCGTGCTGGAGGTCGAGTAGATGGCCAAGACGTTGACGGCGAACCGCGCTCAGGTGCGGGCGGCCCGTCTCATCGTGAAGCGGGCTCAGCGGGGGATCGGGCAGGCGAGCCCCGCGGTGCGCGCCATCGCCGCGGCCAAGCCGGCCCAAGCGACACGGGGAGCCACTCGGGACCGCTCATCGTCGGCCCAACGGGGGGCCTGACGGCGTTCGGCGCCGCCGCGCCGGAGACCCGCGCTCAGCGGTCCGAGCCCTCTGCCGCCATCCGGCCGTACAGCCCGCTGTCGAAGGCCTCGGCCAGCAGGTAGAACGTGGCCGCGATGTGCTTGCACGGCACTGCGGCGTCCGGGCACGAGCACGACATCGACAGGTCGCCCACCCGCTGCGGGAACAGCGGGGTACCCGCGGCGGCGAACACGTCGTCCAGGTCGGTGGGCATCTCCCCGGCGAGCAGCCGGGCGCTGTGGATCGCCTGCTCGGCTAGCGTCACCTCGACCTTCGCCCACACCAGCTCCGGGAACGGGCGAGCCCGATCCGGACCCGGTACGGCGTCCGGCGGGTCCCCTGCACCGAGGCGCGCACCTCGCCCGGCCCCACGTCCAGCGACACCACCTGGCCCTTGCGGGCGTAGGCGCGGCCACGGGTCAGCCGCGACCCCAGCGCGAAGGACTCCAGCACCTCGATGAAGCGCCGCGACCACCACTGCTCGCCGATCCGGCCCCGGGTGCTGCGGGCCACGACCCCGCCGCTCACCGGCCGGGGCGCGGCCGGCGGCGGGAAGCCGGACCAGCGCGACGGGCTCACTCCACCACCGACCCGGCCTCGAGGGTGAACAGCTCGCGCAGCTGCGCGGTGGACAGCTCGGTCAACCAGCCCTCCCCGGTGCCGACGATGCTCCACGTCGACCGCTGGTGGAACCCGGCGGGACGACGTGGCTGGCCGCCGTCAGGGTCAGCCCGGTGCCCCCGGCCTTCAGCGACAGGACCATCAGCGGCGGCCCGGACCGGCCGCCGTCCTGGAACCGCGACACCAGCGCGTCCCGCCCGGCCTTGCTCACCCCGCCGTGCAGGTACGCCACCTCCCGGCCGAACCTCGCCGACAGGTACGTGCGCAGCATGTCGCCGAACTCGGCGTACTGGGTGAACAGCAGCGCCCTCTCACCGGCGGCGAGCACCTCCTCGAGCACCTCCTCCAGCCGCGCCAGCTTGCCGGAGCGGCCCGCCAGCGCGCTGCCGTCGCGCAGGAACTGCGCCGGGTGGTTGCACACCTGCTTGAGCCTGGTCATCGTCGCCAGCACCAGCCCGCGGCGTTCGATCCCCGCGGTCGTCGCGATCCGCTCCAGCATGTCGGTGACCACCGACTGGTACAGCGCCGCCTGCTCCCGGGTCAGCGAGCACACGACGTCCATCTCCACCTTCTCCGGCAGGTCGGTGATGATCGACCGGTCGGTCTTCAGCCGGCGCAGTACGAACGGCTGGGTGAGGGCACGCAGCCTGGCCGCGGCCTCGGCGTCCCCGTGGCGCTCCACCGGGACGGCGAACCGCTGCCGGAACTGCGCGGGCGCCTTGGTGGCCGCGCTCTTGATCGCCTGGGCCTCGTCCAGGACGACGCGGTGCCAGGCGACCTGGCGCAGCGCGGCCGCGTCCCGGGCGAGGATCGCGTACGTCGTGACGACGAGGTCCGAGCCGGCCACCGCTTCTTCGAACGCCGTGCCGCGGGGGCGCTCCGCGCCGTGGTGCACGTGCACCCGCAGCCCGGGGGCGAAGCGCGCGGCCTCGCGCTGCCAGTTGCCCACCACCGACATCGGGCACACCAGGAGGGTCGGCCCGTCGGCCCCGTCGGCCCCGTCGGCCCCGTCGGCCCCGTCGGCCCCGTCGGCCCCGTCGGCCCCGTCGGCCCCGTGCCCGGCCGGCCGGCGTCCCGGACGACGAGCGCGAGCAGCTGCACCGTCTTGCCCAGGCCCATGTCGTCGGCCAGCAGGCCGCCCAGGCCGACCGACTCGAGGAACGACAGCCACGACAGGCCCCGCTCCTGGTAGGGGCGCAGGGTGCCGACGAACCCCTCCGGGGCGGGCACCGGCTCCAGCCGCCGCTCCGCCTCGCCGGAGAGCAGGTCGCCGAGCCAGCCGTCGGCGTCCACCCCGAGCACCGGCAGCCCGCCCGGCCCCTCGTCCGGGGCGCCGAGCGTGTGCAGCACCGCGGGCCCTCCGTCGTCCGTCAGGGACGCGGCGCCGGGAACGCCTTCGGCAGCTTCAGCCCGCGCTCGGCCATCACGTCGCGCAGCACGTCCGGCCGGTCGGTGATCATCCCGTCGACCCCGGCATCCAGCAGGGCGGTCATCGTCGCGGTGTCGTTGACCGTCCACGGGACGACGTCCATGCCCGCGGCGTGCGCCTCCTCGACCAGCGACGCGGTGGTGAACGGCTCGTAGCCGGGGTCGAGTACCGAACCGCCCTGCGGCGAGCCGTGCACCGGGGAGATCGCGTCCGCACCGAAGGACGCTGCGGCATCCACGAGCGAGCCGTCGAAGTCGTCGATGTCGATGCCGCCCAGCCACGGCGACGCCCCTGGCTCGCCCACCTGGAGGAACTGCTGGCCGTTGGTCAGCGCGACGATCGGCAGCCGCGGCTCCACCTCGCGCATCCGCATCAGCGCGCCCCAGTCGAAACTCTGGATCGTGACCTGGTCGACCATCCCGGCCTCGCGCACCTCGCGGGCGACCACCTGGACGAACTCTTCCCGCGGGGCCGTCTGCCACGGCGCGCCCGCCTCCACCTTCGTCTCGACGTTGAGCATCACCCGGTGCGCCCGGTAGCGCTGCACCAGGTCGAACACCTCGCTGAGCAGCGGCATCCGCGCCCCCGGCGCCAGCTGCTGCTCCGGGTACTGCGGCAGCCGCTGCGAGCCGCAGTCGATCGTGCGCACCTGCTCGAGCGTGAGGTCCTTGATGTACGTGGTGCCCGGCACGTAGGGGAACTGCGGGTCCCCCTCGAACGCGGGCTCGGTGTCGACGCACTTCGTTGGCGAGGGGTCGCGGTCGTGGGTGACCACGGCGTACCCGTCCTTGGTGATCTGGACGTCGAGCTCGAGCGTCGTGACGCCCAGTTCGAGCGCGTTGGCGAACGCGGGCAGCGTGTTCTCGACCACGAGGCCCAGGCCGCCGCGGTGGGCCTGGAGGTCGAAGCGGTCGCTGCCGTACCCGGGCCGGTCGTCGCCACCCGGCCGTGAGGGCGGTTCGGCCGCGTGGGCCGGGGCCAGCGCCGTGCCGGTGGCCAGCAGGACGGCGAGGGTCGGGATGAGGTATTTGCGTCGGTTCATGCCGAGTAGCGTGGCGACGTCGTTTGGCGTCCCCGTGTATGCCGGACCGCTACGAGGTGGCGGAACGGTGACGGCTCGGCCCTGCTCCTCACCGGGGTTCGCACACTGCGTGGCCGGCGCGGTGGGGGTTCGCGCACCGGGTGGCTGGCGCGGTGGGGGTTCGCGCACCGGGTGGCTGGCGCGGTGGGGGTTCGCGCACCGGGTGGCTGGCGCGGTGGGGGTTCGCGCACCGGGTGGCGGTGGTCTGGCCCCGAAACCGGGTGTTCCACCGCCACTGGGTGTGCGAACCCTCGGGGGCCGAGGGAGGGGGCCGAGGCGTCGCCTGCCGCGATCACCACCACGACAGGCGCGAACCCCAGTCAGGGGTGGTCAGGCCGCGGCGCTCGTAGGCCCGGTTGAACGACCGCACGCACCGGCGCCCCCAGGCGACCGGGTGGCGCTCGTCGGCCATGACGAAGCGCACCACCTCGTGCCCCCAGTCGTGCAGGTCGTCGCGCCGCCGCTTGTCGAGCCAGACCCGTTGAGCTGCGGTCGGGTCATCGTCGCGGTACTTCACCTTGCCGTCGGCCTCGACGACGGTCCAGCACGTCCGCACCAAGAGGTCGACCCGGTAGCGCAGGCCGTCCTGCTGCAGCACCACCTGGGGCTCGGCCGGGGGCAGGCCGAGGTGGATCATCACGCCGCGGGCCACCGACTCCAACGCCGACTCCGCCCGCTTGTCGGCGTGCCGCGCGACCAGGACGGCCCTCGGGTGCCCCGGGGCGCACGGATTGCGGTCGGCCGCCTCACGCAACTGGTCGGCACTGATCCCGAGGAGCCACATCGCGGCGTCCCCGGCTGCCAGCGCCCACGGGAACGACGCGTGGCGGCTCAGGTCCACCACCGTGCGCGCTGGCGTGGTGACCCGTACGCCGTCGACGACGACCACCTCGTCGTCGTCGAGCCACGCCCGCCGCCCGCGCGCCGACCCGCGGCGTCCCGAACCGCCGTGCCGGGGCGGCTGGCGCGCCACGGTGAGCCGGGCATCCGGCGGCACCGTCTGCAGGGGCAGGCCGAGGACGACGGCTGCCGACTCGGCGCAGGCCACCGCGCGGGGGCGGCGACTCTGGGCGGCACGCACCCGCAGGAGGTGGCGCTGGCGCTCGTCGGACGCCTCCCACACCTCCCGCGGGCACCACGCCCCCGTCGCGAGACGCATCAGGTCGCCGCGCTCGACCGCCCAGCGCACGCCCGCCCGGGTGAGCCGGCGCCGCTCGGCGTCCGCGAGGGTGACGACGCCGTGGTGCTCTGCCGCGAGGGCTGCGAGCTCAGGGTCCACGCGGGCAGGGTGCCTCGGCGCGCGCCTGCCCGTCGGGCGTCATCCACAGGCCGGGGGTTCGCACACCCAGTGGCGGTCAAACCCGGCCGTCGGAGGCTTCTTGACCGCCGCTGGGTGTGCGAACCCGCCGCAGGGCCGCCACTGGGTGTGCGAACCCGCCGCAGGGCCGCGGGTCAGGGGACCGCCTGGTCGGCGCGCGACGGCGCCGCCGTGGGTGGCGGGACGAACCGGTAGCCGACGTTGCGCACGGTGCCGATGAGCTGCTCGTGCTCGGCGCCCAACTTGGCGCGCAGCCGCCGCACGTGCACGTCCACGGTGCGCGTCCCCCCGAAGTAGTCGTACCCCCACACCTCCTGGAGCAGCTGAGCGCGGGTGAACACCCGGCCCGGGTGCTGCGCCAGGAACCGCAGCAGCTCGAACTCCTTGTACGTGAGGTTGAGCGGCCGGTTGCGCACCCGCACGGTCCAGGCGTTCTCGTCCACGACGAGGTCGCCCACCCGGGTCTCCCCGCCGGGGTCGTCGTCCGTCCGCAGGGGGGTGGCCGTTCGCCCGGCGGCGAGCCGCAGCCGCGCCTCCACCTCCGCCGGCCCGGCCGTGTCCAGCAGGACGTCGTCCATCCCCCAGTCGGCGGCGACCGCAGCGAGCCCGCCCTCGGTGAGCACGGCGATGAGCGGGGCGCCGAGGCCGGTGGTCCGCAGCAGCCGGCACGTCGACCGGGCGGCAGCGAGGTCGCGGCGGGCGTCGAGCAGGACGACGTCCGCCGGCGGGACGTCGACCAGGGCGGTGGGCTCGGCGGGCAGCACCCGGACGTGGTGGGGCAGCAGGGCGAGCGCGGGCAGGACCTCGGCGGACGGCGCGAGGGCGTTCGTCAGCAGGAGGATCTGGGTCAAAGCGGTGCCTCCTCACCCGCAGCCGGCCCGGGAGGACCGGCGCCGTCGCACGATGTGCGCGGCAGTGTACGCGGAGCGCGCCGGGTGGCCGTCCAGGCGGCGCCTCGTGCCAGGATGCCGCGGTGACCCGGCCGGCCCCCGCCCTCATCACCGCAGCGTCCGCGGTGCTCGTCGGGGTCGCCGCGTACGCCGGCACGGCAACCCTCGTGGCCGCCCTCCTCCTGGGCACCGTGGCGGTGGCCGGCGGGTGGGCCGCCCTGCTCAACCTGCCGACCCCACGGGGCAGCACGGCGGTGATCGCCCTCGGCGGCGCTGTGGCCACCGCAGCGGCCGCGCTGACCGACGGCTCCGCGCACCTGCGCTGGCTGCCCGGCGTCCTGGCGGTAACGGTGCTCGTCGAGTTCGCCCACCAGCTCTTGCGGCGGGACATGCGCCCGCGTCTCGTCGAGTCGGTGACCGGGGTGGTCTCCGGCGTCGTGGTCGTCGCCTTCGGCGCCGGGTGGCTGGCGGCCCTGCACGACGACGGCGGGGACGGCGTCGTCCTGCTCGGCTCCGCGGGGGCCCTGGCCGCTGGGCTGGCCACCGGCCTGCCGTGGCCGCAGCGGATCACCGGGCCCTTCGCACTGCTCGGTGCGCTGAGTCTCGGCGCGCTCACGGGTGCGCTCCTGCCCGACGAGCGGGCCGTGACCGGGGCCCTCGTCGGGTTCGCCGTCGGGGTCGTCGTCGCGACCTTCGACCGACTCCTCGCGCACCTGCCGACGGCCGGGCAGGTGCAGGCGGCGACGGCGCGCGCGGTCGCTCCGGTGGCGGCCTCGGGGCTGCTCGTCTACGTGCTGGGCCGCCTGTTCTCCTGAGCCCGCCGGGGCTACCCGGCGCCGCGGCTCAGCGCGACACGAGCCGGTCGATCCGGTCGAGGGCGTCCTCGAGGGCTGCCTCGAACTCGGCGTCGGCCTCGTACCGGGACAGCATCGGCCGCATCCGCACCAGCAGCGGGTAGTCCGCGACGTCCACCTCGGCGTCCCGCCCGCCGACGTCGCCGTCCCCCTGGTCGAGCTCCTCGGCGCCGGCCGGGGTGGAGCCGCCGCGGCCGGCGACCTCCAGCAGCAGGTGACCGAGCAGGAAGCTGGAGAACTGGCGGTAGGCGGTCACCGCGGCCTCGTCCCCGAAGCCGCGGGAGGTGAGGTTCTCCAGGAACTCCTCCACGACCCGCAGCGACCGCAGCGGGGGACGCAGCCACGGGGCGGCCGGGTGCCGGGTGGCGACGAGCGGGAACGCGTTCGGGTGCTCGTCCGCGAGGTCCCGGACGGCGTGCGCGAGCCACTGCAGGTAGGCCTGCCAGCCGTCTGCGGGGCCGAACCGGGTCCCGTCCTCGAGGTGGAGGCGGGAGACGAGCCGGTCGACGACCGCCTCGAGCAGGTCCTCCCGGCCGTTGACGTAGCGGTACAGGGACATCGCCTCGACGCCGAGCCGTTCGCCCAGCCGGCGCATGGACAAGGCCGGCAGGCCGTGGTCGTCCAGGTAGCCGATCGCCGCGTCGACGATGACCTCGCGCGACAGCGGGCCCCCTCGGTGCCTCGTCGCAGTTGTCACGTCGCTCATTGTCGCTCCGACGTCGCGAACCCGTGGCGCAGGGTGCGGTCGGTGGCGGTCAGGGTCACCCGACCGCGCCGCCCGCTCCGACCGCTTGGGCCGGGGTCAGGCAGGCTCCGGAGTGGCGCCGCGCTCGGGACCGGCCGGGTCGCCGCCGGCGACGGGCGGGTCCGGGTCGCCGCCGGCGGCAGGCGTATCCGGGACACCGCCGGCGACGGGCGGGTCCGGGACGCCGGGGCCGACGACCGTGACGAGGTCGCCCAGACCGGTGGACTCGAGCAGGAACGTCATCATCGGCGGCGGGTTCAGGACCCGGGTGGGGCGCGGGGACCGCGCCAGCACCCGCGCGAGGAACGCGATCGCCGTCGAGTCGAGGAACCGCACGTGCTGGGCGTCGATCTCCACCGGGTTGCCCAGGTCGAGGACCGCCTCGGCGGCCTCCTCCAGCTCAGCCCGCAGGGCCACGTCGACCTCACCGGACAGGACGACCCGCGTCGTGCCGGCGTAGGTGAGCACGTGCACCGACCCGCCGTCCGCTGCGGGGTCACCGTCAAAGGTGCGCATACGGCGTAAGGTATCGGTCCGGGCACGGTCCTGGCGATCAGGTGGTGGTCGCGGCGTGCCAGGAGCAGCCTGGACGACGAAGCAGGTCGGCACTCCGGGGGTGGAGGCGCCATGAGCAACGTCCCGGTCGACGGGTCTCTGCTGCGGACCCGGGCCGGCGTGGTCCTCCTGCTCGCCGCGGCCGTCAGCGGCGCGGTCGTCGGTGCCACGACGGACGTCGGGAACGCCCTCGGTGGCACCCCGCCACCGGACGTCGACACCGTCGTCTCCCCGGTCCCGGTGACCGCCACCCCGGTTCCGCCGCGGACCGTCACCGCACCCGCTCCCCAGCCCACGGACCGCGCCCCGGCTCCAGCGCCGAGCACCACGACCAGGACGGTCGTCGTGCTCCAGGCGGTGCCGCCGCCGACGACCCGGACCGTCGTCGTCACGCAGCCTCCGGAGCCGGCCCGCACGATCACCGTGACACGCACCGCCGAGCCGACGTCACCGGCGCCCACCGCCACCGCGCCCGTCACGTCCCGCTCGGCTACGACGGCGCCGACGACCGGCGGCCCGCCCACCTCCCCGACGACACCGCTCGGGTCCACGACGTCCGGCCCCTGAGCCAGCACGGCAGGTGACATCTGCCGTCGACGAACCGCACGGCGTGGCAGGAAGCGCCACACACTGCACGCTGAGGCCGGTGGCAGGCTGGCGGACATGTCCGACGAGCTGTGCTTCACCCCGGCCACCGAGCTCGCGGCGATGGTCCGCGACCGGCGGGTCTCCGCCCGTGAGCTGCTCGAGGCGCACCTGGACCGGATCGAGCGGGTCAACCCGGTGGTCAACGCGATCGTCACCCTGGACGCCGAGGACGCCCGCCGCCGGGCCGCGGCAGCCGACGAGGTCACCGCTCGCGGCGGCACGACGGGGCCGCTGCACGGGCTGCCGGTGGCGCACAAGGACACCCACCTCACCGGGGGCATGCGCACGACCTTCGGCTCGCCGCTGCGGGCCGACTTCGTCCCGGACGACGACGAGCTGGTGGTCGAGCGGGTGCGCCTGGCCGGCGGCGTCCGGGTCGGCAAGACCAACACCCCGGAGTGGGCGGCCGGGTCCCACACCTTCAACCCGGTGTTCGGCGCCACCCGCAACCCGTATGCCACCGACCGCAGTGCCGGCGGGTCGAGCGGGGGGTCCGCGGCCGCCCTGGCCGCCGGGCTGGTGCCGCTCGCCGACGGCAGCGACATGGGCGGCTCGCTGCGCAACCCCGCCGCGTTCTGCAACGTGGTCGGGCTGCGTCCCAGCCCGGGCCGGGTGCCCTCGGCGCCGCAGCTCATGGCGTGGGCAGACCTCAGCGTCCAGGGCCCGATGGGCCGCACCGTCTCGGACGTCGCACTGGCCCTGGCCGCGATGGCGGGCCCGAGCCGGCGCTCGCCGATCTCCCTGGAGGAGCCGGGTGCCTCCTTCGCCCCGCCGCTGGAGGCGCCCACCCGCGGGCTGCGGGTGGCCTTCGCCCCCGACCTCGGCGGCCGGGTCCCGCTGGACCGGGCGGTGCGCGACGTCCTCACCGGCCAGGCGGCGGTGCTCGAAGAGCTCGGCGCCGAGGTGACCGAGGACTGCCTGGACCTCGACGGGGCCGACGAGGTGTTCGCCACGCTGCGCGCGTGGCAGTTCGTCACCACCTACGGGGACCTCGTCCGCGAGCACCCCGACCAGGTCAAGCCGGCCGTCCGCTGGAACGTCGAGCGCGGCCGGGAGCTCACCGCCGAGGACGTCGGACGCGCCCACGTGCTGCGGACCCGCCTGTACCAGCGAGTGCTCGACTTCTTCGACCGGTACGACGTCCTCGTCGCCGCCACCACCCAGGTGGTGCCGTTCCCCGTCGAGCAGGAGTACCCGACCGAGATCGACGGGCAGGTGCAGGAGGACTACCTGCAGTGGATGCGCTCGTGCACCCTCGTCTCGGCGACGACCCTGCCGGCGCTGTCGGTGCCGGCCGGGTTCACCCCGGACGGGCTGCCGGTCGGGCTGCAGGTCGTCGGGCCGCCGCGCGGGGACCGGCGGGTGCTCGAGGTCGGGTACGCCTACGAGCAGGCCACCGGCCACGGACGGCGCCGGCCGAGCCTGTCGTCGTCCAGGCCGGGGGAGACGGCGGAGTAGCCGGCGGGGCAGACAGCGGGACGGCGGCGGTGGGCGGCGGGGCAGGCGGGCCTACACGAACGCGTACACCAGCGCGGCGAGGGCGAAGCCGACGAGGCCGATCAGCGTCTCCATCACCGTCCACGTCTTGAGCGTCGTCTTCTCGTCCATGCCGAGGAAGCGGCCGACCAGCCAGAAGCCGGAGTCGTTGACGTGCGACAGCACCGTGGACCCGGCGGCGATCGCGACGACGATCAGCGCGACGGCCACGGACGACAGGTCCGACGCCGCGACGACCGGCGACATCAGGCCCGCCGTCGTGGTCAGCGCCACGGTGGCCGACCCCTGGGCCACCCGCAGCGCGGTGGCGACGAGGAACGCGGCGAGGATCACCGGCAGCCCGATCGCGTCCAGGCTGCCGGCCAGCGCCTCGCCGATTCCGGAGGAGCGCAGCACGCCGCCGAACATGCCGCCGGCTCCGGTGACGAGGATGACCGTGGCGACCGGTCCGAGCGAGGAGTTGACGATCGACTCGACCTCGCCGCGGCTGAACCGCTCCCGCCCAAGCACCCACATCGCCACGAGCGTCGTGATGAGCAGGGCAACCGAGGTCTGGCCGACCAGCCGCAGGGCCTGGACGGCGGTGGACTCGCCGTCGATGACGCCGGCCGTGGCAAGCGTGTTCAGGCCGGTGTTGAGCAGGATCAGTACGAGCGGCAGCAGGAGCAGCCCCAGCACGGTCCCGAACGCCGGACGGCGGACCTGGGTCCGCTCGGTCACGGCCACGCCCCCTGCGGACGCCGGCGGGACGTCGTCCGGCCGGTCGGCGTCGTCCCGGCCGCCGAACGGCGAGTCCTCCGGCAGCGCCAGGACGTACCGCCCGCCGGCCCACAGGCCGAACAGGTAGGAGGCGACGTACCAGGTGGGCAGCCCGATGAGCAGGCCGACGACGAGAACGAGGCCGATGTCCGCGCCGAGGATCCCGGCGGCGCCGACCGGACCGGGGTGCGGCGGCGTGAAGGCGTGCATGACGGCGAACGCCCCGGCCGCGGGCAGGGCGTAGGTGAGCAGCGAGCCGCCGAGGCGCCGCGCCACGCTGAAGATGATCGGCAGCATGATCACGAAGCCGGCGTCGAAGAAGATCGGGAAGCCGAACAGCAGCGAGGTCACCCCGAGGGCGAGCGGCGCGCGCTTCTCCCCGAACCGGTTGATCAGCGTGTCGGCGAGCACGTTCGCCCCGCCGGTGACCTCGAGCAGCTTGCCGATCATCGCGCCGAGGCCGACGAGCAGCGCGACGGAGGCGAGCGTCGAGCCGAAGCCCGCCAGCAGGATGTCGACGATGTCGCCGACCGGGATCCCGGTGGCCAGCGCGGTGAGCAGGCTGACCAGGACGAGCGCGACGAACGCGTGCAGCCGCAGCCGCATGATGAGGAACAGCAGGACGGCGACGGCGGACGCGGCGACGAGCAGCAGCGGCCCGGTCCCGTACGCCGGTTCGATGGACTCCACGTCGAGCCCCCTCCCGAGGCGACAGGTGCGTGGTGTCCACTATGGCCGCTTCGACCCGGTCCGCATCTCGGCGGCGGGGACCGCTCGTCCGGTGCCCCCGCGGCTCAGCCGGAGCGCCTGAGGTTCAGCCAGAGCGCCGGCGGCTCAGCCGGAGCGACCGAGCCGGGTGCGGGTCAGCTCCTCGCGCAGCTCGTCGTCGTCCATGACGAGGTAGACCAGCCCGCAGTCCTGCGGTCCGGTCGCGCCCGGGACGCACAGCGTGCACGGCTCGCCCGGACGCAGCGGGCACCGCGCGACCGGACGACGGCGGGCACCGCCTGCGGGGCGCGCGGGCGGGCTGGGGCTCACGTGCGCGTCAACCGCCGGGGTCGGGCGGGTATGCCACGCCACGACGAACTGGTGACCAAGGTCCTGATCGCCACCGGGGGAGGACTGAACCGCCCGGACGTCGTACGCCCGGCGCGTCGTCCGCACCCCCGGCCCGGCCCTGCGGCTCCCTGCGGCTCCCTGCCTGCGGGGTTCGCGCCTCCAGCGGCTGCCGGAACGGCGGTTTCAGGGCCGGACCACCACCACGACGGGCGCGAACCCTCGGCGGGCGGTGGCGGGCGACGGAGCCCTCCGCTCCTCACCTCATCCTCCTCCTCCTCATCTTCCTCCTCCTCATCTGGCGATCACTGCGGCTGACCTGGCGGCAACTGCGGCTGACCTGGCGACGACTGCGGCCCAGGACGGGGCAGAACTGCCGGATCGGCGCCGCGAGAACCGTCGAGTCGTGACGGCCCGCGCGCCGCAGCGCGGTCCCTACGCTTCACCGCATGTCTCGCTCCGGCCCGCTCGCAGGCACCGTCGTCGTCGACCTGACCCGCGCGCTGGCGGGTCCGCACGCCGGGATGATGCTCGGCGACCTGGGCGCCCGGGTGATCAAGGTGGAGACGCCCGGCACCGGTGACGACACCCGGGGCTGGGGGCCGCCGTTCGTCGAGCCGGCGGGCGGCGGTGAGCGGCAGTCGACGTACTTCCTGTCGTGCAACCGCAACAAGGAGTCGATCGCCCTGGACCTCAAGAGCGACGACGGCCGCGGCGTCCTCGAGGCGCTCATCCGCAAGGCCGACGTGCTGCTGGAGAACTTCCGGCCCGGGGTGCTGGACCGGCTCGGGTACTCCACGGGGCGGCTGGCTGAGCTGAACCCGCGTCTCGTCGTCCTGTCGATCTCGGGGTTCGGCCACGACGGTCCGGAGGGCGGGCGCGCCGGGTACGACCAGATCGCCCAGGGTGAGGCGGGGCTGATGTCGTTGACCGGGTCCGGGCCGGAGGACCCGCAGCGGGTCGGCGTGCCGATCGGCGACCTGCTCGCCGGCATGTACGGGGCCTACGGCGTGCTGGCCGCCCTGCTGGAGCGGGAGCGCACCGGGCGGGGCCAGGTGGTGCGGACGTCGCTGCTGGCGGCCATCGTCGGCGTCCACGCCTTCCAGGGCACCCGGTGGACCGTGGCCGGTGAGGTGCCGCGGGCGCAGGGCAACCACCACCCGTCGATCTGCCCGTACGGGTTGTTCCGCTGCGCCGACGGCGCGGTGCAGATCGCCGTCGGCAGCGAGGGCCTGTGGCAGCGCTTCTGCGCGGAGTTCGGCCTGGACGCCGCCGCGGACGGGCTGGCCACCAACGCCGAGCGGGTCGCCAACCGGCAGCGGGTGATCGACCTCGTCGAGGACGCGTTCGCCGGCACTGAGGCCGAGCGGCTGCTGCCCCGGCTCGCGGCGGCTGGGATCCCGGCGGGCAAGGTCCGCACCCTCGACGAGGTGTACGAGTGGGACCAGACCCGCTCGCAGGGACTGCTCGTCGACGTCGAGCACCCCACGCTGGGCCGGGTGAGCCTGCCCGGGCCGCCGCTGCGGTTCTTCGCCCCGGGACCGGACGGCGAGACCGAGACGACCCGCACCGACCACCGCCCGCCGCCGCTGCTGGACGGCGACGCCGACGCCGTCCGGGCGTGGGTGGAGTCGCTGTGACCGCCGCCGCGCGCCGGCTCGGTGCGCTCGAGCTCGTCGACCTCGTCCTGGACGACGGGTCGTTCAGCCGCTGGGACGCCGCGCCGCTGGCGGTGCCCGTGGACGACGACTACGCCGCCGAGCTCGCCGCCGCCCGGGAGCGCACCGGCCTGGACGAGGCCGTCGTCACCGGCGAGGGCCGGATCAACGGCCGCCGGGTCGCCGTGATGGCCACCGAGTTCGCCTTCCTCGCCGGGTCGATCGGCGTGGCCGCCGCCGAACGGCTCGTCCAGGCGGTGGAGCGGGCCACCGCCGAGGGGCTGCCGCTGCTGGCGGCGCCGGTGTCCGGCGGCACCCGGATGCAGGAGGGGACGGTCGCCTTCCTGCAGATGGTGAAGATCTCCGCCGCGATCGCCGCGCACAAGTCCGCCGGGCTGCCCTACCTCGTCTACCTGCGCCACCCCACCACCGGTGGCGTGCTCGCCTCCTGGGGCTCCCTGGGCCACGTCACCGTCGCCGAGCCCGGCGCGCTCGTCGGCTTCCTCGGCCCGCGGGTGTACGAGGCCCTGTACGGGGAGCCGTTCCCGCCCGGGGTCCAGGTCGCGGAGAACCTCTTCGCCCGCGGCCTGGTCGACGCCGTCCTGCCGCCGCAGGAGGTGGCCGCCGTCCTGGACCGGGCCTTGACCGTGCTGCTGTCCCCCCGCGAGGGCCTGCCGGAGGTGCCCGAGCTGCCGCTGGAGGACCTGCCCGACGTCCCCGCCTGGGAGTCCGTCACCCGCTCGCGGCGCCAGGACCGGCCCGGGGTGCGCCGGCTGCTGCGGTACGCGGCGTCCGACGTCGTCCCGCTCAACGGCACCGGGGAGGGCGAGGCCGACCCCGGCCTGCTCATCGCCCTGGCCCGCTTCGGCGGGGCCCCGTGCGTCGTCCTCGGCCAGGACCGCCGCGGGCAGACCTCGGAGTCCCCCCTCGGCCCGGCCGCGCTGCGCGAGGCACGCCGCGGGATGCGGCTGGCCCGTGAGCTGCGGCTGCCGCTCGTCACCGTCATCGACACCCCCGGCGCCGCCCTGTCCAAGGAGGCCGAGGAGGGCGGCCTGGCCGGTGAGATCGCCCGCAGCCTCGCCGAGCTCGTCACCCTCGACGCGCCGACCATCTCCCTGCTGCTCGGCCAGGGCACCGGCGGCGGCGCGCTCGCGCTCGTGCCCGCCGACCGGGTGGTCGCCGCCCAGCACGCCTGGCTGTCGCCGCTGCCGCCGGAGGGGGCCAGCGCCATCGTCCACCGGGACGTCGAGCACGCCGCCGAGATGGCCGACAAGCAGGGGGTTCGCTCGCTGGACCTGCTCCGCACCGGCATCGTCGACCGGGTGGTCGCCGAGCACCCGGACGCCGCGGACGAGCCGGAGGACTTCTGCCGCCGGGTCGGGCAGGTGCTCCAGCACGACCTGGTCCGGCTGCTCGAGGCGGACCCGCGTCAGCGCTACGCCGACCGGCTGGCCCGCTACCGGCGCCTCGGCGTGCACTGAACCGCCGGCGTCCACTGAACCGCCGGCGTCCACTGATCCGCCGGCGCCCACGGGGCGGCCTACCCTGGGGGTGTGGCCGCTGACGTGCTCTCCGAGGCGCTGCGCAGCCGCGGGCTGCGCAGCACGCCGCAGCGGCGGTGCGTCCTGGACGCCGTCGACGAGCTCGGGCACGCCACCGCCGAGCAGGTCGCCGCGCACCTGCAGCGGCGCGGCCCGGAGGTCAGCCTGGCGACCGTCTACCGGACCCTCGAGCTGCTCGAGGACCTGGGCCTGGTCACCCACGCCCACCTCGAGCACGGCGCCCCCACCTACCACTCGACCCGCCCGCGGGAGCACCTGCACCTCGTGTGCCGGCAGTGCGGCCGGGTCCAGGAGGCGTCCGCCGAGCACGGCCACACCCTCGCCCGGCGGATCCGCAGCGAGCACGGCTTTCGTACCGACGTCCGGCACCTCGCCCTGCACGGGCTGTGCAGCGACTGCGCCGCCGCCCACGAGCCCGGGCCCGCCCCCGGGGAATCCGACCTGTCCCCCCGACGCTGAGGACGACGTGACCGAGACCACCACCCAGTACCGCAGCCCGCTGCTCGACCGGCACGGCGCCGTCGAGGGAGAGGGCCCGGACGCCGGGGTCGCCTGGCACTACGGCGACCCGGTGCGCGAGCAGCGGCTGCTCGAGCAGGGGCTCGGCTTCGTCGACCTGTCCCACCGCGGCGTCGTCACCGTCACCGGGCCGGACCGGCTGTCGTGGCTGCACTCGCTGACCACCCAGCACGTCGCGGACCTCCCCCCGCGCGCCAGCGTCGAGGACCTCGTGCTGTCCCCGAAGGGGCACGTCGAGCACGCCCTGCACCTCGTCGACGACGGGGAGACGACGTGGATCACCGTCGAACCGGGCACCGCGCCGGCGCTGGCCGGCTGGCTGGACTCCATGCGGTTCATGCTTCGGGTGCAGGTCGCCGACGTCACCGCGCAGTGGGCCGTGCTCGGCGAGCCGGTGCGCCGGGAGTCGGCGCCCGGGGAGCCGCTGGCCTGGGTGGACCCGTGGCCGCGGACCGGGCCGGTGAGCGCCCGGTACAACCCGGTGGACGACGACGCCCACCCCGGCGCCACCCGGCCGTGGCGGGAGGTGCTCGTGCCCCGCGACCGGCTCGTCGACCACGTCGGTGACTGGGACCTGGCCGGCACCTGGGCGGCGGAGGCGCTGCGGGTCGCCGCCTGCCGGCCGCGGTTCGGGTTCGAGACCGACCACCGCACGATCCCGCACGAGGTGGACTGGCTGCGCACCGCCGTGCACCTGCGCAAGGGCTGCTACCGAGGGCAGGAGACGGTCGCCCGGGTGCACAACCTGGGCCGTCCGCCCCGGCGGCTCGTGCTGCTGCACCTCGACGGCTCCGGGCACCACCTGCCGCCCCGCGGCAGCGAGGTCCTCGGCCCGCAGCGAGCGGTCGGGTTCGTCACGTCGAGCGCCCGTCACCACGAGCTCGGACCGGTCGCGCTGGCGCTGGTCAAGCGCTCCACCCCGGTGGACGCCGTGCTCACGGTCGACGGGGTCGCCGCCGCGCAGGAGGTCCTCGTCGGCGCCTGAGCCGCTCAACCGGGCTCAGTCGTGCTCGAGTCGTGCTCGAGTCGGGCTCAGCCGGCCTCGGGTGACGGCTCCCGCGGACCGGTCTCGGCGGCCACGACGACCCGGTCCCGGCCGCGGCGCTTCGCCTGCTGCAGGGCGCCGTCGGCGCACCGCAGCGCGCTGCCCACCGACCGCTGCCGGCTGACCCCGATCGACACGCTCACCCGCAGCCCCTCGGCGAAGTCCGCCCAGTCCTGCGAGCGCACCGCCGCCAGCACCCGGGTGGCGACCCGCTCGGCGTCCCGCTGCTCCCCGGGCACGAGGACGACGAACTCGTCCCCGCCGTAGCGCACGACGAGGTCGTCGGCGCGGCAGTGCCGGCGCAGCAGCTCGCCGAGGCGCACCAGGACGGCGTCGCCGACGGCGTGCGAGTGCTCGTCGTTGACCCGCTTGAAGTGGTCGATGTCGACGAACACCGCGCTGTAGCGGCCGCCGGCGGCCAGCCGGTCCTCCAGCAGCCGCCGGTTGCCCGCCCCGGTCAACGGGTCGAGCCGGGCGCTGGCCACCGCCGTCGCGCTCTGCTCGGAGAGCTCGGCCAGCAGAATGCGGTGCCGCAGCGACTCGTAGCGGTCGGTCCGGTCGGTCAGCAGCGCCCCGATGGCGTACCGGGCCAGCTCGCGCCACTCCGTGGCGGCCGCCGTGAGCGGCCCGCCCGCGGCGGCGACCTGCGCGGCGACGGCGAACGCCCAGGCCAGCAGGACGTCGTCCGTCGTGCCCCCGCGGGCGGCGGCGACGTGCCCGGCCGCGGTCTCGCCGTCCCCGGCCTCGGCCGACAGCAGAGCCAGTGCGGTGTGCCCGAGCCGGGTCTCCGGCAGGGTCTCGCGCGGCGGGACGCCGTCCCAGCTGGTCGTGAGCAGCAACCAGGCCCCGTCGGCGTCCCCCAGCCGGTGGCGGAGGACGCCCTCGTGCAGGTCCGCGCGGCGGGCGAGCTCGTCGTGGCCGAGGCGCCGGGCCAGGCGCCGCAGCCGGTACACCCGGCTCAGGCTGACCAGGTAGTGCGCACGCGCCTGCTCGTGGTCACCGGTGAGCTCGACGACGACACCCCACAGGGTGCGGGTCAGGGCCGCCTGGGCGAGCACGATCGCGTCCAGCAGCAGGCCGCCGCCGGGGTGCCCCACCAGGCTCATCTGCATCGCGTCGGACTGCTCGTACAGGTGCAGCCGGCGCATCGCCAGACCGATCGCCTGGGTCGCGGACAGGTGCTGGTAGGTCAGCGGGGCGCCCTCGACGAGCCGGGTCGCCGCCGCGATCCGGTCCATGGTGTGACTTTCTCCGGTGAGTGGCGGCGGTCTTCAGCCGCTCAGGGGCACGGTTAGTTGACTCCGATGACGAGGGTGCTGGCGGCGGCTTCGACGACGTCGTTGGTGATGGTCTGCAGCTCGTTGATCTTCAGGACGCGTTCGATCTGGGGGAAGAGTCGCTCCAGGAGGCGGAAGTTGCCGCGGGTGATGCGGCTGATCGCGGCGATGGTCTGGGCGTCGGTGAAGTCGTCGGGGTTGAGGGTCTTGCCCAGGGAGCGCCAGTGGCGTTGGAGGACGAAGAGCATCTCGTCGGTGCTCAGGGGCCGGTACTGGTGGGCGAAGCCGACGCGGCTGTAGAACTGGGGGTAGTGGCTGAACTGCTTCTCCAGCCCGGGCATGCCGATGAGGATCAGGGCGATCTGGTCGCGGTCGTAGCGGTCCCGTAGGAGCTCGAGCGCGGTGGGGCTCAGGCGTTCGGACTCGTCGACGATGACGAGCTGGACGTAGTTGGTGGTGCGCCGGGTGCCCCACCGGTCCAAGGGGATGCGGTCGGGGGCTTCGACGTGCTGCTGGATGCAGATGCTGGTGCGCGTGATGATCCGGTCCAGGTCCTCGCGCAGCAGCCGCGGGGTGGTCAGGACCCCGGGGGTGTACAGGGCGGTGCGGTTCTTGGCCAGCGCGGCGTAGATCTTGGCGTCGTCATCGCAGCGCGGGCCCCAGTCGGTGAGCAGCTCGTGGGCTTGGTCCCAGTGGGCGTAGCGGCGTGCGGAGACGGTCTTGCCGACCCCGGCCGGCCCGAAGCACAGCCCGATGGTGCGCCCGCGCCGGACGGAGTCGGCGAACTCGGTGAAGCGGCGGTGCTCCTTGGTGACGATGAAGCGTTCGCTCACCTGAGGTCCTCCTTGTAGACCTTGAGCCGCGCCACGGTCGGCACGCGCGGCGGCACGGGCCTGGCAGGGGCGTCGGGGGTGTGGGCGGCGACGACGGCGATCCGCTCGTTGATGCCTCGGCGCAGGGCGCGGCGACGGGCGTTGCGGGCGGCCTGGACGTCCTTGAGGCTGATCTGCTTGGCGTGGTGTTCCTGATCGACGGCGGTGCACAGGAACTGGTCGTGGTCGAAGACGCGGATCTCGGTGATGTCTCTGGGGTCGTAGCGGATGACCACGGGGCGGCCGACGAAGCCGGCGAGGGTCGGTGAGATGTAGCGCATGCCTTGGAAGTGGATGCCGTCGCGGCGCACCGTCCTGGATCGGGCCACGGTCAGCAGCAGCCCGTCCAGCGCCTGGAGGCTGTCGGGAAGGCGTGGCAGCCAGCCGTCGGCGATCCACGCCGACCGCGGCGAGACGCCGAGCTCGCCGTGGGCGCGGTCGTTGTAGTCCAGGACGAACGCCCCGACGGCGGCGTCGAGGTCAGCCAAGGACAGGGCTGGCGCGGGCCAGCGCTCCGCGCCGCTGTGGAGGTGTCCGGGCAGGGTGGTGAGCAGCTCGGTGTTGACCGTGCCGAAGAAGCGCTCGACCTTGCCTCGCCCTTGGGGTCGCGCGACGGCGGAGTGGATCAGGCGGATGTGCAGGTCGACGGCGGTGCGGGCCAGGTGGTCGCTGGTGAAGTCCGACCCGTGGTCGACGTACAACAGGTCGGGGATGCCGCACATCGGCCACCGGGGGTCGGCCTTGGGCCAGATCGCCTGCCGTAGCGCCAGGGCGGTGTGCATCGTTGACGGCGCACCGAAGAAGACCGTGTAGCCGCAGATCGCGCGGGAGCAGTCGTCCATCACGACGGTCAGCCACGGCCGGGCCGGCTTGCCGTCCGTGCCGACGAGCACGATGTCCAGCAAGGTGTGGTCGGCCTGCCACATCGCGTTGGGGCGGTCGGCCGTCCGCCGCAACGCGAGCTCGTACTTGTCCCGGTAGGAGCCTGCTCCCTCGAGGGCGAGGGTGACCATGCCGGGGTCCAGGGCGGTGATGATCGACCGGACGACGCCGTAGGACGGGACCGGCCACGCGGTGCCGGCGCAGACCTTCACCACCGTCCGGTGGATCGCGGCGATCGGTGGGCGGGGCCGGGTCAGCCCGAGCCCTTCGATTAGCGCGATGAGGTCCGCCGGCAGGTGATGCCCGCCCGCGTCCGCCCGCGGCACTCGGCCCAGGGCCGACAGGCCGCCGGCGCGGTAGCGGGCATGCCAGCGTTCCAGCGTGCGCACTCCCAGGCCGTGGTGACGGGCCAGCGCGGCGAGCGGGACCTGGTCCTCGACATGCAGCCGCAGGATCCGCCACCGCCCGTCCGCGTCCACGGCCGGCCTACACGGCGCTCGTGGCTCGTCGTGACGGGGCCGCTGCGGCGGGCGCGCGGTTCAGGGCCCGGTAGATGGTGGTGCGGGAGACGCCGAGCACCTGCCCGATCTGGGCGACGGTCATGTCCTTCTGCTCATACATCCGTCGGGCCGCCCGGACCTGGTCCGCGGACAACGCCGACGGCCGCCCACCGCTGCGGCCCCGAGCACGAGCGGCCGCCAGGCCGGCGTTGGTGCGCTCTCGGATCAGGTCGCGCTCGAACTCGGCCAGTGCCGCGAAGACGTGAAACACCAACCGTCCGCCTGGGGAGGTGGTGTCGATGGTCTCCTGCAACGACCGGAACCCCACGCCGCGGTCGGCCAGGACCTGCAGCTGGTCGATCAGGTGGCGGATCGACCGGCCGAGCCGGTCCAGCCGCCACACCACCAGGGTGTCCCCCGGGCGCAGCTGGTCCAGCAGCTTGTCCAGCTCCGGCCGGTGCTGCAGCGACCCGGAGCCGGTGTCGACGAACACCCGGTAGCACCCGGCCTTGGTCAGCGCATCGACCTGCAGCGACGCGTCCTGATCGGTTGTCGACACGCGCGCGTACCCCAGGAGATGCCCCACGCGTCGACCGTAGCGAAACCCGTCCGACACGGGAAGTATCGCGCCGTAGTTTTCGGCACGCAGTTCCGCTACATCAGGCGCCTCGTCGACGACGCGCGCCGCCCGGCCCTCCGGCGCGTGTAGCGGAATCGTTCGTTTCCGGCGATGGCGTGAGACGGTCGGCGGCAGCGCCTGGTTCGGCTCAGCGCGGAACGGCGGGCGGCCCAGAGCGCCCAGCCGCCGCCAGGTGTAGAACCGGGCGTGTGGCTGAGCTCGGCGGCATGGGGCCGAAGCTGGCCACAGCATCCGGGTCGCGGGCGACAGTGCCGGGTTTGGTGCGGTCAGCACATAGCGCGGCCGGAATGACAGCGGGGGCGTCGAGGGCGCTGGACCGGTCAGGCGCAGCAGGACGTCGGCAAATGGTTGCGGAACAGCCCTGCGGCGATCCGCAGGCTCTCGGCCATGGTCAGGTAGGGCGCCCAGGTGTCTGCGAGGTCGTCGACCGTCATGCCGGTTCTGATGGCGTAGGTCGCGGCGAGCATGATCTCGCCGGCACCGTCGGCGAGGGCGTGCACCCCCAGGACCTTGCCTGTTGTGGCGTCGGCGACGATCTTCACGGCCCCTCGGGTGTCGCGGTTGACCAGGGCGCGCGGGACCTCTGAGAGGTTCAGTACTCGGGACCTGCAGTCGTGGCCGCGCTCGAGGGTCTCCTTCTCGCTCAGCCCGGCCGAGGCGAGCTGGGGGTTGGTGAAGACCACGGTGGGCAGGCCGGTGTAGTCGACCCGCGCCCCAGGACCGTCCGGGCCGGTCAGTGCGTTGGTGGCGGCGGCGCGGCCTGCGGCGGCGGCGACGTAGACGTACTGCGGGGCACCGGACACGTCGCCTGCGGCGTAGACGCGCGGGTTGGTCGTGCGCTGGAACTCATCCGTGACGACGAAACCCCGCTCGTCGACGTCGACGCCGGCTGCGGCGAGCCCCAGCCCGTCGGTGCGGGCCGTGCGACCGGTGGCGATCAGCAGCCGTTCTGCGCGGACGGCAGCACCCGAGGCGGCCCGTACGACGACCTCGCCTCCGTCGACCGAGACGGCGACGGCGTGCTCCTCGAGGACACCGATGCCGTCCTCGGCAAAGACCGCACGCAGGCGTTCGGCCAGCTCCGGCTCGGCCCGGGGGGCCACGCGCCCGACCAGGGACACCCTCGCACCGAGACGGGCCAAGAGCTGCGCCTGCTCGAGCCCGACGTAGCCGCCACCGATCACCACCAGGGACCTCGGCACCTGCTCGAGTTCCATGGCCGTCGTCGACGTCAACCAGTCCACGCTGTCCAGACCCGCCAGCTCGGGCACCGCCGGCGCGGCCCCGGTGGCCACCACGTACGCCTGGGCGCGCAGCGGCTCGCCGTCGACCGCGAGCGTGTCGCGATCGAGGAACCTGGCGTGCCCAGGCACGACCTCGAACGCATAGGCGGCGGCGACGTCGGCGTACTTCGTACTGCGCATGCGCTCGACCAGCTCGTCCTTCTGGTGAACCAGCGCTCGTAGGTCCACGCCACCTGCGGACGTGGGAGCGCCGTCGAAGGGATTGGTCAGGGCGGAGTGTCGGGCGCCGGCGGCCGCCAGGAGCGTCTTGGACGGCACGCAGCCGATGTTCACGCAGGTCCCACCGAGAACGCCGCGCTCGATCAGGACCACGGTGTGCCCAGCCTGCCGAGCGGTGATCGCAGCCGCCATCGCCGCACCACCGGAGCCGACCACCGCCAGGTCCACGTCATAGCCCGCGCTCATGCCACATCCTTCGTCGTCGGTCCCGGTCCAGGTGCCAGCCTGGACCTTCTAGCGCACTGGAAGGTCAAGACCGGCAGGGTGGCGGGAGGACAAGACGTGCGCATCGGAGAGCTGGCCCAGGCGAGCGGCACCACGACCAAGACGCTGCGCTACTACGAACAGGCAGGGCTCCTCCCGGCGCCCGAGCGCACCACCACCGGCTACCGCGACTACGAGCCCGCGACCCTCCAGCGACTGAACTTCATCCGCCAGGGTCAGGCCGCCGGCCTGACCCTGGCCCAGATCCGAGAGGTGCTGCACGTACGAGACGCCGGTGCGGCGCCCTGCCACCACGTCCGCGAGCTGCTCGACAGCCGCGTCCACCAGCTCGACCGCCAGATCGCGGACCTTCAGGCGCTCCGCGAGAACGTCACCGAGCTGCGAGACGCCGCCGCCGCACCTGACCCCGGGGCCTGCGACCCGACCGACGTCTGTCGGTACCTCTGAGCCGCGACCGCCGTCCGCGCATCGGCAGCAGGCCAGGGGGCGGCCGAGAACCGTGACCGGCAATCGCCCGCCGACGATGACCTTCTCCGCCGCCACCGGGAACGGCCAACGGCTCTACAGCCCGAAGGCGCCGCCCTCGAGGAGGATGACGATGCCCAGTCCGATCAGGACGAGGGGAAACAGGACGTGTTCCCAGCGTTCGAGGACTTCGGCGATGGGTCGTCGGGTGGCGACGTACCTGGCGGCCAGGACGAGCACGGCGACCAGGGCGAGGAACACGACGGCGTACGCGGCGGTCGCGGCGGGGCCGACGGTGAGGAAGACCGGGACGTAGACGCCGATGTTGTCGCCGCCGTTGGCGAAGGTGACCGCTGCGACGGTCCAGACGGCGACGGCCTTGCCCGGGTCGTCACCGTCGTCGTCGCGGCCACGCCAGGCCCGCCAGGCGGCGTAGAGGCCCAGGAGCAGGGGTATGAGTCCGAAGTAGGCGATGGCGTCTTCAGGCAGGAAGGCGTTGGCACCGAGTGCGACCAGGACGGAGGCGATGAGGATGGCGCCGAAGCCGAGGTACTGCCCGGCGACGATCTTGGCGGTGGTGCCTGGGGCGCCGGCGCCGCGGGCGAAGAACAGTGAGAGCACGATGATGTCGTCGATGTTGGTCACGAGGAACAGACCGACGGCCTGCAGGACGGCTACGGCCAAGTCCTTCGAGGGGCCTTTCGGTTGGTTGCGGTGCGAGGCCCGCGCGCTACTCGCGGCTGTGGCCGGGGCGGCCGATAGATCGGACACAGCAGCCTCCAGAGCCCGACCGGGTCGAACCCACACCCGATAGGCGCTAGCATCGACCCATGCCGATGATCACCGCAAGTCCTGATGTAAGTGGCCGGGCCGAGCTCGCGCCCGCAGGGGCGTTGTTCCGAGGCCTGGGCGACCCGACGCGCCTGGCGCTGGTGCGCCGCCTGGCGAGGGGCGAGGCGCGGGTCGTGGACCTGTGCACCGAGCTGGGCCTGAGCCAGTCCACCGTGTCCTCACACCTGGCCTGCCTGCGGGACTGCGGGTTGGTCGACTACCGCGCGCAGGGACGCGCGTCGGTCTACCACCTGACCCGCCCGGAGCTGATGGACCTTCTCGCTGTGGCCGAGGGCCTGCTGGCCGCGACCGGCAACGCTGTGGCCTTGTGCCCCACCTACGCAAGTCCCACCACCTCTGACCCGATCGCCAAGGAGAGTGCACGATGAGCGACGCCTGCGGCTGCAGCGACGACGAGACCACCCCCGGCGGCGAGGAAGCCGAGGAGCACGAGGCCGAGCGGCTGTGGGAGGTCAGCGAGCTCCGCTTCGCCGCCGTCGCCGGCGTGCTGCTCGTGGCGGGCCTGGTCGCAGGGTCCAGGGATCAGTCCGCCGTTGCGACGGTGCTGAACTGGGTGGCGCTGCTGGTCGGCGGGTGGACGTTCGTCCCCAGCACGATCGGGCGACTGGTCAAGGGCAAGATCGGCGTCGGGACCCTGATGACGATCGCCGCGATCGGCGCGGTGCTGCTCGGTGAGGTCGCCGAGGCGGCCGCGCTGGCGTTCTTGTTCTCCATCAGCGAGGGCCTGGAGGAGTACTCCCTGGCCCGCACCCGCCGCGGCCTGCGGGCGCTGCTGAACCTCGTGCCCGCTACCGCGACGGTGCTGCGCGACGGTGCAGAGACCGCGGTGGCTCCGGCTGAGCTGGGCATGGGGGACCTGATGGTGGTCAGGCCCGGGGAGCGGGTCGCCACCGACGGGATCATCCGCACCGGTCGCACCGCCCTGGACGTCTCGGCGATCACCGGTGAGTCGGTGCCCGTGGAGGCCGGACCTGGGCAGAACGTCTACGCGGGGTCGATCAACGGATCCGGCGTCCTCGAGGTGGAGGTGACCACCACCGCGCAGGACAACTCCCTGGCGCGGATCGTGCGGATCGTCGAGGCCGAGCAGTCCCGCAAGGGCGAAGCCCAACGCCTGGCGGACCGCATCGCCAAGCCGCTGGTGCCCGGTGTGATGATCGCCGCGGCGCTCATCGCCGTCGTCGGCAGCCTGCTGGGCGACCCGGGCACGTGGATCGAGCGGGCCCTGGTCGTGCTCGTCGCAGCGTCCCCGTGCGCCCTGGCGATCTCCGTGCCGGTCTCCGTGGTCGCCGCCGTCGGGGCCGCCTCCAAGCAGGGTGTGCTCATCAAGGGCGGCGCGGCCGTGGAGGCCCTCGGTGCCATCCGCGGGGTCGCCCTGGACAAGACCGGGACCCTGACCCGCAATGCCCCTACCGTCGTGGCCGTCGTCGCCGCGCCCGGCCGCACCCAGGAGCGCGTCCTGCAGGTCGCGGCCGCCCTCGAAGCACGCAGCGAGCACCCCCTGGCACGGGCCATCCTGGCCGCCGTCCCCGCGGTCAGCCCTGCCAGCGACGTGCAGGCCGTCCCGGGGGCGGGCCTCACCGGGACGTTCGAGGGTCGGCCGGTCCGGCTCGGGCGACCGGGCTGGGTCCACGCCGGGTCGTTGGCCGCTGAGGTGGAGCGGATGCAGCAGGCCGGCGCGACCGCCGTCCTGATCGAGGAGAACGGCACGGTGCTCGGCGCGGTCGCCGTGCGCGACGAGCTCCGGCCCGAGGCCGCGCAGGTCGTGGCCCAGCTGCGCCGCGATGGCTACCACGTCACCATGCTCACCGGCGACAACACCCTGACCGCGACCGCCCTGGCCCGCGAAGTGGGCATCGACGAGGTCCACGCGGACCTGCGCCCGGAGGACAAGGCCGCACTGGTCGCCCAGCTGCGCACCCAGCGCCGCACCGCGATGGTCGGCGACGGCGTCAACGACGCCCCCGCCCTGGCGACCGCCGACCTCGGCATCGCGATGGGAGCGATGGGCACCGACGTGGCGATCGAGACCGCCGACGTCGCGCTCATGGGTGAGGACCTGCGTCACCTGCCCCAGGCGTTCGCCCACGCCCGCAGGGCCAGGCGCATCATGCTCCAGAACGTCGGCCTGTCCCTCGCGATCATCATCGTGCTCATGCCCCTGGCCCTGACCGGTGTCCTGGGCCTGGCCGCCGTGGTCCTCGTGCACGAGGTGGCCGAGGTCGTAGTGATCGCCAACGGCGTCCGCGCAGGCCGCCCTCGCCCACTGCCGCAGGCCATCACGGGGACTGCTGCGGCCGTCGAGCGTCCGGCGCTGGCTACGCGGTGACCGCTGGCACCGCAAGGGAGGAGAAACGGGGCTTGGCCAGCCCGACGCGGCGGCGCCTGGCGGCAGGGCTGGGCGCTGCTGCGTTGGCCGCTGTCGACCTGGGCGTCAAGGCCTGGGCAGTGGGTTCGCTGCAGGAGCGGGTCATCCCTTTGGGTCCGGTCGAGCTGAGGTTGGCCTACAACGCGGGGGTGGCATTCTCCGTCGGGGCTGGCGTCCCGACCTGGCTCGTGCTCACTATCACCGCGCTCGTCACCGCTGCGGTCGGTGTGGTCGCCTGGCGGACCGGCGCCGCTCTTTCGCGCGGGCGGTTGCCTGCCCTCGCCCTGGTCCTGGGTGGGGCGATCGCGAACGTCGTGGACCGGGCCGGGGACGGGGTCGTCACCGACTACCTGCACAGCGGGTGGTTCCCGACCTTCAACATCGCCGACACCGCCATCGTCACCGGCGTCGCTTTGCTGGTGCTGGTCACCCTGCGCCACCCGACACCCGCAACACCGAGCGGGGACGGCACGAGCGGGATCGGGTGAGTGGCACTCGCGCGGGCCTCGCGTCGGTATTGACCACCAGCACGATCGGCGGCCGGTGCTCACATCAACGCTCGCTACCATGACCGCATGACGGCCGAGGCGTGCGACCTGCTGTGCCTGGACGTGGCGCGCGCCGAGTCGGTCCGCGCAGCCCTGCCGAAGGCGCACCGCTCCCAGGCGATGGCGGTTACTGCCAAGGCACTGGCGGACCCGGTGCGCCTTCGCACGGCAACGGCCCTGGCCCTCGGGGCCGAGCTGTGCGTCTGCGATCTGGCGTGGGTCGTCGGCGCCGCGCCGAACCTGGTCTCGCACCACCTGCGCGTTCTGCGCCGCGCCGGCCTGGTGACCTCCCGCCGGCACGGCAAGCTGGTCATGTGCCGGCTGACCTCCCAGGGCGCGGCGCTACTGGACGCCCTGGGCGTCGCCGCACCGGGTGAGAGTCTGTGGGCGGAGCCGTCCGAGCTGATCACCGCTCGTGGATGAGCCGACCGCGGCCGGCGGACCTCCGGTCCAGGGATCGCCCGCACGGGCACGGCCGCGCCGGCCACTGACCGGCCCGCGGGTGATCCTCCTGGTCCTGGTCCTCGTCACTGCAGGCGTGGTGGCGGTCCAGCTCACCGGCTTCCTGTCGGCTGGCCAAGACGCGGCGGCAGAAGGGCCCTCGGTGGCTGCGGGCAACAGGACGGTGACGGAGTACGCGCCCGAGGACCGAGGCGAACCGGTGACGCTGTCGGGAACCGGGCTGACTGGTGAGGCGATCGACATCGCCGCATGGCGCGGTGATGTCGTGGTGATCAACGTGTGGGGTTCGTGGTGTGCGCCGTGCCGTGAGGAGGCACCGATCCTGGCCGCCACATCGGCTGCGTACGCGGACCAGGGGGTGCGGTTCGTCGGGATCAACGTGCGCGACAATTCGGCCGCGGCGATCGCGTTCGAGGAGAGCTACGGGATCAGCTACCCGAGCATCGACGACAGCAATGGAAAGGCCCTGCTGAGCCTGGCCGAGCACCTCCCCGGAGCCGGGGTCCCGGTGACCCTGCTCCTGGACCGTGACGGGAGGCCGGCGGCGCGCGTCCTCGGCGCGGTGCAGGAGTCGACCCTGACCGCGCTGGTGGACACGGTCCTGGCCGAGCCGACCCCTGGGTCGTCGTGAGCGCGGTCCAGGACCTGGTCGCGACCGGCCCGATGCTGGCGGCCATGGCCGTCGCGGCCCTGGCGGGGCTGGTCTCCTTCGTGTCCCCGTGCGTGCTGCCCGTGGTGCCCGGGTACGTGTCCTACGTCGCTGGCGGCCCCTTGCTCGATGAGGGCGTCGCGACGCGGCGACGTCCGGTGGTGGCGGGTACTGCCCTGTTCATCCTGGGGTTCGCCTCCGTCTTCGTCGCCTACGGGGCCCTCTTCGGCGGTCTGGGCGCGACGCTGCAGTCCTCGCAAGCGGTGCTCACCCGTGTCCTGGGCGTCGTGGTCGTGGTCATGGGGCTGGTCTTCGCAGGCTGGCTGCCCCGATCCCAGCGCCAGATGCTGCCGCGGCTGCGTCCCAAGTCGGGCCTGGTCGGCGCCCCGCTGATGGGTGTCACCTTCGGGCTGGGTTGGACACCGTGTCTGGGCCCGACCCTCGCCACGGTGCAGACCTTGGCGTTCACCGAGGCCAGCGCCGGGCGGGGGGCGGTGCTGGCCGGCGTCTACGCCGCCGGTCTCGGCCTTCCGTTCATCGCGGTCGGTCTGGGCATGCGCCGGGCACTGACCGCGACCGACTGGGCCCGCCGGCACACCGTGGGGATCAAACGCGCTGGTGCGGTCATTCTCATCACCACGGGTCTGCTGCTGGCCACCGGGGTGTGGGACCACCTCATGCGCGGCCTGCAGTCCACGATCTCGGGCTACACCACAGTTCTGTGAACGACGTCGACAAACGAAAGGCGCCCACTGATGGTGAACCGTAAGCAGGAAGCGGCTGAACGCGCTGCCCGGCTGACCGAGATCCGCGAGCAGCAGCGGCGCGCCGAACGCCGCCGCACGGCGGTCATCACCGGCACGAGCGTGCTCGTGGCCGGGGTCCTCATCGGAGCGACGACCATCGTGCTCGTCGGCGAGCAGCGGCGCGCCGCCGAAGTCGCCGACGCGGCCTCGGGGGAGATCGAAGGCGTCGCGACCTTCAGCGACCTGTCAGCCGGCCACGTCCAGCAGCCGGTGCAGTACGAGCAGACGCCTCCGGTCGGTGGCGACCACGCGGGCACGTGGGCGAACTGCGGGACGTACACCGAGCCGATCCCCAGCGAGCTCGGGGTGCACTCTTTGGAGCACGGTGCCGTGTGGATCACCTACAGCTCGGACCTGCCGGCCGAGCAGGTGCAGCGGCTGGCCGACCTGGCCGACGGCAACGCGTACGTGTTGCTCAGTCCGTTCGATGGGCTGCCCGAGGAGCCGGTGGTGGCCAGCGCCTGGGGGACCCAGCTGGCGCTGGAGACGGCGGATGACCCGCGCCTGGAGCAGTTCCTGGTCAAGTACCAGCAGGGTGAGCAGACACCGGAGCCAGGTGCGCCGTGCACCGGTGGGGTGGACGCCTGATGAGCGAGAACGCTACCGCGCCGCGCAGGATCCCGACCGCTGCGGTGGTGATCCTCGTGGCCGCCGTAGTCGGAGTCGCCGGCCTGGTCGCCGGCTCGGCCCTCACCAGTGGAGGGGAACCTGTCCCGCAGCCGGCCGAGGGGTCAGCCGAGGCCGGGTTCGCCCGCGACATGCAGGCGCACCACGCCCAGGCGGTGCAGATGTCCACCATGGTGCGTGACGCCACGGAGGACCCCGAGGTCCGGTCCCTGGCGCTGGACATCATGCTCACCCAGCAGCAGCAGGCTGGGCAGATGTACGGCTGGCTGGAGCAGTGGGACATGCCGCAGGCCAGCCTGGCCGCGCCGATGCAATGGATGAGCGAAACCGACTCCGGCATGGGGCCCATTGAGCACGGTGCTGACGCGACCGCGGCGCCGGGGTCCGACACGGTTATGCCCGGGATGGCGAGCGATGCGGACCTGGGCAGGCTCGCCGACGCAGGAGGGGTCGACGCCGAGGTGCTGTACCTGCGGCTCATGGTGGCGCACCATGAAGGCGGCGTGGCCATGGCTCAGGCGGCGCTCGACCTGGTCGAGGACGACGACGTCCGTCGTCTGGCGCAGGCGATCGTCAGCTCCCAGACCGCCGAGCTCGCGGTACTCAACGACATGCTCGACGCGCGGCAAGCCGTGTCGACGGGCCAGTGACCGAGCCAATCGACGCCTGGCCCGGCAGCGCCGTCGCCGAGGCCGCAGGATCCCGGCCAATCGGGGACGCGCTCGAGGATGCTGCGGTCAGTGACCGTCTTGAGGAGGCGGCGCGCACTGGGGTGATGGCGATGCCACCGCGCCCGACGGGGCAGGGGCTGCGGGCATGGGGCCGGTGGGCGTGGCGGACGCTGACGTCCATGCGGACCGCGGTGCTGCTCTTGCTGGCTCTGGCCCTGGCCGCCGTGCCCGGGTCGCTGCTTCCCCAGCGGGGGGTCGCGTTCGATCCCGGCGCCGTGACCCGCTTCGTGGCCGACAACCCGGTGGTAGGTCCGTGGTTGGACCGGCTGGGGTTCTTCGAGGTGTACTCCTCGCCCTGGTTCGCCGCGATCTACCTACTGCTCATGGTGTCCATGACTGGATGCGTCCTGCCGCGCGCCGCGCGCCTGTGGCGGTCGACACGCGCCGAACCCCCACCGGCGCCGACCAATCTCGCGCGCTTGGACGGCCACCGTCGTACGACCGTGGCCGCCGAACGGGCGCAGGTCCTGCAGGCGGCCGCGTCTCACCTGAGGGCACGGAGGTTCCGCGTCGTTGTCGACGACGATTCCGTGCGGGCAGAGAAGGGGTACTTGCGCGAGGCCGGCAACCTGGTGTTCCACCTGTCGCTGCTGGTGCTGCTCTTCGGTGTCGCGATCGGGTCGCTCTTCGGTTTCGAGGGCCGGGTGATCGTCGTGGAAGGTGCTTCCTTCACGAACACGCGGCTGCAGTACGACGAGTTCACCCCTGGGCCTTTGACTGACGCCGAGACGCTGAGTCCGTTCTCGGTCACGCTGGACGACTTCACCGCCAGGTTCGAGACGGCCGGCCCCCAACGCGGTAGCGCCCGGGAGTTCCAGGCCGACCTGACTGTGCTGCGCACGCCCGGCGGCGACGCGCAGAAGGTCACCGTCGAGGTGAACCACCCGCTGCAGGTGGAGGGGACCAAGATGTTCCTCACTGGCCACGGTTACGCCCCGGTGGTCAGCGTCACCGATGGCCGCGGTCAGACGGTGTTCTCCGGGCCGGTGGTGTTCGTGCCCTTCGACGGAAACCTGTCCTCCGAGGGCGTGATCAAGGTCCCAGACGGGCAGCCGACCCAGCTGGGGTTCGAAGGGTTCTTCCTTCCCACTGCCTCCGTCGACCCCGAGGCCGGGCCTCGATCGCTGTACCCGGACCTGGTCGATCCCCAGCTGCTGCTGACCGCCTACACCGGTGACCTCGGTCTGGGCGACGGCGCACCGCAGTCGGTCTTCCGCCTGGACAAGACCGATCTGAGCCAGGTCATGGACGGGGGCGAGCCGTTTGCGCGCGCTCTGCGACCCGGTGAGTCGATGACGTTGCCCGACGGGCAGGGGACCCTCACGTTCGAGTCGGTCTCGCGGTTCGCGAACTTTCAGATCGCTTACGACCCCGGCAAGGAGCTCTCCTTGGTCGCCGCGGTCGCCCTCCTGCTGGGCCTGACGGCCTCACTGGCGGTCCGCCGACGCCGGGTCTGGGTCCGTGTCACCGCAGCGTCCGCAGGCGGCCCCGTGACCGTCGAGGCAGCCAGCTACGCCCTGACCCGACGTGAGCCGGTCCCCGGCGAGCTCTCGTCGCTGCTCGCCGCCCTGCCAGGCGCCGAACCGGCCGGCAACGGCACTGCCCCGCACGACCGAGAGGATTGAAGATGCCCACCCCCACCCTCCTGGCCGAGCTGAGCGACCGGCTCATCTACAGCGCCATCGCGGTCTACGCGTTGGCGATGCTCGCCTACGCCTACCAGGCCGCGCGCCGATCTCGCCCGGCAGCGGACGACGCGCCTCGCCTTGAGCCGGTCGCCGCCGGCAGACATGGCGCCGTGCTCGCCCCCCAGTCGCCGGCCTCCGCGGCCCCGCCTGGGATCCGCGATGCAGCCGCGCGTCGCACGGAGCGGATCGCTGCGGCACTGACCACGCTCGCGTTCGTGCTGCACCTGGCCGGGGTCGTGGCCCGGGGCCTGGCGGCGGGCCGCGCGCCGTGGGGCAACATGTACGAGTTCACGGCCGCCGCCACACTGGCCGCCACGGCCGCCTATCTGGTGTTCCTGCGACGCCAGCCGGTGCGGGACCTGGGTGTGTGGATCCTCGCGCTGGTCACCTTGTGCCTGGGGCTTGCCGTGACGGTGCTGTACACCCCCGCGGGGGACCTGGTCCCGGCGCTGAACTCCTACTGGTTGGTCGTCCACGTCGCGGCGGCCATCATCGCCGGTGGCGTCTTCACCGTCGGGGCCGCCGCAACCGGCCTGTACCTGCTGCGCCGCCACGCTGCCGCGCGCGACGCCGACGGAGAGGCCACCCGGGGCTACGCCGGGCGACTGCCCGCAGCCGCCGCCCTGGAACGCGTGGCTCATACCGCCCACGTGTTCGCCTTCCCGGTGTGGACGTTCGCCGTGCTGGCCGGCGCGATCTGGGCCGAGGACTCCTGGGGTCGGTACTGGGGCTGGGACCCCAAGGAGACCTGGGCCTTCATCACCTGGGTGCTCTACGCCGCCTACCTGCACGCCCAGTCCACCGCCGGGTGGCGCGGAAGGAAGGCCGGGTGGCTCGCCTTGGCCGGATACGCCGCATTCCTGTTCAACTTCGTCGGCGTGAACCTGTTCATCACCGGCCTGCACTCCTATGCCGGCGTCTGAGGAGCGGCCGATGCCGGTGCGCAGCCGGAGGGTGGGGGACGACCCAACCGGGACGCGCCGGTGAGCACACGATCCTACGGAGCCTCCTCCTCGGCCAGGGGGTCTGGTCCAGCTGCTGCGGCCGGTGGGGACCCTCGTGTTCACGCCGCTCCCGTCCGGGGGGTCGAGCGCATCGAGGCGCAACGCCGCGCCGGTGGCGCCTTGCCACCTGGCCGCATGGCGCCCGGGCTGGCGCTGGTCGGAGCAGGCGTGGGTGGCTGGGCGACGAGTCTCGCGTTTCCTGACCGGGGATGGTGGCCGCTGGCCTACGCCGGCATGGCGTGCCTGCTGCTGGCGATGCGCGGCGCACCACCGGTCCGCGCCGCAGGCATCGGCCTGGTCTGGGGCCTGGCCTTCTTCCTGCCGCTGGTGCACTGGGCACTGCAGGCCACCGGATCGGTGCTGCCGTGGGTCGCGCTCAGCGTGTTCCAAGCGCTGTACGTCGCCGCCTTCGGCGCACTGTGGGCCTACGCGCGCAGAGCCGTCTGGATCACCGGCCGCCCGCTCGCCCAGGCAGCCACCGCAGCCGTGCTGTGGGTCGCCATCGAGCAGGTCCGCGGCTCCTGGCCGTTCGGGGGCTTCCCGTGGGGCTTCCTGGCCTTCTCCCAGACCGAGGCGCCCGTGCTGCGACTCGCGCCCTACGGCGGGGAGGTCCTGGTCTCCGCGATCGTCGCCGCGACCGGGGCGCTGATGGCGCTTGCGCTGCAGTACCTGCGCCGCACTGCGGTGACGGCCGCGGCTCGGGCGCTGCTCGCTGCGGCGCTCCTGGTCGGCGCCCCGGGCCTGCTTCCCCTGAACGCCGGCCAGGAGAGCGGCTCACTGCTGATCGGAGCCGTCCAGGGCAACGTCCCGCAGCAGGGCGCCGACTGGGCCGAGCAGGCCCGCGACGTCACGGCCAACCACGCAGAAGGCACCGAGCGGCTCGCGGCGACCGCCGGAGGGCGCCAGCTGGACCTGGTGGTGTGGCCGGAGAGTGCCGCCGACATCGACCCCCGCACCGACCCGGCGCAGGCTTCGACCGTGGACCGCGCCGCCGCAGCGGTCGGCGCCCCACTGCTGCTCGGGACCCAGCGGTTCCCCAAAGGGCAGGACATCCGCTACAACGAGATCATCACCTGGACCGCCGGTGCGGGGAGTGGCGACGCCTACGCCAAGCAGCACCCGGTGCCCTTCGGGGAGTACGTCCCCTTCCGCGCGTTCTTCCGCCAGCTCACTCCGCTCGTCGACCGGGTCGCCACGGACATGGCAGCCGGCGGCGACCCCGCCGTCATGGACGTGTGGATCGACGCGCTTGGACGTGACGTGCGCCTGGCCACCGGGATCTGCTTCGAGGTCGCCTACGCAGACCTCATCCGCGAAGGGGTCCTCGACGGGGCAGAGCTGATCGTCATCCCGACCAACAACGCCTCGTTCGGGCGCACTCCGGAGTCGACCCAGCAGCTGGCGATGTCCCGCTTCCGCGCGGTGGAGCACGGCAGGTCAACCGTCCAGGTCTCCACCGTCGGCGTCAGCGCCATGATCAGGCCGGACGGAACGGTCGTCGCACGCACCGGCCTGTTCACCGATGAGGAGCTCATCGCCTCGCTGCCGCTGCGCAGCACGCTCACCCCGGCGGCGCGACTGGGCACCACGCCGCAGACCGCCGTCTACGTCCTGGCGGCGGCCGCTGTCGTCAGCGGTGCGCTGGCAGGCAGTCGACGACCCGGCCGTGACCGCAGCCGCCGCCCCTTCCCGCGGCGGCTCCCCGCGGCCGACGACCACGCCCCGACGCTGCGGGTGCGGGCCCAGCGGGTGCGAGCCCTGCGGGTGCCGGGCCGGGTGTGGGTCACCCGCGTGTGGCCCTCGTGGCTGGAGTGGCGCCTGATCGTCGGGTTCCTCGTGCTGATGGCCGTCGCGGCCTACGTCGGAGTCCGGCTCGGGCAGGACATCGTCGAGAAGACCACCACCGCGGTGTCGACAACGTCCGATGCCACGGTCCCGTGAATCTCGACCATCACAGTTGTGCAGGTGGCGCCCCCGAGGGCCCCGAGCCGTTCAAGCGCGCGAGGTAGGCGTTGTACTCCTCGAGCTCGGCGTCGGCGCCGCCGTCACGGTCGATCTGCCGGTCCCGCGCCCTGGACCGCTGGGTGTCGCTGCGCTGCCACCTGCTGGCGATCAGCAGGAGCATCAGCAGTCCCGGCGCCTCCCCGTAGGACCAGGCCAGCCCACCGGCCAGCTGCTGGTCCCGCAGGGGATCGATCCCCCAGCCGGCCGGCGGCGCAGCGAACAAGGGGACCATCGGCGCAGTGGCCATCATAACGATCACCCCGAAGAACGCGTGCAGGGGCATCTCCAGCACCAGGTCCAGTGCCCGCCCATGATGCGTCTGCCGGATCGGCAAGGGGTCGGTGGACAGCACCGGCACCGTGAACAGCAACCCGGCCACCAGGAACCCCACCTCCAGGGCCAGGTGCCCGGTCCAGGTGCGCAGCAACGGGTCGGCGAGCTCGGCCAGGTACAACCCGTAGAACGCCAGCAGGAACAACGGCACCATCACCGCCGGGTGCAGGACGACCCGACTGACCCGGCTGCGCAGCGCCCGGCGCGCCGTAACCAGCACCACCGTGCCCACCCCCCGGTGCGGTGTCGCGCGCAGCAGCAACGTGCCGGGGCGCCCCAGCACCAGCAGCGGCGGGACGAGCATCATCAACGTCAGCTGCTGGAACATGAACGCCGAGAACAGCCGCAGCCCGTACCCCTCGATGCCCGCACCGGTCACCAGCGCCAGCACCACACAGCCCACCGTGAACGAGATGGTCGCACCGATCGACCAGCGCCGCCCTCGCAGCCACAGCCGGCACGCGCCCGCCAGGTACAGCACCAGCAGCACCGCGGCCAGCACCGGAAGGACCGGCACGGGCTGCAGCGTAGGGGCCAGCATCGTCTCCAGGGACGGTGGTGCGCTCGGCAGCCACACCGGCCCCGTGACGCCCGGGTCGTCCTGCACCCGCTCCTCCTCCGAGTCTGTGCGCTTCCTTCCGACGGCCAGATGGATTTGCAGGCCATCGTCCGGGCCGCGAAGCGAGGGCGACCACAGCGCGCTAGGGTGACGTTATCTGAAGATCCGCGCAGATGAGGAGATGCCCATGGGTCGGGTCCTGCCGCTGGACGGCTGCATCGGTGGCGATCCGCAGTCGCAACGCGTGGCGCTGGTCCGCGCCAGCGTCCCGGACGACGCCGAGGCAGGGTCGCTTGCCGAGCTGTTCCGACTCCTCGGTGACGTACGGCGCACGAAGATCCTCTATGCGTTGCTGGAGGCCGGTGAGCTGTGTGTGTGCGACATCTCCGCGGCGGTGCAGGTCCCTGAGGCGTCGGTGTCCCAGACGATGCGTCTGCTGCGGGCCTCGGGGGTGGTGGACAACCGGCGTGAGGGCCGACGGGTGTACTACCGGTTGGCCGACGCCCACGTGCGGATGTTGCTGGACGTGTGCCGGGAGCACACCGGACACGAGGGCAGCCGCTGATGGGCGCCGGGCACGGTCACGGCCCCGTCGCGGAGCACGCTGGTGGGCGTTACCGCAGCCGCCTGGCCGGAGCGTTCCTCCTGACCGCGACGTTCTTCGCGGTCGAGCTGGCAGCGGGGCTGGTCTCCGGCTCGCTCGCGCTGATCTCCGACGCCGGGCACATGGCCGCCGACGTCGTGGCACTGGGGGCGGCCCTGCTCGCCACCCGGATCGCCACCCGCCCCGACCCCACGGGGCGGCGAACCTACGGCTCGTACCGCGCGGAAGTGTTCGCTTCCGGCCTGACGGTGCTGATCATGCTCGGTGTCGGGGTGTACGTGGTGGTCGAGGCGATCAGCCGGATCGGCGAGGACCCGTCCCTGCCCTCGGGCGTGATGCTCGTGGTCGGTTTCGTGGGCCTGGTGATCAACCTTGTCTCCATGCTGCTGCTGCGCAGCGGGTCCAAGGACAGCCTCAACGTCCGGGGCGCCTACTTCGAGGTGGTGGCCGACGCTGCGGGCTCCGTCGGCGTCATGGTCGCCGGTGTCCTGATCATCGCCACCGGGCGGCCGGTCTGGGACCTCGTCGTCGCGCTGGCGATCGCCGTCTTCGTCATCGTGCGTGCGATCACGCTGGGGCGGCAGGTCCTCGCGGTACTCGGCCAGCACGCGCCCGTCGGCATCGACCCGGAGACCGTCAGCCGAGAGCTGAGCGCCGTGCCCGGCGTGAGCGCCATCCACGACCTTCACCTGTGGGTGCTGACCTCCGGGATGAACGTCGCCACCGCTCACCTCGTCGCGAGCAGCGGCGCGGATCACGCCGCGGTCCTGGCCGGTGCCCGGGACGTTCTCCGTGATCGCTTCGGCATCGCCCATGCCACGCTCCAGGTGGAAACGGCTCAGCAGCAGCACGAGTGCTCGGACCTGACCTGGTAGCCGCTCAATCGACCGGCGTCCCCGCCGAGCGCTTGGGGGACCCAGGTTGCTCCGTGCCCCCGGGGTCGGTGGCGTCGGCGCGCTCGGCCATGCGAGTGAGCATCGCGTTGTAGGCGGCCAGATCGGCGTCGCCGCTGCGGTCCGCGGCGCGGTCCAGACGTTTCGCGGTGCGCTCGTCGTCCTTGGTCCACGCAAGGGCGATCCCGATGGCCAGGGCGAGCATCGGCACCTCGCTGATACCCCAGGCGATCGCGCCACCGGCCCGCTGGTCGTCCAGGGCGGACGGCCCCCACGGTCGACCCAGCATCCCAAACCACTCAGGGACAAGGAGGGTCTCCTGCATGACCAAGGTGACGCCGAAGAACGCGTGGAACACCATGGTCGCGAAGAGCAGCAGGAGGCGGATCGGGAACGCGGGCCGCCGGGGGCCCGGGTCGATGCCGACCAGGGCGTTGACGAACAGGTAACCGGCGAGCGTGAAGTGCGCCACCATCAGCACGGTTCCGATCTGCCACCGAAGGGCGTACTCGAACGCCGGCGTGTAGTAGAAGATCACCATCGACCCGGCGAAGTTCACCGCAGCCACGACCGGGTGCGACCAGAACTGCGCCCAGGGCGAGTGGACGAGTCGCAGCAGCCACTCCCGGGGCCCCCAGGAGGCGTCGTGCCGCACCGGAAGAGCACGTGCGGCGAGCGTCACAGGCGCCGACAGGGCCAGGAAGATCGGTACGACCATGACCAGGACCATGTGCTGGATCATGTGCGCGCTGAACAGCACGTGCCCGTACACCGCCGGGCCACCAGAGGTCACCCACCCCAGCAGCACGAGCCCCGTGACGGCACACGCCGTCCGGGTGAGCGGCCACCGGTCCCCGCGAGCACGCAGGCGGCGCACCCACCGCAGGTAGACGACCAGGGCGCTGGCGCAGCCGGCCGCGATGATCAGGTCCCACCGGAAGGACGTCAGCCACAGCTCGACGGTCGGGGCCGGCGGCAGCGGATGGCCGGTGATGACCTCGGCCGGGGTGAGGTTACCGCTGGCCGTCACGGCGCCGGGTGGTTCGGTGCTGCCGAGCCCGACCGCGACACCGGACACAGCGCCCATGACCGCGAGCTCGACGGCCACGAGGCGCCAGAACAGCCCGGGTGCTCGGCCCGACGCTGTCGGCCCGAGGCGAGGTATCACGGCCCGACGATGCACCAGGCCGAGGAGCGCCAGGCCTCCGGTCAGCAGCACCTTGGCGACGACCAGCGTTCCGTAGGGCGTCGTCAGGTCCTCGGGCCCGTCGGGTGAGTCCCGTGGGGTGGTGTAGTTCGGGTTCGTGATCTTGGTGGCCGTGTCGGTCCATCACGTGAGCGGGCCACCGCGTGAGGCTCTGTGAGAAGCGACCAAGCGACTCATAGAAGAGGAATCACGCGATGACCCTGAACCAGTCTGCCCTGCTCGAGCTGTCCGAAGCACTGCGCGCCGCCGACGGCGGCGACCTGATGCGGCTGATGCTCGGAGCGATGCTGCAGGCGTTGGTCGACGCCGAGGCCACCGCCCACATCGGTGCCGGCCTGCATCAGCGCACCCCCGAGCGGACCACCCAGCGCAACGGGACTCGGGAGAAGGTCGTGGCGACCACGGCCGGTGACCTGACGGTCAAGATCCCCAAGACCCGCACGGGCTCGTTCTTCCCCTCGCTGCTGGCCCCCCGCCGGCGCATCGACGTGGCCCTGCACGCGGTGATCATGGAGGCATACGTGCACGGGGTCTCCACCCGCAAGGTCGACGACGTCGTCGAGGCCCTCGGGGTGGACTCGGGGATCTCCAAGTCCGAGGTCTCCCGGATCTGCGCCCAGCTCGACGCCGACGTGGCTGCCTGGGCCACCCGGCCGTTGGACCACGTCACCTTCCCCTACGTGTTCCTGGACGCGACCTACTGCAAGGCCCGCGTGGGCGGCCGAGTGGTGTCCCAGGCAGTCGTGATCGCCACCGGGGTCTCCGCCGACGGGCGCCGGGAGGTGCTGGGCAGCGCGGTCGGGGACAGCGAGACCGAGGACTTCTGGACCGACTTCCTGCGAGGGCTGCGCGACCGCGGCCTGGGCGGGGTCCAGCTGGTCGTCTCCGACCACCACCGCGGCCTGATGAACGCCATCGAGGCGATCCTGTTCGGCGCGACCTGGCAGCGGTGCCGAGTCCACTTCATGCGCAACGTGCTGTCCAAGGTCACCAAGGGCAACACCGAGATGGTCGCCGCCGCGGTCCGCACGATCTTCGCCCAACCCACCGGGCCCCTGGTCCGCGAGCAGGTCGAGACCGTCGCGGCCATGCTCGAGCCCCAGCTCCCGGCCATCGCCGACATGCTGCGCGCGGCCCGCGAGGAGATCACCGCCTTCGCCGACTTCCCCGAGGCCCACTGGCGCAAGATCTGGTCCACCAACCCCCTCGAGCGCCTCAACCGGGAGGTCAAACGCCGCACCGAGGTCGTCGGGATCTTCCCCAACGCCGCCGCCCTGCACCGCCTGTCGGCCTGCGTCCTGATCGAGGCCCACGACGAGTGGCAGGTCACCGACCGCCGCTACCTGTCCGAAGCCACCATGGCGATGCTCAACCCGCCCGAGCCCACCGCACTTCCCACCCGACCGATCAAGGAGGCGAGCACCGCGATCAAGACGGCATAGTTACCCGCGACGCAGAGCAGCACGCGAACGAACTACACCACTCCCCGGGACACGATCAAGGGGGTCAAGTCGCCGATGCAGCAGGTGCTCGAGGTTCTCGGTGCCCTGACCCCGAGCGTGGGAGTCGGACTGATCTTCTGGTTTGCGATGCGCAAGATCATTAGCGCGGACCGCAACGAGCGGGTGGCCCAGGCGGCGCTTGACCGCCAGCAGCAGTCGGAGTCCGGTCGCGGGTCCGTTGCGGAACCCTCGGAGGGCGACGACGACAGCAGCGCGGAGCCGGGCGGGAACGCACACGTTGGTATGCGCTCCGACGATGCTGCTGCACCTGCCGTCCCGGTCCTGGAGTCGTCTGCGCGGCCAAGTCGACGTCGTCCGGCGGTCACTCATGAACGATGAAGATGAGGCTGGAGCGAGAAGTCGGTCCTCTCGGCTCGGTCTGGTGCTGCCGCTCGTCGCATTCGCGCTGATCGTCGCGGGGTACGTGGTCACTCTCGTGATTGAGTTGCGCTAGCCCCAGCGGCGCGCCGGCAGGGGACGGGCGGAATCGCTGTCTCGAGGTGTGCTTGGGCGGTCGAGCGTAGTACGAGTTGCCACGAGGACCTGCTTCGTCGCTCTGCTCACTTCATGCGGTGCCATGCCGATGTGGTGGACGGGCTCGGCGGTGATCGTGGAGCCGTCCGACGAGAGATACGGCCACAATGTGACTGAGCAGCGCGTCATCGCCAACAAGCCGAAGATCGGCGCCCGAACCGACGCAGCACCGGCACCGGCCGAGCCGTCGAGCGCCGCTGGATCGCCAGCCCGGCGCAGCAAGAAGCTGATCGTCCTCCTGGTGATCGCCGCAGTCCTTGGTGCCGGGGCGGTTTACTGGTTCCTCCTGGGTCCTGGTGCCAGCGCCGAGCGAGGCGCGGCTAGCGAGCCGCCGGCGCCGGAGCCAGGTGTCGTTCAGGAGCTCGAGCCGATCAGCCTCAACTTGGCCGGTGGCCGCTACCTGATGGTCGGCCTGGGTCTACAGCTCACGGTGGAGGTCGAGGACGAGATCGACCCGTCGATCGCCCTGGACCGCACGATCGCCCTCTTCTCGGGGCGCACGATCGAGGAGGTCAGCAGCGCCGAGGGACGCGCAGCACTGAAGGCCGAGCTCGCGGCTGTGCTGCAGGCGGACTACCACGGCGAGGTCATCGACGTCTTCTTCACCACCTTCGTGACGCAGTAGCGCGACGGGGCACGGTGCCCTAGTTCAGCATCGGCTCGGGATCCGTCGTCGCGCCATTGAGGTAGGTCTCGAAGTGCAGGTGGCGTGCACCGGACAGTCCGGTGTTGCCGGCGTATCCGATCAGCTGACCCTGCTGAACCGACTGTCCGCCGCTGACGGCGAAGCTGGTCATGTGGTTGTAGCTGGTCATGAGCGACGAGCCGTTCTAGTAGCCGTGGTTGATCATCACCTGGTTGCCGAAACCGCTGCGTGGCTTGGCCCACTCCACGGTGCCGGACGCTGCGGCGTACAGCGGGGTGCCGCAGTAGGCCCGCAGGTCCATCCCTGCATGCAGACGCCAGTACTCCAGTACGGGATGGAACCGCATGCCGTACTTCGACGTGCGCACCCACGGGTTGAACGACGTCGGGTTCGCGAACGGCCGGCTGCCGCCGACCGACGGCGGGGAGGGGGCAGCGCGTGCGCCGCTCTGACCTCGGTGGTCGACGCGGACAAGATCGCCTACGCCGCCCACCTCCGCGAAACCGGCCACTCCATCGCCGAGATCGTCGCCAAGACCGGCATCGCTCGCACCAGCCTCTACCGGCGCGCGCTGTCGAGGAACTCACCGCAGCTCCCGGAGCCGCACGCCCGGCCGACACCGCCACTTAGTCCCCGCAGATCCCGCCATCTGCCGTCGAAAGTCACACCATGGCCTCGGCCGGGTGACCGCGCTCGAGGTCCACCTCGGCGAGCAGGCTCAGGCCCTTGGCCCGCCACAGCGCGTCCGGCGGGTCCGCCGGTCCGGCCAGCACGGCGTGCACGTGCTCCTCGGCCTCGTCGAGCCGGCCGAGCTCCTGGGCGACGATGGCGGCGAGGTAGTGCAGGTAGCGCTGGGTCCGCTCGTCGCCGGCGAGGCGCGCGACCGGGAGCAGCCGGGCACAGGCAGCGGCAGCCTGCTCGTGGTCCCCGGCGAGGTAGCGCCCGTGCGCCACCATCACAAGCGGGTGCAGCGGCCCGAAGTCGCCCACGCGCTCCAGCGCACCGGCAGGTCCCCGCACGGGCACGTCCCCCGTCCTGCTCGGCATACCCGACCACCTCGTCCTTCTTGCCCGCCGGTATCGGCACCGAACCCGCCGACCTGTACTGGGCGCAGTTGTCCGGGTCACCCGTCCGGGTGGACTCGCGGGTGCGGACGGCGCGCGACAGGCCGGTGCCCACCTGCAGTGCGGGGACATGGAGGCAGGTCGACGACCGGCGGGAATCGCCCAAGGCTGGGCGACCCGGTCGGCCGCTGCGGGGCAGGTCGAGCGCCGGCTCGTCGCCACGGTGGGGCCGGTGGAGGCCTTGTGCGGATGGCTGGGGCTGGTCAGACGCGCTTGAGCCGGGCCGACAGGTGCGGTTGCATCTCCTGGCCCATCGCCGCCATGTCCATCACCCACATGAGGTCCCCGTCGACGAGGCCGTACATCCGTTGCGCCGCCGTGTACTCCTTGGCCGTGCTCGTTCGCGCCACGACGTCGGTGACGAGATCGATGCGCGGCCCCTGGACCCGGCCGAGGTAGATCTCGGATATCCCGGTCGGGTGGGCGAGCAGCACCTCGATCTCGGTGCCGGGCTGGTCGGCCTGCTCGGGGTGGGCACCGTCGTCCGCCGGCTGCGGCACCCGCCAGTACCCGGTCTCGGAGGCCAGCCGCCGGACCTGGTTGCCGTCGTCGTCCAGCAGCCAGGCCTGCGAGCGGTAGTGCAGGAACGGCCGCCCGTCGTGGGAGAACTCGACCTCCTGCCCGAAGCGGTGCTCCTCCATCGTCGGGTAGCCGACGACGCCGGCGCCCTCCCAGCGGCCGATCAGCCAGGCCAGGGGGACCAGGGCGGGGGGCGTGTCCGGCCCGATCTCGATCGGCACGTCAGCTCTGGCCCTTGTACAGCTTGTACACCGTGTAGACGGCGAACCAGCCGATGACGAGTGACGCCAGCACGAGGAGGGCGGTGAAGACGGCTTCGAGCATGTGCCGATGGTAGCCCGGGGCTGTTCAGTGCCCCGGGTGGTTCAGTCCGCGGCGGACAGGGCGCCGACGGAGACCCGGCGCTCCACCTCGGCGTCCAGGGCGTCGGCGACCTGTTGGACCTCGCGGCGGACCGCCGAGACATGCCTCTCCAGCGCGGCGAGCTGCTCGACCGCGCCGGTGAGCTCGTCGTCGGTCAGGTCGGCCGGCTGACTGAGGTGGACGTCGTCCACGGCCACCTCGTCGGCGCGGCGGCGCCGCGGCGCAGTGGACGGGCGTGGCTCGGCGAGGTGGGCCCCTGAGCTGCGGCGTGCCCGGTCGACGAGGACGGCGCTGAGCGCGGCGACGAGCTCAGCGTCACTGCCCCCGCGGACGGCGTGGCCCGTGCCGTGGCGGCGTCGGTCGAGCTCGGCGCGCAGCAGGTCCAGCCGGCCCTGCAGGAGACGGCGACGGTAGGACAGCTCGTCCTCCTCCTCGGCCGCCTCGGCCCGCAGCGCCAGCAGCTCGGCGTCCTCCAGCGAGCCGGCACGCTCGACCAGACCGGGCTGCAGCACCCGGTCCAGGCGGCGGTGAGCCAGTGTGACCTCGTCGCTCACGACGTTCCCCTCCGGTCGGTGGTACCCAGCAGAGTACGCGCCTCGTCCGTCGACAACGGTGGTCGTTGCATCTCGGTGGACAGCCGGGCTGCCCGCTCGACGAGCTCGACGTTGCCGGCGACCGGCCGGCCGCGGTCGTACATCAGGTTGTCCTCCATGCCGACCCGCAGGTGCCCGCCCAGCGACAGGGCTGCCGCCATCACCGGCAGGTGGCTGCGTCCGATCCCGGTGGCCGACCAGGAGGTGACCTCCGGCGGCAGCATCTGCACCGCGGCGACCACCGCCTGCGTCGTCCCCGGCATCCCGCCAGGGACGCCGGTGACGAGGTCGACGTGGACGCGCCCCCCGAACGGCAGGCCGTGGGTGTCGATGAGGCGGCGCAGCGAGGCGACGTGACCGAGGTCGAAGAGCTCGAACTCCGGCACGATCTGCCGCTCCCGGGCCTGGACGTACAGGTCCGACATGAGGTGCCAGGGGTTGAGGAAGACGTCGTCGCCGAAGTTCACGCTGCCGCAGGTCAGAGAGCAGGAGTCCGGCAGTGCGTCGAGCACCCGCAGGCGGCTGTCGAGGCTGTCGTGGACGCTTCCCCCGGTGGACAGCTGGACGACGAGGGACGTCTGCTCCCGGAGGGCCTCGACGGTGGCCTTCAGGCGGCCGAGGTCCAGGGTGGGGCGGTGCTCGTCGTCCCGGATGTGCACGTGGACCATCGCCGCCCCGGCGGCCTCGCATGCCTGGGCCTCGGCGACGAGCTCCTCGAGGGTGGTCGGCAGCTGGGGCCACTGGGCCTTGTCGACCTCGGCCCCCGTCGGGGCGACGGTGATGAGCGTGCCGGTCATGCGGCGAATCCTGGCAGACGCGTCCGGTGCGCGGCTGTGGTGTGCGGCTGTGGTGTGCGAGACCCCCGCGCCCTGCCGGGGAACAGTGGCGCGGGGGGCTCGCGGCCCTGCTCGTCGAGCATCCCGGCACCGTGGTCCGACCGGCCATGCCGCGATGACGCCAATCGTCGGTCGGTAGCGCCCGGTGCGCAGCCAGTGAGCCCACGAAGGGAGCACGCGCTGACCGCGGTCGTGCTTGCTGCTGGCTTGCATTTGCTTGCTACAGGTAGCACCATGGGGGCATGTCGGCGATGAGGGTGACCGAGCAGCTCGGTGACTACCTGCGGGAGCAGCGTGAGTCCGCGAAGTTGTCCCTCCGTCAGCTCGCTGAGGCCGCCGGGGTGTCCAACCCGTACCTCAGCCAGGTGGAGCGCGGGCTGCGCAAGCCGAGTGCCGAGGTGCTGCAGCAGATCGCGAAGGGGCTGCGCATCTCCGCCGAGGCGCTCTACGTCCGGGCCGGCCTGCTCGAGGACCACGGCGACCGGATCCAGGTGGAGACCGCCGTGCTCGCCGACCCTCACCTCACCGAGCGACAGCGTCAGGTCCTGCTCGACATCTACACGACCTTTCGGACCGAGAACGAGCGGGAGGGTGCTGCGTCGCAGGGCGTCGTCGAGGCCGTCGACGAGGCGCTGGCCGGAGCGGCTGCCACGCAGCAGGGCGGGCGGGCGACGGCGACGAAGCGGACCCCGACGAAGCGGACCCCGACGAAGCGGACCCCGACGAAGCGGACCCCGACGAAGCAGACCGGGACGAAGCAAACCGGGACCAAGCGGGTCACCCCGAAACCGGCTGCGACGACGCGGACCGGGGCGAAGCGCGCTGCGACGAAGCGGACCCCGACGAAGACGGCCACCACCCGTACACGCACGCCGGCCAAGCGTCCGGCGTCCGAAGGAGGAAACTGACATGGCGATCACCGACGAGATCAAGAAGACCGCCGCCGACACCGGCTACGCCGTCGTAGGCGTCACCGACCTGGCCGTCGAGCGGCTGCGCGAGGCGCAGGCCCGCGCTGCGAAGGTCCGGGCCGAGCTCGAGGTCAGCAAGGTGACCGACCGCGTGCAGCACGCGCCGACGTTCGCGGTCGCCAAGGGCCTGGAGGCCGCGGGACGGGTCGAGGAGGCCTACGAGGGCCTGTCCGAGCGCGGTAAGAGGCTCGTCGAGCGTATTCGCCGCCAGCGGGCCACCCAGGAGCTGCTCGCCCAGGGCAAGACGGCGGTGTCCCGCACCAAGGCCGCCGTGACGACAGTGCGTCGGGGCGCCGAGGACGTCGAGACCGCCGTCAAGGCCACGGTGACGACCGCCACCCGGGAGGCCGGCGAGGCCACCGAGCAGGCGCGGCGGACCACGCGCACGGGCACCACGGGCACCCAGGCCGCTGCCAAGCGCACGGCGAGGACTACTCGCAAGCGCGCCGCCGCGACGAGGACGGCCGCCAAGGGCGCCGCGACGTCCGCCGCCAAGACCGCCGAGGCCGCGGCTGAGGCGACCGAGGCCGCTGCCGGTAAGGTGGGCGACTGAGAGTCCCCGAGCTCCGAGGCTGACCCCCCGGCCTCGGTTCCCCGGGTCGCTGACCCGGGACAGGCCCCGTCCTGGCGTCCCCCCCGCCGGACGGGGCCCTTCACGTTCCCACCCCCTTCCCACCCCCCCCGTGATCATGCAATCCCGCCACCCTGCCCGCCCCCTCGGTGATCATGCAATCCCGCCACCCCCTTCCCGTCGTGATCATGCAATCCCGCCACCCCCTTCCCGTCGTGATCATGCAATTCCGCCACCCGTACCCGACCTTTGCATCGTAAAATGCTGCACGTTTCTGTAGTGTGATGGTCAGACGCTCTCGGTCCTGCTCATTTGCGGCGTGGTTGCCTGAGTGGCCGGAGGGGACTCAGGTGCTTCTTGCGGCGTCCGCCCCCGCCGCCGAGTGTCTTGGCGCATACGTCCCGCTGCTCGGGACGCTGTCCTCCTGCGGACGGCGCGTGACGAGCTCGTCACGGGTGGCTCCGGGGTGACCACGCCTTGATTCCGTACGTGCCGCACTCCGTAGCCTCGGTCGGATCATTCTGGAACTGACAACCAACCCAGGTGAGCCGGTGGACTCGCGGGGAGGCCTCGGCGTCCGTCAGCAGAATGCTGGATTTCTTTCAAGTTTTCCGGCGTGTCGTGCCGTCAACTCAGCATTGTGCAGCCAATTGGTGACGCTGCAGGGTGGCGGGATTGCATGATCACGGAAGGGACGGCGTGGCGGGATTGCATGATCACGGAAGGGGTGGGTGGGGTGGCGGGATTGCATGATCACGGGGGAGTGGGCCGGGGGTTAGAGGGCCTTGCCGGGGTTGAGGATGCCGAGGGGGTCGAACAGGTCCTTGATGCTCCGCTGCAGGTCGTGGGAGACCTCGCCGAGCTCGGTGCGCAGCAGGGAGCGCTTGAGCTGCCCCACGCCGTGCTCCCCGGTGATGGTTCCTCCGAGAGACAGCCCGAGCCGCATGACGTCGGCGAACGCGAGCTGCGCCCGCTCGGCCGCCGCGGGGTCGGTCGGGTCGAACACGACCGTGGGGTGGGTGTTGCCGTCGCCGACGTGCGCCGGGCAGGCGATCCGGACGTCGCGCTCCCCGGCGATCCGTTCCAGACCGGCGAGCAGGTCGGCCAGCCTGGCGCGAGGCACCGCCACGTCGTCGACGAGCAGCGTGCCGATCTGCTCCAGCGCTGTGATCGCCATCCTGCGGGCGGTCAGCAGCAGCGCCGACTCCTCGGCGTCCGAGGCGACCGCGACGTCCACGGCGCCCTCGTCGGCGCAGATGCGTCCCATCTCGGCGACGTCCTGCTCGGCGAGCCCGGCCCGGTCGGACTGGGCGATGAGCATCGCGCGGGCGTCCGGCGGCAGCCCCATGTCGCGAAGGGCCTGCACCGCCGCGACGGTCGTCGCGTCGAGGTACTCCAGCAGTGACGGCGACAGGCCGCTGGACATGATCCGGTTGGCGGCGGCCAGCGCGGCGGGGACGGCGCCGAACACGGCCGCGACGGTGAGGGCGGGCGGCGGCGCCGGGCGCAGGGACAGCGTGGCCCGGGTGACGACACCCAACGTCCCCTCCGAGCCGACGACGAGGCGGGTGAGGTCCAGCCCGGCGACGCCCTTCGCCGTCCGTCGTCCGGTCCGCAGCAGCCGCCCGTCGGCGAGGACGACGTCGAGGCCGCGGACGTAGTCGGTGGTCACCCCGTACTTGACGCAGCACAGGCCTCCGGCGTTGGTGGCGATGTTGCCGCCGATCGTCGAGATCTCCCACGACGACGGGTCGGGCGGGTAGAACAGCCCCTCCTCGAGGACGGCTCGCGAGAGCACCGCGTTGACGACGCCCGGCTCGACGACCGCCACCTGGTCCACGGGGTCGATCTCGAGGATGCGGTCCATCCGGGTCATCGAGACGACGACGCACCCGTCCACGGCGTTCGCCCCACCGGACAGGCCGCTCCGCGCGCCCTGCGGCACGACGGGGACCCGGTGCCGGGTGGCCCAGCGGAGCACTTCCTGCACCTGCTCGGTGGAGGTGGGGCGGACCACGCACAGCGGGACGCCGGCCGGGCCGAACCCGGCGTGGTCCCGCCGGTAGGCGTCGGTGCTCGCCGGGTCGGTCAGGACGACGTCGGCCGGGAGGGCGGCGCGCAGCTCGCCCACCGCACGCTCGCCCACGGCACGCTCGCCCACCGCACGCTCGCTCACCAGACGCTGGCCGGGTCCCGCCGTCACGTGCCCGATGCTAGGACCGGTCCGTCCCGTCCGGGGCCGACCTGAGCGGCCGGTTGCCGCGCGCGCCCGGTGGCCCAGTGCACCGCGGCCCGGCCGAGCGCGTCCCCCTGCACCAGCGCCACCCGGGTGGCACGCAGGGCGGCGAGGTCCTCCGCTGTGTCGACCCCGTCGGCGCAGACCGCCGCACCCGACTCGGCCACCAGTCGCGCGACCGCCGCCACGAGCCGCTGCCGACCGGGGTCGCCGGCGACGCCGGCGACGAGCGGGGAGGCGAGCCGGACGACGTCCGGGCGGACGGTGAGGAACCGCTGCAGGTCCCCGGCGCCGTCACCCAGGCCGTTCACGGCCACGCGGGCCCCGCGACGGCGCAGGTCGTCGAGCAGCGACGCACGGGCCGGCCAGTCCACGACGTCGTCGTCCGCGGTGAGTCCGAGGACGACGCCGTCGAGGCGGTCGGGCAGCTGTTCGTGGTACCGGGCCGAGTCCACGGCCGAGGCGCTGACGGCGACGTACAGGTCGGTGCCCTCCGGCCGGCCGGAGAGGGCTAGCGCGGCGCCCAGCACCGCGGCCTCGAGCAGGTCGCCGTAGCCGGCCTCGTGCGCGGCCGCGACGGCGGTGCTGGCGTCCTCGTCGGCGGCGAACCGGGGGAGGGCCTCGTACCCCACCACCTGGCCGGTGGCCAGCTCGACCACCGGCTGGACGACGATCTCGAACGGTGGCGGCTCGCCGACGTCGTCCGTCGACGTCCGGGCGACCACCACCCGGTCCCGGCCGCGGCGCTTGGCCTCGTACAGGGCGGCGTCCGCGGCGTCCAGGGCGGTCGTCGGTGGGGTCCGGGGGTCCCAGCGCGCGACCCCGGCGGAGAAGGTCTGCTGGCGGGGCGTGACCGCGCGCAGCCGCGTGAGCAGCCGGCGGGTCTGCGAGACGTCGGTCCCGGGGAACAGCAGCGCGAACTCCTCCCCGCCGTACCGGGCGATGACGTGCTCGGGGCCGAGGTGGTCCTGCCAGGCGGTGAACGCCTCGCGGAGCAGCGTGTCGCCGGCCAGGTGGCCGTGCTCGTCGTTGAACCGTTTGAAGTGGTCCAGGTCGAGCATCGCGACGCTGAGCGGCCGGCCGTCCCGGCGGGCCCGGTCGGTGGCGCGGCGCAGCGCGTGGTCCCAGCTGCGCCGGTTCGGCGCCCCGGTCAGCGGGTCCTGCCGGGCGAGCCGGGAGAGCTCTCGCGCAGCGGACTGGACCTGGGCCAGCAGGGTGGCGAACCTTGCGCCGACGAGCAGTACCGCGACGAGCGCGGCCACGGCGTGCACCTGCCACCGGACCGGCTCCCCGGTCAGCGCGTCGACGACGAGGGTGCCGACCGGGACGACGCCCGCCAGGCCGAGGACGGCGAGCCGGCCCCGCCAGGGCTCTTCGCCGAGCCGGGCCGGGCGTGGGGTGACCGCCCGGCCGGTGCGCGAGCACATGGCGGCCGCCAGCAGCAGGTAGCCCAGGAGCCAGCCGGCGTCGAACCAGACCGACTGCGGGTCGAACCCGGTGGCCAGGGTCCAGGCCTGGTAGGAGACGTCGGTGACGAGCTCGGCGGTCACAGCGGCGGTGAGCAGCCACACCGGCGCCGACCGGGCGCCCGTGGAGTGCAGCAGCCGGACGAGCACGGCGAGCAGGAACAGGTCGAGCAGCGGGTAGGCCGCCGTCACCACCACCCCCAGCGGCGTGAGACTGGGGTCCTCCACGGCCGGGAGCAGGACGAACACCGTCAGCGGCACGGCCACGCACGCGGTGACGATGGCGGCGTCGAGCAGGCCGCCGACGTCCGAGCGACGGTCGCGCTGCGGCACCATCGTGAGGAAGCCGACGCCGAGCGCCAGGTAACCGGCGAGGTACAGCACGTCCGCCCCGGTCGGGAAGCCGGTGACCCCGAGCAGCCCGGTCTCGACCTGCCACACGACGTCGCCGGCCACCCAGCCGGTCATCCCGGCGAGCACCCACCGCCACGGACGGGGCCGCGCGGGCGGGTGCCGCCGCAGTGCCGTCGCCGCGGTCACCAGGGCACCGACCGCGATCGCCGCGTAGACGCCGGGCAGCTCGGGTCCGGACGCGCCGAGGACGACGTAGCCGAGCAGCGCGGCAGCGAGCACCGCGAGGGCAACCTGCTCGGGACGTCTCACGGCCAGGGGCATCGGCGTCCCGCCCCGGCGCCCGTACGAGTGGCCGGGCGCATCACCCGACCGGCGTAGTCCCCGCCGCCGCGGCCGCGGCGCCACAATGGACCGGTGGGCCTGACCCTGGACCTCAACTGCGACCTCGGCGAGGGCGTCGGGGACGACGACACGCTGCTCGGGCTGGTCAGCAGCGCCAACGTGGCCTGCGGCTACCACGCCGGGGACGACACCACGATGCGCAGCGTGTGCGAGGCGGCGGTGGCCCGCGGCGTCGCCGTCGGGGCCCACGTCTCCTACCTGGACCCGCAGGGGTTCGGACGCCGTCGCGTCGAGGTGGACGGGGCGACCCTGCGACGGCAGGTGCTCGACCAGATCGCCGTCCTCGACGGCCACGCCCGCGCCGCGGGCGACCGGGTGCGCTACGTCAAGCCGCACGGGGCCCTCTACCACGCGGCCGGCCAGGACGAGGAGCACGCCGCCGCCGTCGTGGGCGCCGTCCGCGACTACGGCACCGGGCTCGCCGTGATGGGCCTGCCCGGCTCGCTGTGGCTGCGCTGGGCCGAGGAGGAGGGCCTCCCCGTCGTCCACGAGGCGTTCGCCGACCGCGCCTACGCCCCGGACGGCACGCTCGTCCCCCGCGGCCGGCCGGACGCCGTCCTGGACGACCCGGACGAGGTCGCCCGGCGCTGCGTGGCGATGGCCACCGGCGAGCCGATCACCGACGTCAACGGCGACCCGCTCGTGGTGCGCCCCGACTCGGTCTGCGTGCACGGCGACACCCCCGGGGCGGTCGAGGTCGCCCGGCGGGTCCGCACCCGGCTCGAGGCGGCCGGGGTGGCGCTCGTCGCGTTCGCCCGATGAGGCTGCTGCCGGCCGGGTCCCACGGGCTGCTCGTCGAGCTGCCCTCGCTCGAGCGGGTGCACGCCCTGTACGCGCGGCTCGTCGCGGACCCGCCGCCCGGCGTCCTCGACGTCGTCCCGGCCGCCCGCACCGTCCTGCTCGCCCTCACCCCGGACGCCGACCGCGCAACGGTCGTCTCCGCCGTCCGGACGGCGGCCGCGGCCGGGAGCGGCGTCCCGAGGGAGGTGCCGGACGGGGACCCGGTGGAGATCCCGGTGCGGTACGACGGCCCGGACCTGGACGCCGCCGCCGGCCTGCTCGGCTGGACCGTCGACGAGCTCGTCACCCGCCACCAGGCCGAGGAGTGGATGGTCGCCTTCTGCGGCTTCGCGCCGGGCTTCGGGTACCTCACCGGCCGCCAGTTCGACTGGGACGTCCCGCGGCGCGAGCGGCCCCGGGTCCGGGTGCCGGCGGGGGCGGTGGCCCTGGCCGGCGGGTACGCCGGCGTGTACCCGCGGGAGTCCCCGGGCGGGTGGCAGGTCATCGGGTCGTCCGGCGTCCGGCTCGTGGACCTCGACCGGGACCCGCCCTCGCTGCTGCGGCCCGGCGTCCGTGTGCGGTTCACCGCGGAGGCCACGTGACCGCCCACGGGGCAGGGACGCGGGCGCTGCGCGTGCTGCGGACCGGGCCGCTGACCACCGTCCAGGACCTCGGCCGGCCGGGCCGCGGCGCGCTGGGGATCGGTCGCTCGGGGGCGGCGGACCGGGCCGCGCACCGGCTCGCCAACGCGCTCGTCGGCAACCCGCCGGACGCCGCCACACTGGAGGTCACCCTCGGCGGGCTGGTGGTCGAGGCCGAGGGCGCGCTGGACGTCGCCGTCGCCGGTGCCCGGTGCCCGGGGGCGCCGCACCTGACCCCCGTGCACCTGCCGGCGGGGGCGCGCCTGGACCTGGGCGTCCCGCCGGCCGGACTGCGCACGTACGTGGCCGTCCGCGGCGGTGTCGACGTCACCCCGGTGCTCGGCTCGCGGGCCACCGACCTGCTCTCCGGGATCGGCCCGCCGGTCGTCGCGGCGGGGGACCGGTTACCGGTGGGGGCCCGCCGCGGCCCGTTCCCGGGGGTGGACGTCGCACCAGTCGCCGAGCCCGCCGCCGGAGAGGTGACGGTCGTGGTGCTGCCCGGGCCCCGGCCGGAGGTGCTCGACCCCGCCGGCTGGGACGTGCTCACCGGGTCGGCGTGGACGGTCGGTGCCGACAGCAACCGGATCGGGGTCCGCCTCGAGGGCCCGGCGCTGGCGCTGGCGCGACGGACCGGCGCCGAGCCGCCGAGCGAGGGCATGCTGCGCGGCGCCGTCCAGGTGCCGCCGTCCGGGCACCCGGTGGTGTTCCTCGCCGACCACCCGGTGACCGGCGGGTACCCGGTGCCGGGGTACGTCCGGGACGCCGACGTCGACCGGTGCGCCCAGGTGCGCCCCGGTCAGCGGCTGAGGTTCCGGTACGCGACGGGCCGGTCGGGGTAGCGCCGCGCGCACGTGCCCCGCCGTGGATGCAGCCTCGAGCCCGCGCGCGGCCGCGCGCGGCCTCGGCCTCGGCCCGGCGGGTGTGGCAGTCTCGCCGTCATGCCGGTCTACGCCCTGCACTACGCCTACACCGAGGACACCGCCGCCCGCGACACCCACCGCGCCGAGCACCGCGCCTACCTGCGCGACCTTGCCGACCGGGGGGTGGTCGTGGCGGCCGGCGCGTACGCCCCGGGGGAGCCGCACGGCGCGCTCATCGTCGTCAGGGCGCCCGACAAGGACGCCGTGGCCGAGCTCGTCGCCGGGGACCCGTTCCGCAGGGAGGGGATCGTCGCCGGCTACACCGTCACCGAGTGGACGCCGGTGATCGGCCCGTGGGCCGACGCTGCGGGCGAGGTTCGCTGACGAAGTGGCGGTGAATCCGCCTCCGAAAGGCCCGGAGCACAGCCACCGGAGGCGCGAACCCCGGGTCGGGGTGGTGGGTCAGGGGGCGGTGAACCACCACGGCGAGGTGTAGGCGACCCCGAGGTCGTTGCACGGGTGCCCCGCGGGCCCGGGCGTCGCGTTCACGCCCGCCGGGTCGGAGATCCGCACGACGAGCCAGTCGCCCTCGGCGAGGTCGACCGGCACCCGCAGGCGGACGACGTCCGGGCAGGTGAAGGGGACGACGTCCACCACCCGGGGCACCTGGTCCCCGGGGCGGAGCACCTGGGCGAGCAGAGGCTTGCCCTCCCACGCCGTGCCACGGTCGACGTCCAGGCGCAGGGTGACCTCGGCGCGGCCGCCGGGGAGGGCGACGGTGCCGCCCATCCGCGTCGTCCCCGCGGCCGCCCCGGGCACCCCCTCCAGGCCGGCCACCCCGTCCAGCCGGAGGCCCGAGACGTTCGTCGCGAAGAACCGCCGGGCGCGCATGGCCTCCAGCACGCCGCTCCTGGTGTGCTCGGTGAGCCACAGGCCGGTGCGTCCCTTGCCCTCGGGGAAGCCCCAGTCGGTGCCGTGCTCGTCGGTGACACCGGTGAGGCCGGTGCGCCAGCCGTTGTTGAGACAGGCCACCAGGGGGGACGGCTTGCCGTCGGCCCAGCCCTCGAACAGGTAGTCGTCGCGCCGGTTGAACATCTCGAGGCTCACCATCTGGTCGCGCACCGACTCCTCGAAGCGGAACTCCTCGAAGCGGCCCGGCTCACGCCCGGGGTGGTTGAAGCCGGCGATGCCGCCTGCCCCGCCGTCCACCAGCCCGAACCGCCCGGGGGTGCGCTGGAGCCACTCGTAGAGGGGCCTCATCCGGCCGATGTCCAGGACGTCGGTGTACTCGTCGGTGAACCACACGTTGACGTGGCCGAGGACGGGTGCGCTCCACTCGAACCCGCGCAGCGCGGTGAACTCCCCGGGCACGTCGTGCGCGTCCGCGAGCGCGCCGGTGCGGGCCCATCCCTGGCGGGTCAGCCCGCCGAGGGCGGAGTAGCCGGGCGGGAGCACGGCGGTCAGGGCGTCGCCGAGCAGGTGGTCGGACAGCGTCGCGTGGTCGGTGAGCGCGGCGACGTCCAGGCCGGCGTCCCGCATGGACGCGAAGGCGTCCTCGGGGGCGCCGTCCCCGTCGGACAGCAGGGTGTGGTTGTGCAGGTCGGCGTGGAACAGCGCCGTGCCCCGCGTGATCCGGGAGCGGCGGGCGGCGCCGGTGTCGGTGCTGGGCGCGGGCGTGCGCGCCGCGGCGAGGGCAGGGCCGGCGCTGCCGGCGAGCAGCAGCGCCGCTCCGGCGCCGCCGAGCACGCCGCGTCGGGTGATGGGCGTGTGCGTCATGGTCACCTCGGCTCAGTTGGACAGCTCAGTGGATGCGGACCTCGGGCGCCCGGGCTTCCGGCACCCGGATGTCGGGCGCCCGGACGTCGGGCGCCCGGACGTCGTCGGCAGGCGCCGTCCAGGCGTCCCGGGCCACGAGCACCTCGCGCAGGACGTCGGTGCGGTCGGTGATGACGCCGGCGACGCCCTCGTCGAGCAGCCGGTGCATCTCGGCCCGGTCGTCGACGCCCCACACCACGACCCGCAGCCCCAGGGCCTGCGCCCGCTCGACGAGACGGGCCGACGGCAGCCGCCGGCCGGCGAACCGCAGCGGCACGTGCGCGAAGCCGGCGCCGTCCGGTCGCGGGCTCGCGCCCCGCAGCAGGGACACCAGGGACCGCCAGCCTAGTGCGGTGGTGGCGTCCGGTCCCAGTGCGCGGCGGGCGTGCCCCAGCCAGCGGTCCCACGTGCCGCTGAGGCAGACCCGGGACGCCGCCCCGCAGTCCCGGACCGTCGCGACGAGGCAGGACAGCGCCTCCGGCTGCTTGACGTCGAGCACCCAGCGGACGTCCGGCCAGCGCGTCAGCAGGTCGTCCAGCCGTGGCACCGGCTCGCGGCCGAGGACCCGCAGCGACCGGACGTCGTCCCAGGACAGGTCGGCGACGCGGCCGGTGACCCCGGTGACGCGCCGCAGGCCGCGGTCGTGAAAGGCGACGCAGACGCCGTCCGCGGTCACCCGCACGTCGGTCTCCAGGTACCGGTAGCCGAGGGCGAGGGACCGTTCGAACGCCGCGACGGTGTTCTCCGGCGCCAGCGCCGCGCCGCCGCGGTGCGCGATCGCCAGCGGCCCGCCGGCCCCGTACCTGCTCACCGCGTCACTCCGGACGGCGCCGGTGCGGCGTGCACCGCCAGCATGGCCTGGGTGGTGGTCGCCCACGGGAAGCGCTCGGCCCGCCGGCGCGCGGCCGCCCGGCGCACGTGGACGGGCCAGGACAGAACGTCGAGGACCGCGTCGGCCAGGGCCTGCGGCTCCGGCGGCGCGCACCGGCCGGCGTCGTCCGTGACGAGCTCGGCCACCGCGGAGGTGGACGACGCCACCACCGGTGTCCCGGACGCCAGTGCCTCCAGGGCGGCCAGGCCGAACGTCTCCACGGGGCCGGGTGCCAGGGCGACGTCCGCCTCGGCGAGGAGACGGGCCACCCGCTCCCGCTGCCGGACGTGGCCGAGGAAGTCGACGGGCAGCCCCTGGGCCCGGCGTCGCAGCGACGGCAGGACCGGGCCGTCCCCGAGGACGACGAGCCGGGCCTCCAGGCCCCGGCCCACCAGCACCCGCAGTGCGTCGACGGCGAGGTCGGGGCGCTTCTCCCGGGAGAGCCTGCTGCACAGCACCAGGGTCGCCGGCCCGGACAGGCACGAGGGTTCGGAAGGGGTCGAGGGTTCGGAAGGGGACGAGGGCCCGGAACCCGCTGGTGGCAGCGGGTGGAACGCCTCCAGGTCCACCCCGAGCGGCACGTGCGTGGTCGGGACGCCGATCCGGTCGAACTCGGTCGCGGCGTACCGGGTGGTGGCGACGATCCGGTCGAACACCCGCGCGGTGCCGGCGTTGTGCCGGTCGGCGACGGCACGGGCGGCCCGCTCGCCGAGCCGCAGGTGGGCGCGCAGCACGCCGTCCACCCGCTCGTGGGCGATGACCAGCGACGGCACACCGGCCCGGCGCGCCCAGCCGCCCAGCCGGCGCAGCGAGAGCCGGTCGGAGACCTCCAGCCGGTCCGGGGCCAGGCCGTCGAGCGTCGCCTGCACCCGCAGGACGTCGAGCAGGACGCGGTAGCCGCCGGTGCCCGGCACCACCGGGCCCGGCAGCTCGACGAGCCGGCCCCACTCGTGCTCCTCGTCCGCCGCCCTGCGACCGGGCACCACGAGGACGAAGTCGTGACCGCGGGCCCGGTACCCCCGGCCCAGCGCGTGCGCCGTCGTCCGGATGCCGCCGCTGCGCGGCGCGTACGCGTTGGTGACGTGGACGACTCTCACCGGGCCACCCGGTCAGCGGCGCAGGAGATCGCGTCCTCGTAGTACCTCAGCAGGCTCTCGCAGACCACCGGCCAGGTGCGCGACCGGACCGCCTCGTGCGCCGCCGCCCCCATCGCCCGGCGCTTGGCGGGGTCACCGACGAGGTCGGCGACCGCCGTGCGCATCACGTCCAGCTCGCCCGGCGGGTACAGCCACCCGGTCCGGCTGTTGTCGACCAGCTCGCGCACGCCCCCGGCGCCGACGGCGACCACCGGCACGCCGCTCGCCATGGCCTCCTGCGCCGCCTGGCAGAAGGTCTCGTGCGGTCCGGGCTGCACCGCGACGTCCAGGGTGGCGACCGCCCGGGACAGCGACCGGCCGGTCAGCAGGCCGGTGAACACCGCGCCGGGCAGGGCCCTCTCCAGGTCGCCGCGGGCGGGCCCGTCACCGATGACGACCAGCTGCGTGCCGGGCAGGGCCCGCAGCGCGGCCAGGTCCTCCACCTGCTTCTCCGCCGCCAGTCGGCCGACGTAGCCGACGAGCACCGAACCGCGACCGAGGCGGCGGTGCAGCCCGCCGTCCCGGTGCGCCGGGGAGAAGGCGCTCGTGTCGACACCGCGCGGCCACAGGCGGACGTCGTGCACGCCGTGCCGCCCGAGGTCGTCGGCCGCCGACTGAGAGGGCGCCAGCGTCAGCGTGGACCTGGTGTGGATGTTGCGGATCCGCCGCCAGGCCACGTCCCCGGTGACGCCCAGCCCGTAGCGGGTGGCGAACCCGGCCACGTCGGTCTGGTAGACCGCGACGACCGGGACGTCGAGTCGGGCCGCGGCCCGCACCGCGGGCCCGCCCACCGTGAACGGCGAGGCGAGGTGGACGACGTCCGGCTGGAAGGCCTTGAGCTCCTTGGTGATGGCGCGGGCGGTGGCGACCGACAGCCGGACCTGGGGGTAGCCCGGCATCGGCACGGACGGCAGGCCCACGACGCGGGCGCCCTCGCAGCGCTGCGGCGGGTAGCCGGGCGTGAGCACCAGCGCCTGGTGGCCGTGCCGTCGCAGGTGCTCGAGCACCCGCAGCACCGAGTTCGTGACGCCGTTGACGTGAGGGAGGAAGGACTCCGTGACGATCGCGACCCGCACACCACGAGGCAACCAGGACAGGCGGGGCAGGACGCGACACCGTGGTGTCGCGTCGGGAACGGTTCGGGGAACAGTCGGCGAGCAGCCGGTCGGTCGCCCGGTGAGGGACCTTCGACCCTTCGCCGGGTCCGGCGCCTCGACACAGTCTGCCTGGATGACGGCCGCCGTGACCCCGTCGCTGCTCGTCCGCGAGGAGACCGCCGCGGACCGCGCGGCCGTGGCCGCCCTGTACGCCGGGCTCGGCGAGCGCGCGATGCTGATGCGCTTCTCCACCCGGGTACCGCCGGAGCTCGCCGACCGGCTGGCCGCCCTCGACGACACGGCGGCCTTCGGCGTCGTCGCCGTCACCGGGGACCGGGTGGTGGGTGAGGCGCGCCTGGAGCGCGACGACGGCACCTGGGAGACGGACGGCACCTGGGAGATGGGGGTGGCCGTGGCCGACGACCACCAGGGCCGCGGGCTCGGCCCCCGACTGCTCGACCGGCTCGCCGGTCTGGCCCGTCAGCGCGGCATCGGCGTCTTCACCGCCGCGGTCCGGATGGACAACGACCCGATGCTGCGGGTGCTGCGGCGGATGGGCGCTGCCGTGGTCGGCGCCACGGAGGGCGGCGTCGTCTTCCTCGAGGTCGCCACCGACGGGCTGATGCCGGGCTGGCCGCCCGGGACGGCGAGACCTACCGTGCTCGTGGAGTCCCGAGCGCTGTGGGAGACCCCGCAGACCGAGGCGCTGCGCCGCGCCGGGTACGACGTGCGCCGGTGCGCCGGTCCAAGCCGCAGCGCCGCCGTCCCGTGCGCGTTCCTCGTCCACGGCCGGTGCCGGCTCGTCGAGCAGGCCGACCACGTCGCCGACCTGCTGCCGGACGGAGAGCCGTGGTGCGCCGCGCTCGCGGCCGTCCACCCCGGACGGCTGGTCGCCACCGAGCTCACCCAGTGGCGCTCGGCCGTCGAACGGCTCACCGCAGGCGCCCCGACCCGCCCGGGTACCGTGCCCGGGTGACCTCAGGTTCTCTCGACCGGACCATCGACCACGCCCTCGACCTGACCGTCGCCAGCACCGCTGACCCCGTCGCCGCCGTCGTCCGCAACGGTGTCGTGGAGTCCGTGCACCACGGCCACGTCGTCGTCCTCGGCCCGGACGGCCAGGTGCAGGCGTCGGTCGGTGACCCGGACGCCGTCGTGCTGCCCCGGTCCTCGCTCAAGCCGGTCCAGGCGGTCGCCATGCTGGCGGCCGGTCTCGACCTCGACGGCGAGCTGCTCGCGCTGGCCGCCGCCTCCCACTCCGGGGAGCCCCGCCACGTCGACGGGGTCCGCCGGATCCTGGCCCGGGCCGGGCTGGGCGAGGACGCGCTGGCGAACACCCCGGACCTCCCCCTGGACGCCGACGCCGCGGCGGCCTGGCGGGCCGCCGGTCACGGTCCCGAGCGGGTCGTGCAGAACTGCTCCGGCAAGCACGCCGCGATGCTTGCGACGTGCGTCGCCGCCGGCTGGGACACCGCCGGCTACCTCGACCCCGGCCACCCGCTGCAGCGGGCCGTTCGGCAGACCGTCACCGAGATGACCGGCGACGCCGTGGAGCACGTGGCGGTCGACGGGTGCGGGGCGCCGTTGTTCTCCTGCACGCTGGCCGGGCTGGCCCGGGCGTTCGCCCGGGTGGCGGCAGCGGCGGCCGACGCCTCGGACACCTCCCCGCCGGCGCGGGTCGGCCGGGCGATGAGCGCGCACCCCGAGTACGTGGGTGGCACCGGCCGGGACGTCACGCTGGTGATGGCCGGGGTCCCGGGCCTGGTCGCCAAGGACGGGGCCGAGGGGGTCTACGCCGTCGGGCTGCCGAACGGCTCGGCCGCGGCGCTCAAGGTGCTCGACGGCTCCCAGCGTCCGCGTCCGGTGGTGATGGCCGCGGCGCTGCGCCGGCTCGGCGTCGACGCCCCGGTGCTGCGGGAGGTGGGCCGGGTGCCCGTGCTCGGGCACGGTGAACCGGTCGGTGCGGTGGAGGCGCTGCTGTGACCCGGCTGTCCGTCCTCGACCTCGCCACCGTCGCCGCCGGCCGGACCTCGGCCGACGCCCTGGCCGGGACGACCCGGCTCGCCCAGCTCGCCGACCGCCTCGGGTACCACCGGTACTGGGTGGCCGAGCACCACAACATGCCGATGGTCGCCGCGACCTCCCCGCCGGTGCTCATCGCCCACCTCGGCGCCGTCACCCGCAGGATCCGGCTCGGCTCGGGCGGGGTCATGCTGCCGAACTTCCCGCCGCTGGTCGTCGCCGAGCAGTTCGCCATGCTCGAGGCCCTGCACCCGGGCCGGATCGACCTCGGTATCGGCCGGGCCCCCGGCACCGACCCGGCCACCGCGGCGGCGCTGCGCCGGGGTGCCGGGCAGCTCGGGGTCGAGGACTTCCCCCTGCACCTGCTCGATCTGCTGTCCCTGCTGGGTGACCCCCGCACCGACGACGGCGGCCTCGGGGCCCGGTTCCGCGCCACCCCCGCCGCGACGACGGCGCCGACGGTCTGGCTGCTCGGCTCCAGCGGGTACAGCGCCCAGGTCGCCGCCCGGCTCGGGCTGCCGTTCGCCTTCGCCCACCACTTCGGCAGCCCGCACACCGAGGCGGCGCTCGACCTGTACCGCAGCGGCTTCACTCCCAGCCGGGTGCTGTCGGAGCCGTACGCGATCGTCACCGCCTCGGTGATCGCCGCGGGCGACGACGAGGAGGCCGAGTGGCTCGCCGGGCCGAGCCGGGTGATGGCCCACGGCCTGCGGACCAACCGGCTCGGACCCGTGGTCACCCCCGAGACGGCGCAGCGGCTGCTGGCCGACATCGGTGGCCCGCCCGCCGGGCTGCCGGGCACCCAGGTCACCGGGACCGGCGAGAAGGTCGCGGACGCCCTGCGTGAGCTCGCCCGCCGCACCGCTGCGCAGGAGGTGATGGTGACCTCGACGGTGCACGACCCGGCCGTCGCCGAGCGCACGCTGGAGCTGCTCGCCGCGGCGTGGGGGCTGAGCCCCGAGCCGGCGGTCGAGGACCGGGCCGGGTGAGGGCCGTCGTCCAGCGGGTGACCCGGGCGGCGGTGACGGTCGAGGACGTCGTCGTCGGCCGGATCGACCGGCCGGGACTGCTCGTCCTCCTCGGGGTCACCCACGACGACGGCCCCCAGCAGGTCGAGCGGGTCGCCGGCAAGGTGGCCGAGCTGCGCATCCTGCGCGGGGAGCGCTCCGCGCTCGACGTCGGTGCCCCAGTGCTCGTCGTCAGCCAGTTCACCCTGTACGCCGACACCCGCAAGGGCCGTCGCCCGACGTGGAACGCCGCCGCCCCCAGCGGGGTGGCGCGGCCGCTCGTCGAGGACGTCGTCGCCGCCCTGCGTGCCCGTGGCCTGGAGGTGGCGACCGGGGCCTTCGGTGCGGACATGGCGGTCGAGCTCGTCAACGACGGTCCGGTGACCATCCTGCTGGAGGCCTGAGCGGGACCGGGCCACGGGCCGGCACCGGGACTACCCTCGTCAGCGTGTTCCTCGCCGCCGCGCAGTCCTGGCTCATGCTGCTGCTCACCGTCGCCGCCTTCGCGATGCAGGTGTTCGCCCTCGTCGACGCCTCCCGGCACCCGGCCGCCGCGTACGAGGCGGCCGACAAGCTGACCAAGACGAAGTGGCTGGTGATCCTGGGCGTCAGCGCCGCGGTCGGCTTCATCTCCCTCGGCAACGCCCAGTTCCTGTTCCTGCTCGTCATCGCCGTCGTCGCCACGGCCGTCTACCTCACCGACGTGCGGCCCGCGGTCCGGGCCATGGGTGGCCGCGGGCAGGGCCGTTCCGGTGGGCCGTACGGGGGCTGGTGAGGGTGCCGACCGTCGAGGCCGTCCTGGGGGACATCACCCGCCAGCAGGTCGACGCCGTCGTCAACGCGGCCAACTCCTCGCTGCTCGGCGGCGGTGGCGTCGACGGCGCCATCCACGCCGCCGCTGGGCCGGCCCTGCTGGCCGAGTGCCGGGCGCTGCGCTCGGGTCCGCTGCCGGACGGGCTGCCCGTCGGGCAGGCGGTGGCGACCGGTGCCGGCGACCTGCCGGCCCGGTTCGTCGTCCACACCGTCGGCCCGAACCGGCACGCCGGCCAGACCGACCCCGAGCTGCTCGCCTCCTGCTTCCGGCGGAGCCTGGAGGTGGCTGCCGAGGCCGGGGCGACCAGTGTCGCCGTGCCGGCGGTCGGCGCCGGTGCCTACGGGTGGGACCCCGACGAGGTCGCCCGGGTCGCCGTCGCCGCCACCCGGGAGACCCTGGCCGCCGGCCGGGCCCCGGGGGTCACCCTGGTCCGCTTCGTGCTGTCGTCCCCGGCCGTCCACGCCGCCTTCGAGCGGGAGCTGGCGTCCTCCTAACGGGGGACCCGGGGATGGGTACCGCGCCGTGGTCGACGTCTCTACCGTGAACGGGCAGGGGGCTCGGGGCCGACGGGGGTCGCACGGGAGTGCGGTACGCCAGGTCCGGGTCGGGGCGGTCGACGACCACCCGGCCGTGCTCGAAGGGATTCGAGCCGTCCTGGCGGACCGTGCTCCCGACCTGGAGTTCGTCCGGTACGCCGGCACCGTCACCGCGCTGCTGGCAGGGGGCGACCCCGGCCCCGGGCTGGACGTCGTCCTGCTCGACCTGCGGCTGGACGACGGGAGCCGCCCTGCGGAGAACGTCTCCCGGCTGCGGGAGGCCGGCGTCCGGGTCCTCGTGTTCACCCAGGGCGACGACAACGACCTGACCCGCGAGGCCCTGCGCGCCGGGGCCCTGGGCGTGGTCCACAAGTCCGAACCGGGTCCGGCCATCGCGGAGGCGGTGCGCACGGTCGCCGCCGGCGACACGGTCGTCAGCCAACGGCTCGCCGCGGCCCTCGAGGGTGCCGCGGCGCTGCCCGCCCACCTCACCGAGCGGGAACGGGACGTGCTGCGGCTGTACGCCTCCAACCTGCCCGCCAAGTCGGTGGCCCGCCGCCTCGGGGTGACCGAGGGCACGGTCAAGGAGCACCTCAAGCGGATCCGGGCCAAGTACGCCGGCCTGGACCGCCCGGCCGGCACCAAGCTCGCCCTCTACCACCGCGCGGTCGAGGACGGCGTCCTCGGCCCCGACGACTGAGCCGAGCGGTGACCGAGCGGACGGCGCACCGGTTGCTCGCCGGGCTCGTCCTCGTCGCCACCCTGGTCCGGGCGCCGAACGTCGCCGCCCACCTGGCCGTCCACGACGAGCCCGAACCGCGATGGTTCACCGGGACGGCCGTCGCCGCTCTCGTCGTCGCCCTGGGCCCGGTCGCCGTCGCGTTCGTCCGAGGTCGCCCCCCGCACCGGGCGGTGCGGGTCCTCGTCGGCACCGGGCTGGTCCTCGTCGTCGTCCGCACCCTGGTGGCGTCGGACGACGGGGCGGCGGCGCACCAGCCGTGGCTCGCCACGTTCGTGCCGGTGCTCGTGGCCGCAGCCGGGATGTCCGTGGGTGGGGCGGGCGGGGTGGCGCTCGTCCTCGTGCTCGCGACCGGCTACGCCGGGCTGCTCACCCTCCCGGCGTGGGGTGCGCTCACGCCCCTGGACGCCGCCGCCGAGGCGGGGTACCTCTCCGCGGTCGGGCTCGTCGTGCTCACCGCGGCCGCCGCGATCGGGGCCATCGCGACCCGGGTCAGCGTGGCCGAGGCCGACACGCTGGCCGCCCGGCGCGCGGCGCAGGAGGCCGCCGTCCGGGCCACCGAGTCGGTCCGGTGGGACGCCCTCGTCCACGACGACGTGCTGTCGGCCCTGTCCACCGCCGCGGTGGCCGTCGACCCGGACGTCGCGCGCCGGGCCGCCGACGACGCGGCCCGGGCGCTGGAGCGGATCACCAACGACGACGCGGCCGGCGGCGACACCGTCTCCCCGGTGGCCGAGTGGATCGCCGCCGCGGTGCACGCCGTCGACCCGGACGTGCCGGTGCGCATCGCCGTGGCGGCCCGGCGTCAGCGGATCCCACCGGCCTGCGCCGAGTCGCTCGTCGCCGCTGTCGTCGAGGCGGTCCGCAACTCGGTCCGGCACGCCGGCCCGGACGCCGGCACGCTCGTCGACGGCCGCTACGACCTCGCGGGGCTGCTGATCACCGTGCGCGACCAGGGGACCGGTTTCGCCGCCGACGACATCCCGGAGGACCGGCTCGGCGTCCGGCTCGCGGCCCGCCGGGTGCACGCCGCGGGCGGCCGGCTCGAGCAGGACTCCACCCCCGGCGAGGGGACCCGGGTGACGATCCGGTGGCCCGCGTGACCTCCCCGGCCACCGGTGCGCCCGGTGGTGCCGTCCGCCCCGCGCTGCTGCTGGCCGCCGCCGTCGCCTGGTCGGGCGTGCACGTGCTGTCCGGGTTGCGCGCGCGCCTCCAGCTGGACTGCCCGCAGGCGTTCGCCGTCGCCCTGGTCGTGCTCGTCGTCGCGGTCGCCGTCGCGCTCGCCCCGCTGGCCGGGCGCGGGGACGCCCGGATGGCCGACGGCACCGCGTGGGCGCTGGCCGCGGTGCCGACGGTGCTCGCCCTGCTCGAGCTGCCGAACGTGCCGGACGCCGCCGTCGCCGGGCACGTCACCTGGTGGCCGGCCGCGTGCGCGCCCGTCCTGGCCGCCCTCGGCGTCCGGCGGCGCGGCCGGCACGCCGTCCTCGCCGCCGTGGCCGCCACCGCCGCCGTGTGGCTGCAGCTGTCGGCCCGCACCGGGGACCCGGGGGCGTCCCTGCTCGCCACCACCGCGGTCGTCGACGCGCTGTGGGTGTGGGCCCTGGTCGGGCTGGGGGCGGGGATGCTGCTGGAGTACAGCTCCGGGCGGGTCGCCTGGCTCCTGCGCGAGGCCGAGGAGGAGCGGGCGCGTCGGGCGGCGGCCACGGCGCGGCGGGAGGCGGCGGCCACCCGGCGCGCCGAGCTGCAGCGCGACGCCGTCCCGGTGCTCCAGGCGGTGCTCGCGGCCGGTCGGCAGGGGTGCATCCCACCGGACCTGCGCGCCCGCAGCGCGGAGACCGGTGCGCTGCTGCGCGACCAGCTGCGCGCACCGGCGCTGCTCGACGACGCCCTGCGCGAGGCGGTGCGACGAGCCCGCCGGCGGGGCTGCGAGGTGACCGTCGCCGACGACACCGCTCCCGGCGGGCCGACGCTGCCGGGAGCGGCCGGGGAGGACGCCCGGCTGGCGGACGCGCGGGCGCTGGCCACCGCCGCGGTCACCGCGCTGCCGCGCGGCAGCGTGGCCGTGCGCCGACCCCCGGACGGCGTGCTGCTCACCGTCGTCGTCACGGCGGACGCCGAGGCCGCCCGGGCCGTGGCCGCTCGGCTCGAGCAGGTGGCGGCCGCCCGGGGGCTCACCGGCCTCGACGTCGACGTCACCGTCGAGGACGGCGCGGGTGAGCTGTTCGCGGAGCTACGGCCCGAGCAGGGCCCCGACAGCCGCCTCAGCGGGGGCTGACCGCCGTCCAGGCGACGGTGACCTCGCCGAGCCGCCAGCGGCCCGGTCCGTCGAGCAGCGGCCACCCGTCCGCGGCGAGGGCGCGGCAGGTCGCGATCCACCGCTGCCGGGCGCCGAAGCCCCGCAGCGCGGCGCTGCGCTCCCAGGCGGCGTCCAGCGCGGCCACCCAGGCGTGCACCCGCTCCCCGGGCACGTTGCGGTGGATCAGCGCCTTCGGCAGCCGTTCGGCCACCTCCCCCGGACGGTCGGTGCCGGCGAGCCGCAGCGACACGGTGAGCGAGCGGGGTCCGTCCGCGCCGACCGCGACCCAGGAGGCCCGCCGGCCGAGCTCGTCGCAGGTCGCGTCGACGAGCAGCCCGCCGGGGTGCAGCCGGTCGACGACGCGGGCCCAGGCGGCCGGCACGTCCGCCTCGTCGTACTGGCGCAGCACGTTCGCGGCCCGGACGAGCACGGGCCGACGAGCACCGAGGCCACCGAGCTCGAACCCGCCGCGGGCGAAGCTCAGCCCCGGCCGCTGCGCCGCCCGGGCCGCGCGCACCCGGCCGGGGTCGATCTCCAGACCCACCACCTCGACGTCCGGACGGACCCGGTGCAGCCGGTCGGCGAGCTCGACCGTCGTCACAGGGGACGCACCGAAGCCCAGGTCGACGACGAGCGGGTCCGGCGCGGACCGCAGCACCCGGCCGGCTCGTGACACCAGCCACCGGTCGAGCCGCCGCAAGCGGTTCGGGTTCGTCGTCCCCCGGGTCACCGTGCCCACGGGACGGGACGACGACGGGCCGGGCACCGGCAGATCCTGCCCGACCGCGAGGTGATCGTTACCATCGGCCCGTCCGAGCAGAACACGGTCGGGACGGCGATGACGAGCCACGTCGAGTACGGCAGCGCCACGCATGTCGGCCGCGTGCGCACCCACAACGAGGACAGCGTGCTCGCCGCCCCGCCGGTCTTCGCGGTCGCCGACGGGATGGGTGGGCACGCGGCGGGGGACGTCGCCAGCGCCATCGTCGTCGAGGAGCTCGGCCGGCTCGTCACGGACGGCGCCCCGGTCACCCCTGACCGGCTCCGGACGGCGGTCCAGCGAGCCGACGACCGGGTCCGCGGGCTGCGTGACCCCGACGGGGCCCCGCTGGGCGCCGGCAGCACCGTCACCGCCCTCGTGCTGACCGGGAGGACGGCGTGGACGGCCCTGAACTGCGGGGACAGCCGGCTCTACCGGCTCGCCGACGGCCGGCTCGAGCAGGTCAGCACCGACCACTCTCTCGTCCAGGAGCTCGTCGAGGACGGGCTGCTGAGCCCCGAGGAGGCCCGTTCGCACCCGAGCCGCCACGTCATCACCCGGGCCGTCGGTGCCGCCGCCGTGCTGCGCCCCGACTGGTGGACGCTGCCGCTGCGCCCCGGCGACCGGTTCCTGCTGTGCACCGACGGGCTGACGAACGAGGTGCCCGACGACGGCCTTGCCGCGCTGCTCGGCGGCCACCCGGACCCGCAGCAGGCGGCCGACGCCCTGGTGGCGGCCGCACTGGACGCCGGGGGCCGCGACAACGTCAGCGTCGTCGTGGTCGATGTGCCCGGCGCGCGGGCGCTGGGTTAGCGTCCGCTCGTGACCGCTCCCACTGCGACCGTCCCGTCGTCCGCGCCGACCGGGCCCGCCCCGGTGCGCCGGGTCGCGATGCTGTCGGTGCACACCTCTCCGCTCGAGCAGCCCGGCACCGGGGACGCCGGTGGGATGAACGTCTACGTCGTCGAGCTGGCCCGCCGGCTCGCCGCCCGCGGCACCGAGGTCGAGATCTTCACCCGCGCCACGTCGTCCTCGCAGCCGCCGGTGGTGCCGCTCACCGACGGCGTGCTCGTGCGGCACGTGCCGGCCGGGCCGTTCGAGGGGCTCGGCAAGCACGACCTGCCCGGTCAGCTGTGCGCGTTCGCCGCCGGCCTGATGCGGGCCGAGGCCCGCAAGGAGCCCGGCTGGTACGACGTGGTGCACTCGCACTACTGGCTCTCCGGGCAGGTCGGCTGGCTCGTCGCCGACCGCTGGAACGTGCCCCTCGTGCACACGATGCACACGATGGCGAAGGTGAAGAACGCCTACCTCGCCGACGGGGACACCCCGGAGCCGCAGGGCCGGGTGATCGGCGAGGAGCAGGTGGTGGACGCCGCCGACCGGCTCGTGGCCAGCACCGCGGACGAGGCCCGCGAGCTCGTCGGCCGCTACGACGCCGACCCCGGTCGGGTCGCGGTCGTGCCGCCGGGGGTGGACCTCGAGGTGTTCACACCCGGTGCCGGCGCGCAGGCCGCTCGCCGCGAGCTCGGGCTGCCGCCGGACGCTCACCTGCTGCTGTTCGCCGGCCGCATCCAGCCGCTCAAGGCACCCGACGTCCTCGTCCGGGCCGCCGCCCGGATGCTGCACCGCGACCCGGGGCTGCGCGGCCGCCTGCTCGTCGGCGTCCTGGGTGGCCCCAGCGGCAGCGGGCTCGAGCACCCCGAGGAGCTGCAGGACCTCGCCCGCTCCCTCGGCCTCGTCGGCGTGCCCGGGGTGCCGGACGTCGTGCGCTTCGAGCCGCCGGCGGACCGGGTGACGCTGGCGACGTGGCTGCGGGCGGCGGACGTCGTCGCGGTGCCGTCCTACAACGAGTCGTTCGGCCTCGTCGCCATCGAGGCGCAGGCCTGTGGCACGCCGGTGGTGGCGGCCGCGGTCGGCGGACTGCGCACGGCCGTCGCCGACGGCGTCTCGGGGATCCTCGTCGACGGGCACGACCCGGACGACTGGGCCGACGTCCTGCTCGACCTCGTGCACGACCGCGGACGCCGCGAGATGCTCGCCACCGGGGCGGTCGCCCAGGCCCACTCGTTCGGCTGGGACGTCACCGTCGAGGCGACCCTGGCGGTCTACCGGGCCGCCCGCCAGGAGCGGGCGCTGCGCCTGCACCGCCGGCTCGAGGCGCTGCGGTGACCGCCGGGCGGGCCGTCCAGCGGCGCCGGGCCGAGGCGGCCGTGCGGTCCTGGCTGGCGGACTGCGGGCTGGACTGGGAGCCGGGGGCCCGCCCGGGGGAGTACGTCGTCCAGCTCCCGGGGGAGCGCAAGCTGCGGACGACGACGTCCCTGCTCGTCGGCGACCACTCGCTGTCGGTCTCGGCGTTCGTCGTCCGGCGCCCCGACGAGAACGTCCCGCGGGTGCACCGCTGGCTGCTCGAGCGCAACGCCCGGCTGCAGGGGATCGCCTTCGCCCTGGACGCCCTCGGCGACGTGTACCTCGTCGGCCGGCTGCCGCTGGAGGGCGTCACCGAGGAGACGCTCGACGGCCTGCTCGGGTCGGTGCTGGCGACCGCGGACGGTGCGTTCAACGAGCTGCTCGCGATGGGCTTTCTCACCGCGATGCGCAAGGAGTGGGCGTGGCGGGTCTCCCGTGGGGAGCCGACCGTCAACCTCGAGGCCTTCCGGCACCTGCTCGCCCCGGACGACTCCCCGGACGACTCCCCGGACGACGGCAGGGACGACGGCACGGGTCCGGACGGCGGCCGGCAAGAGGGCCGCGGGCCCCGCCAGTAGGGTCGAGGTATGACGTACACGCTCGTGCTGCTCCGCCACGGCGAGAGCGACTGGAACGCTCGCAACCTGTTCACCGGCTGGGTCGACGTGCCACTGTCGGACAAGGGCGAGCAGGAGGCCCGCCGCGGCGGCGAGCTCATGCGGGCCGAGGGCCTGCTGCCCGACGTCGTGCACACCTCCCTGCTGCGGCGCGCCATCTCGACGGCGAACATCGCCCTGGACACCGCGGACCGGCACTGGATCCCGGTGCGCCGCACGTGGCGGCTCAACGAGCGCCACTACGGCGCCCTGCAGGGCAAGAACAAGAAGCAGACCCTCGAGGAGTTCGGCGAGGAGCAGTTCATGACCTGGCGGCGCTCCTACGACGTGCCCCCGCCGCCGATCGACCCCGGCGACCAGTGGGCCCAGGACGGCGACCCGCGCTACGCCGACCTCGGCGACCTCATGCCGCGCAGCGAGTGCCTCAAGGACGTCGTCGCGCGGATGCTGCCGTACTGGGAGGACGCCGTCGTGCCGGACCTGCGGGCGGGCCGGACCGTGCTGCTGGCCGCGCACGGCAACTCGCTGCGGGCCCTCGTCAAGCACCTCGACGGCATCTCCGACGAGGACATCCCGGGCCTCAACATCCCCACCGGTATCCCGCTGCTGTACGAGCTCGACGAGTCGATGACCCCGGTGACCCGGTACGGGCGCTACCTCGACCCCGAGGCCGCCCAGGACGCCATCGCCGCCGTCGCCAACCAAGGCCGCTGACCCGGCCCCCTGCCGGGGGGGTTCGCGCCTCCAGTGGTTGTCGGGACGGCGCTTTCAGGGCCGGATCACCACCACGACGGGCGCGAACCCTCGGCGGGGCGGCGGGGCGGCGGGGCGGCGGGCGGCGCCGGGCGGCGGAACCCGGTCAGCCGGCGCTGTCGGAGCAGGCGTCCTCGAGGCCGGCGGACAGCCGCTCCTGCGCCTCGACGACGTCCTCGTCCGGGTGCTGCTCGCTGATCTCGACGTAGCGCTCGGTCGCCTCGGTGATCGCCGCCTCGGTGCCGTCGGGGATCTCGATCTCCTCGAGGTCGGCGTCCAGGGGCTCCCAGTACGCCACGACGGTCTCGGCGTCGGCGCGCAGCTCGGGCTCCCCGGGGCCGAGGGCGTCCTGCAGGGCGGACCAGTACTCCGCCGCCTCCTGGCTCGTCACGATCACCTGGATGCTGAACGCCCGTGGGTCGCCGCGGGGGACCTCCAGCCGGTCCAGCTCGGCCTGTGTCGCCGCCTCGAGCCGGGCCCGGGCCTCCTCGACCGCCGCGCAGTCCACGTCCCGCACGGGGCTCGGCGTCGTCGGCCCCGTGGTCGTCGGCTCCGTGGTCGTCGGCGACGGACCCGAGGGGGACGGCTGCGGGTCGTCGGCACCGCTGCACCCCGCCAGGGCCAGCGAGCCGGCGACGAGCGCGGCCGCACCGGCTCTGCGCCCGGCCTTCCGGCCGCCGTCGCGCAGCCCCGTCCTCACCGGCAGGACGCTACCGGAGGGGCCGCAGCCTCACTCCCCGAGCGTGGAGCCGCTGTAGTCCCCGGTGACGAGGAACACCACGCGTCGGGCGACGGACACGGCGTGGTCACCGAACCGCTCGTAGAAGCGGCTCAGCAGCGTCACGTCGACCGTCGTCTCGGCGGGCTCCGTCCAGTCCGCGGCCATCATCCGGGTGAAGACCTGCCGGTGCAGCTGGTCGAGCAGGTCGTCGTCCGACTCCAGCTTGGCGGCCGCGGCCAGGTCGCGCGTGCGGATGAGGTCCCCCGCCTCCCCGGACAGTCGCTGGGCGGTCTGCCCCATCTTCTCGAAGGTGGGCGCGAGACTCTCGGGCACGACGGACCGCGGGAAGCGCAGCCGCGTCTGCTGGGCGACGTGCCGGGCCAGGTCGCCCATCCGCTCGATGCTGGAGCTCATCCGCAGTGCGGCCACGACGACCCGCAGGTCGGTCGCGACCGGCGCCTGGCGCGCCAGCAGCTCGATGGCGCGCTCGTCCAGCTCGGCCTGAGCGGCGTCCACCTGGGCGTCGGCGGCGATCACCGACTCAGCGAGCTGGAGGTCGGCCTCCAGCAGGGCGCGGGTGGCGTCGTCGATGGCCTGGCCGACGAGCTCGGTCATCCCGATGAGCCCGTCGGCGAGCTGGTCCAGCTCGTGGTGGAAGACCTCTCGCATGGGGGGCAGGTTTACACCCTTTGGTGAACGGACGCTCAGCGACAGGTGAACATCCGGCCATGGCCACGCTGTCCGGACGGGCGGGCGGCCGGAGTGGCGCGGCGGCGGCCGTAGGCTGGCCGCCGTGGAGGCGATCGTCGCCGAGCTGGCGGCGCTGGGTCTGGGTGTGCTCGTCGGTGCCGCCGTCGTGGCCGGCGTCGTCGTGCTGTCCCGCCGTGCCGGGGGCAGCACCGACGGTGCGGACGCCGACGGCGGCCAGCCCGGTTCGGCGGGGCTGCCCCCCGGCACGGTGGAGGTGCTCGCCGTGCTGCCGTCGGCGGTGATCGTCGTCGACGAGACGGACGTCGTGCGGACGGCGTCCCCGGCCGCCTACGCCTACGGCATCGTCCGCGACGGGCACGTCGTCCACGACCGGCTGACGGCCATGGTCGACGAGGTCCGCGCCGACCGCCGGATCCGGGAGGCCGAGCTCGAGCTGCGCCGAGGCCCCCTCGGCCGGGAGGTGCTCGTCGTCCACGCCCGGGTCGCTCCGCTGGCGGACCGGTACGTGCTGCTGCTCGTCTCGGACAACACCGAGGCCCGCCGGGTGGAGGAGATCCGCCGCGACTTCGTCGCGAACGTCAGTCACGAGCTCAAGACGCCGGTCGGGGCGATCGCCCTGCTCGCCGAGGCGATCGCGGACAACGCCGAGGACGCCGACGCCGTCCGGCGGTTCGCCGTCCGGATGGGACGCGAGTCCGGTCGGCTCACCTCGCTCGTCCAGGACATCATCGACCTGTCCCGCCTGCAGGCCGCGGCGAGTGTGCGCGAGCCGGTGCCGGTGGACGTGGACGCCGTCGTCGCCGAAGCCGTCGACCGGTCCCGGCTGACCGCGGAGGCGCGGGAGGTGAGCATCGACGTCGGTCCGGCCGCCGGGGCGACGGTCTACGGCGACCACGACCTGCTCGTCACCGCGGTGCGCAACCTCGTCGACAACGCGATCCGGTACTCCGAGCCGGGGACCAGGGTCGGCATCGGGGTGCGCCACCAGCACGGCCTCGTCGAGGTCGCGGTCGCCGACCAGGGCATCGGCATCCCGGAGGGCGAGCTCGACCGGGTCTTCGAGCGGTTCTACCGGATCGACCCGGCCCGCTCCCGCGCCACCGGGGGGACCGGTCTGGGCCTGAGCATCGTCAAGCACGTGGCGGCCAATCACGGCGGTGACGTGACAGTCTGGTCCCGCCCCGGGCACGGGTCGACCTTCACCCTGCGACTGCCGGACGCCGCCACCGGGGCCCCCGGCGGGCGTCCGGACCCGCCGTCCCACGACACCGGCCGGGCCGACCGCCCGGCCCGAGCCCGGCAAGGAGTGTGAGCGTGACCCGCATCCTGGTGGTGGAGGACGAGGAGTCCTTCAGCGACCCGCTGTCGTACCTGCTGTCCAAGGAGGGCTACGACGTCGCGGTCGCCGAGACGGGGACCGAGGCGCTGGAGGAGTACGACCGCAACGGCGCCGACCTCGTCCTGCTTGACCTCATGCTGCCGGGCCTGTCCGGGACCGAGGTGTGCCGCCAGCTGCGCACCCGGGGCAACGTGCCGGTGATCATGCTCACGGCGAAGGACAGCGAGATCGACAAGGTCGTCGGGCTCGAGCTCGGAGCCGACGACTACGTGACGAAGCCGTACTCCTCGCGCGAGCTCGTGGCCCGGGTCCGTGCCGTGCTGCGGCGCCGGGCGGAGCCGGACGACCTGGTGCCCCCGACGATCGAGGCCGGTCCGGTCCGGATGGACGTCGAGCGGCACGTCGTCACCGTCGACGGCCAGCCGGTCCAGCTGCCGCTCAAGGAGTTCGAGCTGCTCGAGCTGCTGCTGCGCAACACCGGCCGGGTGATGACCCGTGGCCAGCTCATCGACCGGGTGTGGGGCAGCGACTACGTCGGCGACACCAAGACGCTCGACGTCCACGTCAAGCGACTGCGCAGCAAGATCGAGCCCGAGCCGTCGGCGCCGCGCTACCTCGTCACTGTTCGGGGCCTGGGGTACAAATTCGAGGCGGACTGACGACGGCCGGCTGACGTCGGCCGACTGACGTCGCGCCCCGACCGTTCCGGCCGCTCAGGGCAGCAGGTCGGCGTACTCCGGCAGGGTGCCGTCGAGCACCGGGACGCTGACCTGCACCGGCTCCGCGCCGTCCGCGCCGACCGTCATCGGCAGCCGCTGGCCGGGCATGACGCCGAGCGAGTCGACGGTGACCTGCTCGTCGGCGTCCTGACCGCCGACGGCGTACGTCTGGCCGGGCTCGACCTCCACCTCGACGTCGACGTCCGCCTCGGTCGAGGTGATCCGTACCGTGGCCGGCTCGGTGCCGGAGTTCACGACCCGGGCCACCAGGACGGCCTCGCTCTGCGCGTCCTCGGCGAGCAGCAGCAGGTTGGTCGCGACCAGCCCGTCACCGAGCTGGGCCTCCACGCCGTCGCTGGGCATGTAGTACCGGGCGGTCTCCTGCGGGTTGGTCACCGAGCAGCCTGCGGTGAGCCCGGAGGCGAGCACGGCGGCGACGGCGAGGGCCACGGGTCGGGTCAGGCGGGTCACGTCGCCAGAGCGTAGCGGCCGCGGGACCTCGGGGGCGCTCAACCACCCGGCGCAGCACGTCACCGCGGCGATGTCAACCCCCTCCTCGTCGACGCCAGGGCTCTGACCTGCGGAAACGTCGATCGGGGACTGTCGGTGCCCGGTGCCACCGTGTTACCCTGGACGTCGCGAAAGGGGAACAGAGCAGATGGCATTCAAGGTCGGCGAGACGGTTGTGTACCCGCACCACGGGGCCGCACTGATCGAGGAGATCAAGACCAGGACCATCAAGGGAGAGGACAAGCTCTACCTCCGCCTCAAGGTCGCCCAGGGCGACCTGACCATCGAGGTCCCCGCCGAGAACTGTGATCTCGTCGGCGTCCGGGACGTGGTCGGCAAGGAGGGGCTCGAGCGGGTCTTCGAGGTGCTGCGCGCTCCCTACACCGAGGAGCCGACCAACTGGTCGCGCCGCTACAAGGCCAACCTCGAGAAGCTCGCCTCCGGTGACGTGATCAAGGTGGCCGAGGTCGTCCGCGACCTGTGGCGCCGTGACCAGGACCGCGGGCTGTCCGCCGGGGAGAAGCGGATGCTGGCCAAGGCGCGGCAGATCCTCGTCTCCGAGCTCGCGCTCGCGGAGAAGACCGAGGAGGACAAGGCCGAGGCCATCCTCGACGAGGTGCTGGCCAGCTGACCACCGGCTGCGTGGTGGTCGCCGCGGGCAACGGCACCCGCCTCGGCCTGGGCACCCCGAAGGCGCTCGTCCCGCTGCACGGTGAGCCGATGCTCACCCACGCGCTACGGCGCCTGGAGGCCAGCGGTGTCGCCGACGAGGTCGTCGTCGTCGTGCCCCCCGACTCCCCCCCATCCTCGGTGATCATGCAGTCCCGCCACCCTGTCGTCGTCCCCGGGGGCGAGACCCGGCAGGACTCGGTGCGGCTGGGCCTGGCGGCGCTGTCGCCGGACGTCGACGTCGTCCTCGTCCACGACGCTGCCCGCTGCCTCGCCCCGCCGGACCTGTTCCGGACCGTCGCGGACGCCGTCCGGGCCGGTGCGGACGCGGTCGTCCCGGGTCTACCGGTGACCGACACGGTGCGCTCCGTCGACGGGGAGACGCTCGACCGTCATCGGCTTCAGGCCGTGCAGACGCCGCAGGGGTTCCGGCGGGCCGTCCTGGAGGAGGCGCACGCCCTGGCGGTGGACCAGGCGGACGAGTCCCTCGCCGCGACGGACGACGCCGGGCTGGTCGAGCGGGCCGGTTGGCGGGTGCAGGTCGTCCCCGGTCACCCCGAGGCGTTCAAGGTGACTACGGCCCACGACCTGCGCGTCGCCGAGGCGCTGCTCGCCGGTGCCGCCGGCCAGTCCCAGACGCCGTGACCGACGGCCAGGAACCGCAGGGCCCTCAGCCGCTGGTGCCGCGGGTCGGTGTCGGGACCGACGTCCACCGGTTCGCGGACCCCGCCGTGGGCCGCCCGTTGCGGCTCGCCGGCCTGGACTGGCCGGGCGAGACCGGGCTCGCCGGGCACTCCGACGCCGACGTCGCCGCCCACGCCTGCTGTGACGCGCTGCTGTCCGCCGCCGGTCTCGGCGACCTGGGACTGCACTTCGGCACCGCCCGCCCCCAGTGGGCCGGTGCCGCGGGGACCACGCTGCTCGCCGAGACCGCCCGACTGGTGCGCGAGGCCGGCTACGACATCGGCAACGTGGCCGTCCAGGTGATCGGCAACCGACCGCGGCTGGGCCCCCGGCGAGCCGAGGCCGAACGGGCCCTGGCCGAGGCGTGCGGCGCCCCCGTGTCGGTGTCCGCGACGACCACCGACGGCCTCGGGCTGACCGGCCGCGGTGAGGGCGTCGCAGCGATCGCGACCGCTCTGGTCGTCCCGTCCCGCGGGCGGTGACCGCGGCGGCTCACAGCAGGGCCGCGGTGGCGCCGGCTGCGCCGCGGACCCGCTCACCGAGCTCGTCGAAGTCGACGTCGGCGACGAACACGACGCTGACCGCGCCGTGGCACACCCCGCGCGCGTCCACGACCGGCGAGGCCACCGCGTTCATCCCCGGCAGCACCTCCGAGTACGTGGCGACCCACCCCTTGCGTCGCCCCTCGGCCACCTCCGGGCGCTCCCCGGGGACGGGCGGTGACCCGGCCAGCAGCGCCAGTCCGGGCGCACCCCGGGTCACCGGGTGCCGGGTGCCCGGCCGGTACACGACGTGGACCGTCGACTGGCGGGGCTCGATGACCGTCACCGTCACCGCCTCGTCGTGCTGGCGGACGACGAGGAAGGCGGTCATCCCCACGTCGTTCGCCAGGCGGGAGAGCTCCGGCACGGCCGCGGCCTGCAGGTTCGGCACCACCTGCCGGGCCAGGACGGCGAGCCCGGCGCCCGCGGCGTACCGGTTCTCCGCGTCACGGGCCACGAGGGCGTGGTCCTCCAGCGTGCGCAGCATCCGGTAGGCGATCGACCGGTGCAGGCCCAGCGCGCGGGCCACCTCGGCGACGGACAACGGCCGCTCGCTGCCCGCGACGAGCTCCAGGGTGCGCAGGCCGCGGTCGAGCGTCTGGGACGCCGGGCGGGCCGTGCCGTCACCATCGGGGTCAAGAGCACGGGAGGCCGTTGTCATTGTGGCCTGTATCACCTATCCTCACTCGCAATTCGAATGAGACGTTCGAATATAGAACTTCTCTGACGGTACAGCACACGGTGACGGCGCCGCCAGTCGCCACGGACCTCGAATGGAGCAGCACCTATGCGTCGTGGAGCACGCGCAGCAGCCGCACTCGTCGCCGGACTCGCCCTCGCCCTCACCGGCTGCGCGGAGGAAGAGCCCACCCCGCAGTCGGAGGGCACCGCCGACGGCGGCGAGGCCACCGGCGGCGAGCAGGAGCCGATCAAGATGGGGGTGGTGCTCGACATCACCGGCGCCGGCGCCAGCCTCGGCGTCCCCGAGCGCAACACGATCGAGATGCTCGCCGAGCAGGTCAACGCCGACGGCGGCGTCGCGGGCCGGGAGCTCGAGGTCCTCATCGAGGACAACCAGTCCACCGAGGACGGCGCGGCGCGGGCCGCCAGCAGGCTGATCCAGTCCGAGGAGGTGGACATCCTGCTCGGTGCCAGCCGCACCGGCCCCAGCCTGGCCATGCGTCCGATCGCCGAGCAGGCGCAGATCCCGATGATCTCGCTGGCTGCGAACCAGGCGATCATCGACGGCTCGGAGTGGGTGTTCAAGACCGCCCAGAACGACAGCGTGGTGATCGAGCGGATCATCGACGACATGGCGGCCAAGGGCTACCAGCGGATCGCCGTCGCCCGGGACGCCTCCGGGTTCGGTGAGGGCGTCCCCGAGGCGTTCGCCGAGATCGGCGCCGAGGAGGGCATCGAGGTCGTCACGACGGAGAGCTTCGCCCCCGACGCCACGGACTTCACCGCCCAGATGGTCAACATCCGGGACGCCGACCCGGACGCCGTCGTGATCTGGGGCATCCCGCCGGCCGCGTCGCTGGCCCAGGTGGCCTACCGCCAGCTCGGCATCGAGGCGCCGGTCTACCAGTCCCACGGCATCGGCAACCAGGTGTTCCTCGACAGCGCCGGGGACGCCGCCGACGGCCTGCTCGCTCCGCTGGGCCGGATGGTGGTCGCCGAGCAGCTGCCGCAGGACGACCCGCAGAAGGAGGTCGTCACCCAGTTCATCGAGGACTACGAGGCCGCCTACGGCGAGACGCCGTCCACGTTCGCCGGGCACGCCTACGACGCGTTCATGATCGCCGTCGACGCGATCGAGGAGGTCGGCACGGACCCGAACGAGCTGCGCGACGCGATCGAGAGCGTCTCGGACTGGCCGGGCGTCAGCGGCGTCTTCACGATGACGCCGGAGGACCACTCGGGGCTGAGCAAGGAGGCGCTGGTCCTGGTCACCGTCGAGAACGGTGAGTGGCAGATCGCCGACGGCGCCGAATGACCGACCTCCTCCAGCTGGTCTTCTCCGGGCTGGCTCAGGGCGCCGTCTACGGCCTGGTCGCGCTCGGCTTCGTGGCCATCTTCTCCGTGCGCGAGATGGTGAACCTCGCGCAGGGGGAGTACGCGGCACTCGCCGGCCTGAGCGCCATCACGGCCGTCGCCTCCGGGGTGCCGCTGCTGCTGGCCGTCATCCTCGTCGTGCCGTTCGTCGTCCTGGTGTCGGTGGTGCTCGAGCGGCTGTTCGTGGCCCCGGTCAAGCACATGACGCCGCTGGTGTCGATCATCCTCACGCTCGGCATCTCCACCGCGCTCAAGGCGGTCATGCTGCTGGTCTGGGGCCCCCAGGCCAGGGGCCTGCCCGCGTTCCCGGGCTGGGACCTGTTCGTCGGCGGCATCAGCATCCGCTCCCAGGAGCTGTGGATCCTCGGGGTCGCCGCGGTGGTGGGGGCCGCGGTCGTGTGGTTCTACGAGCACACCCTGTACGGCAAGGCGCTGCGGGCGTGCGCCGAACAACCGGTCGCCGCGCGGCTCGTCGGCATCTCGCCCCGGACGGCGACGATGGTCGCCTTCGCCATCGCCGGGTTCGTCGGCGCGGTGGCCGGCGTGGTCGGCAGCCCCATCTACTTCTCCTCCTGGGAGTACGGGCTCACCCTCGGCCTCAAGGGGTTCGTCGCGGCGACCCTCGGCGGGCTGGTGTCGCTGCGGGTGGCCATGCTCGGCGGTCTCGTCCTCGGCGTCCTGGAGAACCTGGTCGCCGGGTACGTCGACACCGGGTTCCGGGACGCCGTCGCGTTCCTCGTCCTGGTCCTCGTGCTGCTCGTGCGGCCGCAGGGTCTCGTCCTGAAGGCCTCGGGGGTGCGGGTCTGATGAACGCCGTCCTCCGGCGGCACGCCGGCTACTACCTGCCGTTCCTGGCGCTCGCCGCCGTCCTCGCCGTGTTCCCGCTCGTCGCGTCGACGAACATGGTGAACATCGGCGTGTTCGCGCTGATCTACGGCATCGCGGCCATCGGCCTGTCGCTGCTCATGGGCCTCGCCGGGCAGGTCAGCCTCGGCCAGGCCGCGTTCTTCGCCGTCGGCGCCTACACCCACGCCATCCTCGTCACCCGGTACGACGTGCACGGCCTGGTCGCCGCGGTGACCGCCGTGCTCGCCGCCATGCTGGTGGCCCTGCTCGTCGGCCTGCCGCTGCTGCGGCTGCGTGGCCACTTCCTCGCGCTGGCCACCCTCGGGCTCGGGATCATCGTCTCGGTCACCGTCCGGGAGCTCGAGTACACCGGGGGGACCTCCGGCATCTTCGGGATCCCCAAGCCGGAGTTCGGCGGGCGGGTCTACGACAGCCCGCGCGAGTTCTTCTGGCTGCTCGTCCCGTTCGTCGTCGTCGGCCTGCTCATGGCGCGCAACCTCGTCGGCAGCCGCACCGGCCGGGCCCTGTCCGCCGTCAACGACTCCGAGGTGGCCGCGGAGTGCCTCGGGGTCAACACGTTCCTGCTGCGGCTCAAGGTCTTCGTGCTGTCGGCCGGTTACGCCGGACTCGCCGGCGTCTTCTACGCCTACTGGCTCGCCGTCGTCAGCCCCGAGGCTGCGGGCTTCCTGCTCAGCGTGCACTTCCTGCTCATGGTGGTGCTGGGCGGGCTCGGCACCGTCTGGGGCGCCATCACCGGCGCCGTCGTCGTCGAGGGCCTCGACGAGGGCATGAAGGCCCTCATCCCGCGGATCGTCCCGGGGGCCACCGGCGAGGTCCAGCTCATCGCCTTCGGCGTCGCCCTCGTCCTCGTCGTCATCCTGCTGCCCGGCGGCCTGGCCCAGCTGTGGGAGATGGCGGTCTCCCGGCTGCGCCGCCGCGGCAGTGCCCGCGAACCCGGTGAGCTGCCGACGGTCGCGGTTCGTGAGGGACCCCGGGACGACGTCCCCGGGACGGGGGAGGTGTCGCTGGCGGACCTGCTGGCGGAGGCCGACGTGCCCGAGCGGGGCACCGTCGTGCTGTCCGTGCGTGGCCTGACCAAGCGGTACGGCGGCGTCGTGGCCGTCGACGACGTCGACCTCGACGTCCGGGCCGGGGAGATCCTCGCCCTCATCGGACCCAACGGCGCCGGCAAGACGACCTGCTTCAACATGATCAGCGGGGTGCTCGAGCCGACCGCCGGGACCATCGAGGTGCTCGGCAGCCGGGTGGAGGGCCGCGCCCCGCACACCGTCGCCGACCTCGGCGCCACCCGCACCTTCCAGAACCTCCAGGTGTTCGGCAGCAGCACGGTCCTCGGCAACGTCAAGGTGGCACGGCACCTGCGCAGCCGCTCCGGCGTCGTGCGCGGCATGCTCGGCCTGGCCGCCCGGGAGGAGAAGGAGATCGAGCGCTCGGCGATGGCGTCGATCGCGGCGCTGGGCCTGGCGCAGGACGCCGACCGCTCGGTCACGGACCTGCCGTTCGGTCGCCAGCGGCAGGTCGAGGTGGCCCGGGCACTCGCCCTGGCCCCGCGGCTGCTGCTGCTCGACGAGCCGATGGCCGGCCTGTCCGGCGCCGAGCGCGACGAGCTGGCCGAGCTGCTGCGCCGCGCCCGGGACGCCGGCGTCGCCGTCGTCCTCGTCGAGCACGACGTGGACGCCGTGATGGCGCTCGCAGACCGGGTCGCCGTCCTCGACGACGGGCGGCTCATCGCCCTGGGTACCCCCGCCGAGGTGCGCAACGACCCGGCCGTCGTCGCGGCGTACCTGGGCACGGACGACGAGGCCGACGACATCGTCCGGCACGCCGCGCAGGAGGTGCGCTGATGGCCGGGCTCGAGGTGCGCGGCCTGGAGGCCGGGTACGACCGGTTGCAGGTGCTGCACGGGATCGACGTCTCGGTCGCACCCGGCGAGCTGGTCGCCGTCATCGGCGCGAACGGGGCGGGCAAGTCCACCCTGCTGCGCTCGGTCTCCGGGCTGCTGCGTCCCCGCAGCGGCCAGGTGCTGCTCGACGGGACGGACGTGACGAACCTCGGCGCCGAGCAGATCGCCCGCCGTGGCCTGGCGCACGTGCCGGAGAACCGGCTGGTGTTCCCGTCGCTGAGCGTGGAGGACAACCTCGCTCTCGGCGGCTGGACCCGTCAGCGCGACGGGCGCTACGCCCAGCGACGCGCCGAGGCCCTCGCCCTGTTCCCCCGGCTCGCCGACCGGATCGCCCTGGTCGCCGGCGCCCTGTCCGGCGGGGAGCAGCAGATGCTCGCGATGGCCAGGGCCCTCATGGCCGGCCCCTCGGTCGTCGTCCTGGACGAGCCGAGCCTCGGGCTCGCCCCGCGCGTCGTCGGCGAGATCATCGCCGCTCTCGCGCACCTGCGCGACGAGCAAGGGCTCGCCGTGCTCCTCGTCGAGCAGAACGTCCGGGCGGCGTTCAAGGTCGCCGACCGGGTCCTGGTGATGGACCGCGGCCGGGTCGTCGTCACCGGGACGCCGGCCGAGCTGGCCGACGACGCCCGGGTGCGCTCGGCCTACCTCGGCGGCGACTCCACGTCGTCCGGCTCGGTCGGCGCCGCCGCCCCGGCCGGGGCACCGGCGCCGACCGGGACCCCGTCCGACACCACCGACCACCCCGCAGCGGAGGAGAACCGTTGAGCAGCAAGCCGTTCGCGTCGTCCGCGGACCTGGAGGACAAGACCGAGACGCTCGAGGTCCTCGCCGACGGCGTCTACGCCCTGACCGCCGAGGGCGACCCCAACGTCGGGGCCGTCGAGGGCGAGGACTTCGTCGTCGCGTTCGAGGCCCGGGCCACGCCGGTCGCCGCCCGCGAGTGGCTCGACCGGCTGCGCGAGCACACCGACAAGCCGGTCCGCTACCTCGTCCTGTCGCACTACCACGCGGTCCGGGTGCTGGGCGCCAGCGCGTTCGACGCCGACGTCGTCGTCGCCCACGAGAACACCCGGGCGCTCATCGCCGAGCGCGGCCAGCAGGACTGGGACAGCGAGCTGGCCCGGATGCCGCGGCTGTTCAAGGAGCCGGACTCGGTGCCCGGTCTGACCTGGCCGACGCTGACGTTCTCGGACCGGGTGACGATCCCGCTCGGCGGCGACCGCGGCGACCTGGTCCTGCAGTACTGCGGCCGCGGGCACACCGAGGGCGACATCGTCGCCTGGCTGCCGCGTCACCGGGTGCTGTTCGCCGGTGACCTCGTCGAGGCGCAGGCTGCCCTGTACACCGGGGACGCCTTCCACCAGGAGTGGGTGAGCGGCACCCTGGACGCCGTCGCCGCGTTCGGCGCGGAGGCCCTCGTCGGCGGGCGGGGTGCGGTGGTGCGGGGCCGTGACGCCGTGGACGCCGCGATCGAGCAGAGCCGCGGGTTCCTCACCGCGCTCATCGACGAGGTGCGCCGGGTCCAGAGCGAGGGCGGCATGCTCAAGGACGCCTTCCGCGCCTGCCACGACCGGCTCGCCCCCACCTACGGGAGCTGGCCGATCTTCGAGCACACCCTGCCGTTCGACGTCGCCCGGGTCTGGGAGGAGCTCGAGGGGGTCGAGCGTCCGACGATCTGGACGGCGCAGCGGGACCGGCAGGTCTGGGACCAGCTGCAGGACTGAGGATGACGACTGCCCCGGCCGCGGCCGACCCGCGGGGCACCCCTGCGCTGCCGCCGACCGAGCCCGTCGCCGTCGTCGGCAACGGCCCGGTCGGCCAGACCACCGCGCTGCTGCTCGCCCGCTGGGGCGTGCCCGTCGTCCTGCTGGACGCGCGCCGCGAACGTGACGCGGTCGGCAGCAAGGCCATCTGCCAGCAGCGCGACGTCCTCGACGTCTGGGCGTCCTGCGGCGCCGGCCGGATCGCGCAGGAAGGCGTCACCTGGTCCGTCGCCCGCACCTTCTACCGCGACCGCGAGCTGTTCAGCATCGAGCTGGAGGACCCCGGCAGCTCGCCGCTGCCGGCGTTCGTCAACATCTCCCAGGCGCGCACCGAGGAGGTGCTCGACGAGCTCATCGCCGCCCAGCCGCTCATCGACGTCCGCTGGGGGCACGAGGTCGTGACGGTCGAGTCCTCGGACGCCGGGGTGCACCTGGGCTGCCGGACCGACGACGGCGAGGTGACCGTCCGGGCCGCCTGGGCGGTGGCCTGCGCCGGAGCCAGGGGCGGCGCGCTGCGCGCTGCGCTCGGCGTCGACTTCGACGGCCGCTCGTTCGACGACGCCTTCCTCATCTGCGACATCCGCGCCGAGCTGCCGGGCTGGGAGAACGAGCGCCGGTTCTACTTCGACCCGCCGTGGAACCCCGGCCGCCAGGTCCTCATCCACCCGTGCCCGGACTCGGTGTACCGGATCGACTGGCAGGTCGAACCAGGCTTCGACCTCGACGCCGCCCGCGCGGACGGCTCCCTGGACCGCCGGATCCGCCAGGTCATCGGCGACCAGGACTACGAGGTCGTGTGGAGCTCGGTGTACCGGTTCCACGCCCGCCGAGCCGACCGGCTGCGCGTCGGGCGGGTGCTGCTCGCCGGGGACGTCGCCCACCTCGTCGCGCCGTTCGGCGCGCGCGGGCTGAACTCCGGAGTCGGGGACGCCGAGAACGCCGCGTGGAAGCTGGCGTTCGTGCTCCGCGGCTGGGCCGGCCAGGCGCTCCTCGACTCCTACGAGATCGAGCGGGGCGCGGCGGCGGACGAGAACCTCGAGGTCACCTCCCGGACCATGGACTTCCTCGTCCCGCAGACCCCGCAGGCGTACCGGCGCCGGATCGAGGTGCTCGAGGCCGCCGTGCACGACCCGGCCGCCGCCCGCGACGTCGACTCCGGCCGGCTCGCCGAGCCGTTCTGGTACGTGTCCTCGCCGCTCACCACCCCGTGCCCGCACCGCCCGTGGCCGGGCCGCCCGCAGCGGGGACGCGCCCCCGAACCGGTCCCGGGCGTCGTCCTGCCGGACGGGCCCGCGGCCGACCCCGAGGACCCCGGCGTCACCCGGGTGCGGGAGCTCTGCCGGCGCGGTCTGCTCGTGCTCACCGGTCCGGCGGCCGACCAGACCGCGTGCGCCGACGCGGTGCGCGACGTGGCACCGCCCGGCCTGCCGGTGCGCGTGCTGGCGCTGACGGCGGTCGATCCCCGCGGCGTGCTGAGCCAGGCGCTGCGGGCAGCGGACGACGAGATCTGGCTGGTCCGCCCGGACGCGCACGTCGCCGCGTGCGTCCGGGCACCGGCCGAGCTGGCGGACGCCGTCCGCCGGGTGCTGGCGCTCGGCTGACCGGTGGCGGGCGGACCCGTGGCCGGCCTCCGCGCGCACCCGGTCAGCCGGCCTCGATGAACTCCCGCAGCACCCGGGCGAAACGCTCCGGGTCGTCCAGGTGGGGGAAGTGCCCGGCGTTCTCGAAGACCTCCAGCCTGCTGCCGGGGATCCGCTGCGCGGCACGAGCCCCGTGCCACATCGGGATCAGCCGGTCGCGCCCGCCCCACACGACGAGCACCGGCACGGTGATGCGGGAGAGCCGGTCGTCCGCGGAGACCATCTGCCCACCAGGGTCGATGACCGAGCGGACGGTGGTGATGAACGCCTGGCGGCTCTCCGCGTCACCGAGCTGCAGGAAGCCGCGCCACGCCTCGTTGACGTCGTGACCCGGATCCCGCCCCAGCCGGACCAGACCGCGTCCGATCGACTGGCCGCCGCGACGCACCCACGTCGAGGCCACCAGTGGCATGACGAGTTCCGCGCCGGGCAGCGCAGGCGCCCGCAGCAGGAGACCGAGCTCGCGTCCCAGGCCACCGCTGGAGACCAGCACGAGCCGATCCACCCGCTCGGGGAACAGGTAGGCCAGCTGCAGGCTGATGCCGCCGCCGAGGGAGTGGCCGACGAGCGTCACCGAGCCGATCCGCAGGTGGTCCAGCAGGTCCCGCAGCGCCGCGGCGTGCGCGCCGAGCGAGTAGTCCCCGCGCTGCTTGGAGGAGGCGCCGTGGCCGAACAGGTCCGGTGCGATGACCCTGCGGGTCGCGGCCAGGTCGTCGACGAGGTGCAGCCAGTTGCGGTGCGAGCCGAGCAGCCCGTGGACGAAGACGACGACCGGACCCTGCCCGACGTCCAGGTAGCTGATCTCCCGCCCGTGCAGGGACACTCGCACCGGCTCGTGCCCGGTGGCGGCCGGACCAGAAGGCATCGCCCACCTCCTGCGGACAGGTTACGACGCCCACCGGCGGCCTGTCCCAGGGCCGCAGGGCCCGTGCTGCCGGCCGGTAGCCTGTGGCCGGTGAGCCTGCGCCTGTTCGACACCGCCACCCGGGAGGTCCGCGAGCTGGTCCCGCTGACCGCGGGCGAGGTCGGTGTCTACCTGTGCGGGGCGACGGTGCAGGCCCCGCCGCACATCGGCCACATCCGCTCCGGTGTCGCGTTCGACGTCCTGTGGCGCTGGCTGGAGGCCGGCCACGGGTACCGGGTGACGTTCATCCGCAACGTCACCGACATCGACGACAAGATCCTCGCCCGCTCCGCCGAGGCCGGCGTGCCGTGGTGGGCGTGGGCCTACCGGCACGAGGTGGCGTTCACCGAGGCGTACGACGCGCTCGGCGTCCGCCGGCCGACGTACGAGCCGCGCGCCACCGGGCACATCACCGAGATGCTCGAGCTCGTCGAGCTGCTGCTTGCGCGCGGTCACGCCTACGTCGCCGAGGACGGCTCCGGTGACGTCTACTTCGACGTGGGTTCGTTCCCCGACTACGGGGCGCTCACCCACCAGCGGCCGCAGGACATGGCACCGGCCGAGGACGCCGACCCGCGGGGCAAGCGGGACCCGCGGGACTTCGCGCTGTGGAAGGGGTGGAAGCCGAGCGAGCCGGTCACCGCGTCCTGGCCGACGCCGTACGGCCGGGGGCGACCGGGATGGCACCTGGAGTGCTCGGCGATGGCCCGCCGGTACCTCGGCGACACCTTCGACATCCACGCCGGCGGGGTGGACCTGCGCTTCCCCCACCACGAGAACGAGCAGGCGCAGTCCCGTGCGGCCGGCTTCGGTTTCGCCCGGTACTGGCTGCACAACGCCTGGGTCACCATCGGCGGCGAGAAGATGAGCAAGTCGCTCGGCAACTCGCTGCTGGTGCCGGAGGTGCTGCGGCGCACCCGGCCGCTCGTGCTCCGGTACTACCTGGGCCAGGCGCACTACCGCTCGACGATCGAGTACACGTCCGACTCGCTGCGCGAGGCCGAGGCCGCCGTCGAGCGGATCGAGGGCTTCCTCGGCCGGGCGCGCCCAGCCGGGGCCGACGCCGCCGCCGGGCAGCCGGCCTCGTGGCCGGACGCCTTCCGCGCGGCGATGGACGACGACCTCAACGTGGCCGGGGCGCTCGCCGTCGTCCACGACACCGTGCGGCGGGGCAACAGCGCGCTGGACGCCGGGGACACCGCGGCCGCGCACCGGGCGTGGGCCGAGGTGACCGCGATGACCGGCGTGCTCGGCATCGACCCGCAGGACCCGCACTGGGCCGGCGCCGGCACCGCGGCCGGCCCGACCCCCGCGCTCGCTGCCCTGGACGCCCTCGTCCGGGACCGGCTGGAGGCCCGCGCCGCGGCGCGGGCGGCCCGTGACTTCACCACCGCCGACGCCATCCGCGACCAGCTGGCCGCGGCCGGGATCGCGGTCGAGGACACCCCGGACGGGGCGCGCTGGTCGCTCGCCCGCCACCACGAGGAGAGCTGACATGGCCGGAAACTCGCGTCGACCGGGGGCCGTGCGCCGTCCGGGGTCCAAGAAGGGCGCCACGGTCGGCAGCGGCGGCCGCGGCCGCCGCGCCCTGGAGGGCAAGGGGCCCACCCCGAAGGCCGAGGACCGGGAGTACCACGTCGCGCACCAGCGGAAGAAGGCCGCCGAGCGGCGGGCGGCGACCCAGCGGTCGGGGTCACCGCGGCGCGGCGGCGCACCCGGGGCACCGGAGACGATCGCGGGACGCAACTCCGTCGTCGAGGCGCTGCGGCACGAGGTGCCCACGGTCGCCCTCTACGTCGCCCACCGGGTGGACGCCGACGACCGGGTGCGCGAGGCGCTGCGGCTGGCCGCCGACCGGGGGCTGCCGGTGCTCGAGGCCTCCCGCGCCGAGCTGGACCGGCTCACCGACGGCGCGGTCCACCAGGGGCTCGCCCTGCAGGTGCCGCCGTACGAGTACGCCGACGCCGACGGGCTGCTCGAGGCCGCCCGGGCGGCCGGTGAGGTCCCGCTGCTGGTCGCCCTCGACGGGGTCACCGACCCCCGCAACCTCGGCGCCGTCGTCCGCTCCGCGGCCGCGTTCGGCGGGCACGGGGTCGTCGTCCCCGAGCGGCGGGCCGCCGGGATGACCGCGTCGGCGTGGAAGACGTCCGCCGGGGCGGCGGCACGCGTGCCGGTCGCCCGGGTGACGAACCTGACCCGGGCGCTGCAGGGCTACCAGCGGGCCGGCTGCTTCGTCGTCGGGCTGGACGCCGGGGGCGACACCCCGCTGCCGCAGGTGCCGGTCGCCGACGGCCCGGTCGTGCTCGTCGTCGGCGCCGAGGGCGCCGGCCTGTCCCGGCTGGTCCGCGAGACGTGCGACGTCGTGGCCCGCATCCCGATGTCCGGCGCGACCGAGTCGCTCAACGCCGGGGTCGCCGCCGGGATCGCGCTGTACGAGATCGCCCGGCACCGCGACCGCGGCTGACTCAGCCGTCCTCCCCGTCGCCCGGCGGCGGACCGCCGGCGACGACGGGCAGCGCCTGGGTGTCGACACCGAGCACCGCGGCCTCGTCCGGCTTGTGCCGCAGCACCTTCTCGACGTAGCTGCGCACCGCCTCGGCGAGGGGGATGTCGTGCCCGGCCCGCTCCGACTCGTACCAGCGGTGCTCGAGCACCTCGTGGAACACCTCGGCCGGCTCGAGCTTGCCGCGCAGCTCGCGCGGCACGGCCCGCACGACCGGTTCGAACACGGTGGTGAGCCACTCGTGGGCGACGATCTCCTCGTCGTCGCCCTGCCGGTCGGTGGCGGCGCGGAAGGCGTCGAGGTCGTTGAGCAGCCTGCGGGCCTGGTTCTCCTGGACGTCGAGCCCGGTGAGTCGCAGCAGCCGGCGCGAGTGGTGCCCGGCGTCGACGACCTTCGGCTCGATCCGGACCGTCGTCCCGGTGACGTCGGTGGAGATGGCGAGCTCGCCGACGTCGAAGCCGAGGTCGTTGAGCCGGGCGATCCGGGCGGCCACCCGCCAGCGCTCGCCGCGCTCGAAGGACTCCGGCTCGGTGAGCTCCGCCCACAGCTCGCGGTAGCGGTGGACGATGACCTCCGAGGTGTCCACCGGGTCGACGGCCGGGTCCAGCCGCTCCCCGGCGGCGAGGTCCAGCAGCTCCCCGGCGATGTTGACCCGCCCCACCTCGAGGTCGTGCTCACGCTGGCCGGTGGAGAGGGTGTCGTGCAGCTCACCGGTCTCGGCGTCGACGAGGTAGGCGGCGAACGCGCCGGCGTCCCGGCGGAACAGGGTGTTCGACAGCGACACGTCGCCCCAGAAGAAGCCGCTGAGGTGCAGCCGGACGAGCAGCACCGCGAGCGCGTCCACGAGCCGGGTCGCCGTCTCCGGGCGCAGCGTCTGGCTGAACAGCGCCCGGTAGGGCAGGGAGAACTGCAGGTGCTGGGTGAGCAGCGCCGACTCCAGCGGCCGGCCGGCGGCGTCCTGCCGGCCGGCGATGACCCCGATCGGCTCGACCGTGGGCAGTCCCAGCCGGCGCAGGGTGCGCAGCAGGGCGTACTCCCGGCGGGCGTAGGCCTCGGTGATCTCCTTGACGGCGACGACGTGGCCGCTGACCCGCACGAACCGGACGACGTGCCGGGAGATCCCGCGGGGGAGGGCCGCCAGTCGGTCCGACGGCCACTCCTCCAGCGGGAGCTCCCACGGCAGGTCGAGCAGCTCCGGGTCCGGGGCCGCGGCGGTGATGTCCAGAGGCACCGGGTCAGTCGCCGAGCCGGCGCCCGTCCACGGTGGAGAACAGGTGCACGTGCCCCTCCTTGGGCTGGAAGTGCACCATGTCGCCCTTGGCCGGGGGCTGCCGGCCGTCGACCCGGGCGATGATCTCGTACTCGTCGCCGGCGATCGTCGTCCGGCCGTAGACGTAGGCGTCGGCGCCGAGCTCCTCGACGACGTCGACCTGGACGGCCAGGCCGCGGTCGGCCAGCTCGAGGTCCTCGGGGCGGACGCCGACGGTGACCTGGCCCGCCCCGGCCTGGCTGAGCACCTCGCGGGCGACCGGGAACGTGGTGTCGCCGAACTCCACGCCGCCGTCGACGGCCTTGAGCTCGAGCAGGTTCATCGCCGGTGAGCCGATGAAGCCGGCCACGAAGACGTTGTCCGGGTGGTCGTACAGGTGCCGGGGGGCGCCGACCTGCTGCAGCACGCCGTCCTTGAGCACCGCGACCCGGTCGCCCATCGTCATCGCCTCGACCTGGTCGTGGGTGACGTAGACGGTGGTGACGCCGAGGCGGCGCTGCAGCTGCGCGATCTGGGTGCGGGTCTGCACCCGCAGCTTGGCGTCGAGGTTCGACAGCGGCTCGTCCATGAGGAACACCTGGGGCTGGCGGACGATGGCCCGGCCCATCGCGACGCGCTGCCGCTGCCCGCCGGAGAGCGCCTTGGGCTTGCGGTCGAGGTACGGCTCGAGGTCGAGGATCTTCGCGGCCTCCACGACCCGCCGGCGGATCTCGTCCTTCTTCACCCCGGCGATCTTCAGGGCGAAGCCCATGTTGTCGGCCACGGTCATGTGCGGGTACAGCGCGTAGTTCTGGAAGACCATGGCGATGTCCCGGTCCTTCGGCTGGACGTTGGTGACGTCCCGGTCGCCGATGAGGATGCGCCCCTCGTTCACCTCCTCCAGCCCGGCGAGCATCCGCAGCGAGGTGGACTTGCCGCACCCCGAGGGGCCGACGAGGACGAGGAACTCGCCGTCGGCGATCTGCAGGTCGAGCTGGTCGACCGCGGGCTCGTCGGCGCCGGGGTAGACCCGGGTCGCCTTGTCGAACGTGACTGTGGCCATCGTGTGTCCTCTCACCGGCAGGTACGTGCCGGACGATCCGTCGTGAGGGGTCTAGCCCCCGCCGGCCGGCGGGAGCAGGTACGCGTGCGCGGCCGGACCGTCGTCCGGCAGGGCCAGCGTGCTGGCATCCTCTCCGACGACGTCCGCTCCGGCAAGGGTCCGCACGTCCCCGATGTCCGTGACGCCGAGGGCGCGCAGCGGGACGCGGACCCGGTCGTGCCGGGCACGGGCGGCGTGGACCAGCACCGAGCCGTCGGCGTGCTCGCGCAGGAACGTCATCGAGTCGGCGCCCACGTGCACCCAGCGCAGCCCGCCGCGACGCAGGGCCACGTGGTCGCGGCGCAGCCCCAGCCACGTCCGGTAGGCCCGCAGGGTCGGTTCGTCCCACTCCGTCCGCCGGTGCCAGGGGAAGGGGGTGCGAGAGTGCTCGCCGTCCACGCCGGTCAGCCCGATCTCGTCGCCGGCGAACACCATCGGGACCCCGGGCATCCCGACGAGCAGGGCGAGCGCGACGAGGTGCCGGTCGCGTCCTGCCCGGCCGGCGCCCAGGCCCCCCGCCGTCCCGCCGCCGACCACCGTCCGGATCCGCGGCGTGTCGTGGGACCCCAGCGCGGTCGAGGACGCGGCCAGCGACCGCCAGGGGATCGAGGCGACGAAGTCCCGCACGGTCGCGGCCACCGCGGTGGCGGGCAGGCTGGGGACCTCGACCGGCAGCCCGAGGAAGGTGAGGCCGTGCCCGGGCTCGGTCAGCCACGCCCAGACCGGCCGGGTGAACGCGGAGTAGGCCATCGTGCCGTGCCAGCCGTCCCCGGCGAGGTCCGCGGAGGCGTCGTGGCCGTGCTCGGCGAGCAGCCAGGTGGGACGGCCGGTCTGCGCCTCGACGGCGGCCATCGTGGCCCGCACCGTGCGGGCCACCTCGTGAGCCAGGTCGACGTCGGCGTACCGGCCGGTCATGTTCGCGACGTCGATGCGCCAGCCGTCGAGGGCCACCGGGTCGCGCAGCCAGCGGGCCACCACCGAGTCGGGTCCGTCGGTGAGCCGGCGCCGCAGGGCGGCGCTGCGGTGGTCGAGCTTGGGCAGGCTGGGGACGTCCAGCCAGCTGACGTAGTCGTCCGGGTGGTGGCGGAAGAGGTAGTACCCGGCCTCCTCGCTGCCGGGGTCGGCGACCGCGCGGCGGAACCACTCGTGGCCCGCGCCGGTGTGGTTCGTCGTGAGGTCGCCGAGGACGCGCAGCCCGCGGGCGTGGGCCGCTCGCACCAGCGACACCAGCGCCTGCTGGCCGCCGAGCTCGGGGGCGACCCGGTCGAAGGTGACCGCGTCGTAGCGGTGGTTCGACCGGCCCTCGAAGAACGGCGTCAGGTACAGCACGGTGACGCCGAGGTCGACGAGGTGGTCGAGGTGGTGTTCGACGCCAGCCAGGTCACCGCCGAACCACTGCCGCTGCACGTGCGGCCCGCGGTGGACGACGTCGTCGTCCCAGTCGGCGGGCTCCGCCCACGGCGGGGTGTCGTGGTGGACGCCGGAGCGGGCGAACCGGTCGGGAAACACCTGGTAGACCACGGCGTCCTGCACCCAGGACGGCGGGCCCGGATGGGTCGTCACCCGAAAGGAGTGTGCGTCGGTGACGTCGCGCTCGTGCAGTCCGGCGGCGTCGAGCCACCGGTAGCCGCCGTCCTCGCCGTGCAGGAAGAACCGGTACGCCGTCAGCGGGTTGTGCGCGGTGAGGTCGGCCCGCCACCAGGTCTGGACGTCGTCCGCGCTCTCCACCTCGGCCGGCACGAGCAGCGGCTCGCCGTCGCGGAGCTGGCGGACGACGACGTGCCGGGCCCGGTGGGCGTGCGGCACCCGCAGCCGCACGGTGACGGTGGAGCCTGGCGCCGGGGCGTCGTCGGTGACGTACAGCGCAGAGCCGTCGTGGTGCGGCAGGTCGAGCAGGTGGGCGGAGCGGTCGCTGTGGCGGCCCATGGCGTTGGTCGTCAGCCCTTCACCGAGCCGGCCGTCAGCCCGCCGACGATGTACTTCTGCAGGTACTGGAACAGCAGCACGACCGGCAGCGCGGTGAGCACCGCGCCGGCGGCGAACACGCCGAGGTTGTTGCTCCGGTCGCCGTCGATGATGCCGTAGAGGCCGACGGCGAGGGTCTTCACGCTGTCGTCGGTGAGGAAGATGCTCGCGATGATGAACTCGTTGATCGCACCGACGAAGGCGAGCAGCCCGGTCACGGCGAGGATCGGGCGCACGAGCGGCAGGATGATCCGGAAGTAGACCTGGGTGTGCGTGGCGCCGTCGATGATGGCCGCCTCGTCGAGGTCCCGGGGGATGGAGTCGAAGAAGCCCTTGATGAGCCAGACCTGGCCCATCGCACCGCCCATGAGGATGAGCCCGTAGCCGGCGAGGGTGTTCAGCCCGATCTGCGGGATCGCCTCCCCGAGCCGGCTGAACAGGTTGAACAGTGCGACGATCGCGAGGAACTGCGGGAACATCTGGATGAGCAGGATGGTCAGCAGACCGCCGCGCCGGCCGCGGAAGCGGAACCGGGAGAACGCGTAGGCGGCCAGGGCGCTGGCGAGGACCTGGCCGACCGTCACCACGGCGCACAGCACGAGGGTGTTGACGTACCAGGTGAGGAAGGGGCCCCGGTCCCCGCTGAGCAGCTCGGCGTAGTTGTCCAGGCCGAAGCGGGTGGGGACGAGGCCGGTGGTGCCGATGGTGCCGAGCGGGTTCACCGATGCCGAGACGACGTAGAGCACCGGGAACGCGGCGAAGGCGACGGCGGCCAGCCCGACGACGTGCCGCCAGCCGATCTCCCGCCACCAGCGCATCCCGCGCGGCCTGGGCTCCTCGTAGGTGCGGCGGGTCCGCTCGGTCGAGGCGAGCCCGGCGTCCTGGGGCTCGACGTTCTCTCCCGGTGCGGATCCGAGCGGCTGAGGGGTGTAGGTCATGACGGGCTCCTCAGCTCACCGACTCCAGCACCCGGGTGTACCGGAACTGGATGGTCGCGATGACGGCGGTCAGGACGAACAGGACGACGGACACCGCGGCGGCGAAGCCGAACTGGGCGCCCCCGGCGCCGAAGGCCAGCCGGTAGGTGTAGCTGATGAGGATGTCGGTGTGACCGGCCTGCGGGTTGTCCGCGGGGAACGGTCCACCCTCGGTGAGCAGCTGGATGAGGTTGAAGTTGTTGAAGTTGAAGGCGAAGGAGGCGACGAGCAGGGGGCCGACGGCGACCAGCAGCAGCGGGAAGGTGATCCGGCGGAAGGCGGTGAAGCCGCTCGCCCCGTCGATGGCGGCGGCCTCCTTGAGCTCGGCCGGGATGGCCTGCAGGGCGCCGGTGCTCACCACGAGCATGTACGGGAACCCCAGCCACAGGTTCGTCAGCAGGACGGCGACCTTCGCCAGCCAGGGGTCACCGAGCCAGTTCGGGTTGCCCGGGAGGATGTCGTTGATGAGGCCGAAGTCGCGGTTGTAGAAGCTCGCCCACACCAGCAGGGAGATGAACGCGGGGATCGCGTAGGGCAGCAGCAGGATCGACCGGTAGAGACGCCGGCCCCGCACGCGCGGGTCGTTGAGGACGACGGCGAGGAACAGCCCGAGCGCGAACGTCGTGGCGACGGACAGGACGGCCACCGCCAGGGTCCACAGGAAGATGCGGACGAAGTCGGCCCGGATGGTGGGGTTGGTCAGCACGCGTTCGTAGTTGGCCAGTCCGACGTTCTGCTGCCAGCTCTGGGAGAAGGCGGGCCGGCCGGTCTCCGGGTCGACGAAGTACTCCGAGTCGCCGACCATCGCCACCGGGTAGGTGCGCCCGGTGGACGTGTCGGTGATCGCGTCGGCGTCCTCGTCGTACTGCAGGATCGTCGTGCCCTCGAACGCCCGACCGATGCCGAGCGGGCGGATCGCCCCGTCCTCGGTCGGCACCGTGTAGTCCTGGATCAGCGGCCCGGCGTCGTTGACCTGCCGGGCGTCCAGCATCGTGAAGCCGGGGGCCTCGGTGATCCGGCCGTCGGTGACGGTCACCTCGTCCTCCTCGAGCGGCTCCAGGCCCTCTGCGGTGCCGCGGTACAGCGAGCCGTCGGCGTCGTCGACGAGGAAGAACGTGAACGGCCCCTCGGTCGGGGAGCCGGTGGTGCCGACGGTCAGCGTGTACGTCGGGGAGTCCGGCAGCTGCTGGACCGACCGGCCGATGATCTGGGTGATCGACTCCTCCTTCGACGTCCGCTTGCCGTCGCCGAAGTTCGTGAAGGAGATCGCGAACGTGCTGATGATCGGGTAGACGATGAACGCCAGGAGGAAGAGCGTTCCCGGCAGCAGGTACTTCAGCGGGATGAGCCTGGTGGTGCCGTAGACGGCGACGAGCGCCCCGGCCGCCACCCACATCGCGACGAGGATCGCGTAGTCCTCGGCGGCGAGCAGCGCCGGTGTCACGCTGAGGACGAGCGCGACGACGAGGCCGAGCCCGAGCAGCTTGACGAGGATTGCGGCGACCCCGACGGAGCGCTCCGGTCGACCGGGTCGTCTGGGGACGTCCTGGAGCGAGCTCACCGGGTCCTCCACGTCGTCGGCCTGCTGGCAGGGGTGAGGGTGGACCCGCCCCGCCCGCGGGCCGAGGCGCCGCGGGCGGGGCGGGGGTCGGTCACTGCAGCGCTGCGGCGATCGTCTCGCCGGCGGTCTGCATGGTGCTGGCCGGGTCGGCGCCGCCGACGATGGCGGCCTCCGCCTTGCCCAGCGGCTCCCAGATGGCGGCCATCTGCGGGATGGCCGGGAGGATCTGGCCGGCGTCGGCGGCCTCGGCGAACGCCGCGACGTCCGGGTTCTCGGGTGCGACGGCCTCGAGGACCTCGGTCATCGCCGGCGGGCGCGGCTCGGCGTCGAACAGTGCTCGCATGGTCTCCGGGGTGTTCGCGGCGTTGAGCACGAACTCCTGCGCGAAGGCCTTGTTGGCCCCCTTGCTCGCGACGTAGAACGCCTGGACGCCGGTGAAGGCCCGCGCCGGCTCCATGCCCTCGAAGCCCGGGATCGGGGTGATCTCGTAGCTGATCCCGGCGGTGTTGATGTCACCGAGCGCCCACGGCCCGGAGACGAGGAACGGGCAGGCGGCCTCCGTGAACAGCGCGATGGAGTTGTCCCCGGTGATGGAGGTCTTCAGCACGCCCTGGGCGCCGAGCTCGCCGATCTTCTCCGCGGCGACGATGGAGCCCTCCTTGCCGACGCCCACGTCGGTCGGGTCCGGGTCGCCCTCGGGGGTCTCGCCGAAGAGGTAGCCGCCGGCGGAGGTGTACAGCGGCTGCATGTGGTAGGCGTCGCCGTTCTCGCCGACCTGCAGGCACAGCGGGTTCTCGGCGCCGGACTCGTTGGCGAGCTGGACCAGCTCCTCGATGGTCTGCGGAGCCTCGGCGACGAGGTCGGTGTTGCGGTACAGCGCGATGGACTCCACCGCGTAGGGCAGCCCGTAGACCTGGCCGTCGAAGGTGACGCCCTTGATGGCGACCTCGGCGTACCGGGCCTGGTCGGCCTCGGACAGCGGCAGCGGGTCGATGGCGCCGTTCTGGACGAGGTTGCCGATCCAGTCGTGCGCGCCGATGACGACGTCGGGGCCGTTGCCGGCGGTGTTGGCGGTGACGAAGTTCGTCTGCAGGTCGGTGGCCACGGTCTGGACCGCGACGGTGATCCCGTTGTCGGCGCCGAACTGCTCGGCGGTGGCCTGCAGCGCGTTCGCGCGGTTCTCGTCGGCCCAGATGACGAGGTCGGCGTCCGCCCGGGTCGGGGCGCCCTCGGTCTCCGTGCTCTCCGGGGCGGCGGTCTCGGTCGCCGTGTCGGTGGCGGCCCCGGTGTCCGTGGCCTCCGGATCGGTCGTCTCGCCGCCGCCACAGGCGGAGACGAGCACGGCGAACCCGGCCGTCAGGGCCAGGGATCGTGCGGTCCTACGCATATCGGGATCTCCTCGCGAAGGGTGTGGATGGTGCCCGGACTGTAGCAAGGTCTTTCATGGACTCCGCAAGGGTCTTTCTGCAAGTTTTCGCAAGCGTGCTGTAGCGTGCGCCACATGAGAGCGCGTCTGGCGGACATCGCCGCTCACGCCGGGGTCAGCGAGGCCACGGTCAGCCGGGTGCTCAACGCCAAGCCGGGGGTGGCGGACAGCACGCGGCAGGCGGTCCTCACCGCCCTGGACGTCCTCGGCTACGAGCGGCCCTCACGGCTTCGGCTCAAGAGCGCCGGGCTGGTGGGGCTCATCGTCCCCGAGCTGGAGAACCCGATCTTCCCGGCGTTCGCCCAGGTGATCGAGAACTCGCTGGCGCAGCACGGTTTCACTCCGGTGCTGTGCACCCAGACGCCCGGTGGGGTGCACGAGGACGACTACACCCAGATGCTGCTGGAGCGGGGGGTCTCCGGCATCGTGTTCGTCTCCGGCCTGCACGCCGACACCACCGCCGACACCAGCCGGTACACCAGGCTGCGCGAGCGCGGGCTGCCGATCGTGCTGGTCAACGGCTACGCCGAGGGCGTCGACGCCCCCTTCATCTCCAACGACGACGTGGCCTCGATGGACCTGGCCGTCTCCCACCTCGTCTCCCTCGGGCACCGCGAGATCGGGCTGGCGCTGGGCCCGTCGCGGTACGTGCCGGTGATCCGCAAGGTGACCGGGTTCCGGGCGGCGATGAGCACGCACGTCGGCACGGACGACGTCGACCGGCTCGTCGAGTACACGCTGTTCAGCGTCGAGGGGGGTGCCGCGGCCGCCGGCCGGCTGGTGGACGCCGGGTGCACCGCGGTGATCTGCGGCTCGGACCTCATGGCGCTCGGGGCGATCCGAGCCGTCCGCGAGCGGGGCCTGAGCGTGCCCGGTGACGTGTCCGTCGTCGGGTACGACGACTCGATGCTCGTCGCCTTCACCGACCCGCCGCTGACGACGATCCGGCAGTCGGTGCAGGCGATGGGCACCGCGGCGGTCCGGGCCCTGCTCGACGAGATCACCGGGGTGCCCGCGCCCCGGGCGGAGTACGTGTTCCGTCCGGAGCTGGTCGTGCGGTCCTCGACCGGCGCCGCGCCGCGCCGCACGGCCGGCCGGCACGACTGACCGGCACGACTGACCGGACGGCGGGGCAGCGGCGGGGATCAGCCGCGCAGGGTGAGCAGCCGCTCGAGCACCCCGGTGACGGCCGCGGGACCGTCCACCCGGTACCTGGCGGCGGTGTCGCCCTCGCCGACCTTGACGGTCACGTCGGCGTCGACCCCCCGGCGGGCGAGCGCCGCGAAGGCGTGCTCGTCGGTGACGTCGTCCCCGGCGTAGAGCACCGCGTCGACCCCCAGGGTGCCGGCGAGCTCGAGCAGCGCGCTGCCCTTGTCGGCCTCGACGACCGACACCTCGACGACCTCCTTGCCCTGCAGCACGTGGGCGCCCTCGACGTCCGCGACCGCCCGCAGCGCGGCGGCGGTGGCGGCGTCGGCCACGGCCCGAGGGGCGCGGCGGGTGTGCAGCACGACCCCGGCTGGCTTGTGCTCCAGGGCCGTGCCGGGATGGTCGAGGACGACCGGCTCCAGGAGGGACACCACGTGCCGAAGGACCTCGTCCGGCACCTCCGGACCGTCTGCCCCGGCGACCTCGGCACCGTGGCTGGCCACCAGCACGACCTCCGGTGGCGGGGCGGCGACGGCCCGCAGGTCCGCCAGCGCCCGCCCGCTGACCAGCGCCACCCGGACGCCGTCACGGCGGCTGAGGGCCCGCAGCGCCGCGTCCGAGCCGGGCAGCGCCCGCGCCGCCGAGGGGTCCTCGACGATGGGGGCCAGGCAGCCGTCGAAGTCCAGGGCGACGAGCACCCGCCCTGCGCCGGCGAACCGGCGCAGGGCGGCGTCGAGGTCCGCCGGCAGGCCGCTCACGGCTGGGGCCCTTGGAGCGCGGACAGGAACGAGTCGGCCCAGCGGGCGACGTCCCGGTCGAGCACCCGTCGGCGCAGGGCCCGCATCCGACGGGCCTGCTCGGCGTCCGGCATCGACAGGGCCCGCAGGATGGTCTCCTTGAGCCCGTCGATGTCGTGCGGGTTGACCTTCAGCGCCTGCGGCAGGTCGTCGGCCGCGCCGGTGAACTCGCTGAGCACCAGGACGCCGCGCTCGTCGTGGCGGGAGGCGACGTACTCCTTGGCGACGAGGTTCATCCCGTCGCGCAGCGACGTCACGAGCATGACGTCGGCGGCCAGGAACAGCGCCGCCATCTCCTCCCGCGGGTAGGAGTGGTGCAGGTAGTGCACCGCCGGGGTGCCGAGCCGGGAGTGGTCACCGTTGATCCGGCCCACGGTGAGCTCGATCTCGTCCCGGAGCACGCGGTAGTGCTCGACCCGTTCCCGGCTCGGGGTCGCCACCTGGACCAGGACGCTGTCCTCGGGGGTGACCTTGCCGTCCTCGAGCAGCTCGCCCCAGGCCTTGAGGCGGTGGCGAATCCCCTTGGTGTAGTCCAGCCGGTCGACGCCGAGGGCGATCCGGCGCGGGGAGCCGAGCTCTGCGCGGATCTCCGCTGCCCGCCGCACGACGTCCTCCCGGCGGGCCATCGCGTCCAGGCCGGCGGAGTCGATGGAGATCGGGAAGGCGTGCGCTCGCACCCGGCGCTCGCCCGCGGCGTCCTGGACCCGGACGGACTGCCCGCGGGTGCTCAGGCCGGCGGTGCGGCGTACCGCCCGGAGGAAGTTGTTCGCGTCCTGCACCCGCTGGAAACCCAGCAGGTCCGCGCCGAGCAGCCCTTCGATGACCTGCCGGCGCCAGGGCAGCTGGGCGAAGATCTCGAACGGCGGGAACGGGATGTGGTTGAAGAACCCGATCCGCAGGTCGGGGCGCAGCCCGCGCAGCACCGCGGGGACGAGCTGGAGCTGGTAGTCCTGCACCCAGACCGTCGCGCCGTGCGAGGCCTGCTCGGCCGCGGCCTCGGCGAAGCGCCGGTTCACCCGGACGTAGGCGTCCCACCAGTCGCGGTGGAACTCCGGGGCGACGATGACGTCGTGGTAGAGCGGCCACAGCGTCGCGTTGGAGAACCCCTCGTAGTAGTCGGCGACCTCCTCGGCGCTCAAGGGCACCGGGACCAGGCGCATCCCGTCGGCGTCGAACGGGGCGTCGGCCTCCCCGGGGGCGCCGGACCAGCCGACCCATGCGCCGTCGGCCTTCTGCATGACCGGCTCCAGGGCGGTCACCAGGCCGCCGGGGGACCGCCGCCACGACGTGGTGCCGTCCGCCTCGACCTGCCGGTCGACCGGGAGCCGGTTGGCGACGACGACGAACTCGTAGCCGTCCGGCACGACCTCGCTACCAGTGGGCACGACGACGTCAGCTCCTTCGACTGGGTCGAGGTCAACATACCGGCGGCCGACCCCTCCCGCTCGGCCGCGGGAACGGCTACGTTCGGGTCACGGACGGCGAGACCGGGCGGGCGCCACCCCCCGCGTCGGCCGGGAGAGGCGGTGTGGGATGCAGATCTCCGGAGTGCTGCGGCACAAGGGCGCCGACGTGCTGACGATCGCACCGACCGAGTCGGTGCGCACCCTGCTCGACCGTCTCCGCGACGGCGGTGTGGGTGCGCTCGTCGTGTCGACCGACGGACGGACGGTCGAGGGCATCGTCAGCGAGCGGGACGTCGTCCGGCGGCTCAGCACCGACGGCGACGGCGTCCTCGACATCGAGGTGTCGCAGATCATGACCGCGGACGTCCACACGTGCAGTCCGTCCGCCACGGTCGACGACCTCATGGCCGTCATGACCGAGCAGCGGATCCGGCACGTCCCGGTCCTCGAGGACGGGGTGCTCGTCGGCATCGTGAGCATCGGCGACGTCGTCAAGCAGCGGATGAGCGAGCTGCAGAGTGAGCGCGACCAGCTCGAGGCGTACATCAGCCGCTGAGCGTCGTTCCCGTACCGTGGAGCGGTGACGAGGACGGAGCCGACCGGGGGGCGACTGGGCCGCTACCGGCTCGTGCACCGGATCGGCGAGGGTGGGATGGGCGTCGTCCACCTGGCCCTCGACGAGGCCGGCCGGGCGGTCGCCGTCAAGGTGCTGCGCCCCCACGTCGCCGGCGACCCGGAGGCGCGTCGACGGCTGGCCCGTGAGGTGGACACGCTGCGCCGGGTGCGCAGCCCCCGGGTCGCGGCCGTGCTGGACGCCGACGTCGACTGCGACACCCCGTACGTCGTCACCGAGTACGTGCCGGCCCCGCCGCTCGACGTCCACGTCCGCGAGCACGGCCCGCTGGACGCCGAGCGGCTCGCCGCCCTCGGTGACGGGCTGGGGGAGGCGCTGGCCGCCGTCCACGAGGCCGGGGTCGTCCACCGTGACCTCAAGCCCGGCAACGTCCTCATGCTCGACGGCGAGCCCGTCGTCATCGACTTCGGCATCGCGCACGTCGCCGACGACGTCCGGTTGACCTCCACCGGGCTGGTCATGGGGACGCCGGGCTACCTGTCCCCGGAGGTGGTCGCCGGCGAGCCGGTGACGCCGGCCACCGACTGGTGGGGCTGGGCGGCGACGATGGCGTTCGCCGCGACCGGCCGGCCACCGTTCGGCCGGGGCCCGGTCGACGTGGTGCTCGACCGGGTGCGTCGCGGCGACGCCGACCTGGAGGGGGTGCCGGCGGGTCTGCTCCACGTGCTGCGCCGCGGACTGGAGGTGGACCCGCTGCGCCGTCCCCGCCCCGCCGAGCTGCGGATGGCCGTCGAGCGGCTGCGGGAGGGCGGCCCGGACGACGAGGCGTGGGACGACGAGGCGTGGGACGACGAGGCGTGGGACGACGACGAGAGCTGGGACGACGAGGCGCGGGACGAGCACGGGAGCTGGGACGACGGGCCGGTCGGGCAGGTCGAGGACCGCACCCGCGCCGTCCCGGTCCCGCCGACGGCGGTGCTGGAGCCGGTGGCCCGCCACGACGTCACCGGACCGGTCCCCGCGCCCTACCAGGAGCAGACCCTGCCCGGCAGGTACCCGCCGCCGGGTTACCCGCCGTACCCGCTGGCTGCCCCGGCGCTGGTTGTCCTGCCGCGACGCAGCGGCACGATCGCCGCCGGACTGCTCGCCCTGGTGGCGGTGGCCGCCGTAGCCCCCGCTGTCGCGGCCATCGCCGCCCTGCTCGGCTCTGCGCTGGCCCGCACCGTGGACCGGGCGCACGGCGCACTGCTGCGGCGCCGGCACGAGCGGGGACCCCGGAGGTCCGACGTCGTCCGGGCCGTGGCGGCGTCCCCGTGGCACCTCGTGCCCGCGACCGGGGTCGCCGTCGTCGCCCTCGTCCTGCCCCTGCTGCTCGGCGTGGCCGTCGCCTTCCTCACCGGCTGGTTCCTCGGTGACGGCGGACTCGGGCTGGCCGGCGTCACCCCTGGCAGTCCGGTGGCGCTGGCGGCCGGGGCCGCATCCGCTGCTGTCGCCGCGTGGTGGGGACCGGGGGGTGCCGCCCTGCGGCGCGGCACCCGGACGGTGGTCCGGGCGGTCGCTCCGGGCCGCGGCGGCTCCCAGGTGGCAGTCGTGCTGCTCCTGCTCGTCACGGTTGCCGCCGTCGTGGTGGTGCTCGGTGGAGCGCAGCCCGACTGGACGCCGCTGCCAGGTCCGCCACTGGGACTGCGGTGACCGACCCGTCACGAGCACGGCGCAGGACGGGTTCGAGTCGGGCCGGCTCACGTACAGTCGTGCCATGTCCGCGGCGGGTACCGGTACGGCGGGAGGCGCTCCCCGGCTGCTCGTCGTCCTCGTCCTCGCCGTCCTGACGACGGTGGCGGCGCACGGCCTCGTCGCCGGGTCGCCGCCCGAGCCGCTGGCGGTCGTCGCCGGCGTCGTCCTGGCCGCCGGTGCGGCGCGTCTCGCCGACCGGGCCGGCAGCTCCTGCCTCACCAGCGTGCTGGCCGCACAGGTGGCCCTGCACGTCGTCCTCGCCCTCACTCACCCGGTGGGGTGCCTGCAGGCCGTCGGCCGGGCCGCGGCCGCCGGCCTGGACCTCGCGTGGTGGAGCGCCTCGACCATGTGCCTGTCGAGCGGCCTGTCGCTGGGCGCTGCTCAGCAGGTGGCGCTGAGCGCCGTCGTGTCCGCGCTGCCGCTGCTCGTCGTGCACACCGCGCTGACCGTCGCCGGAGGAGCGTGGCTGGCCCGGCTGGAGGACGCCGTCCGCGCGGTGGTGGCCCTCGTCGGCGCGATCCTCGTGCGGGTGATCGAACCGGTCCTGGTCCCGAGCCGCCCGGTGGCGGTGCCGGTGCCCTGCGAGCAGGCCGCCGTCGACGTCGCCGTGCTGCACCGCTCCGTGGGACGGCGTGGTCCGCCGGTGGCGCGACGCGCCTGACGCGTCCGCCCCCCGCTCACCCGCCCGCTACGGAGAGAACCCGACCATGTTCGTGCCCCTGTCGTTCGTGCCCATGTCGTCCATGCGCTTGTCCCGTGCCCGCCCTCACGCCCCCCGGCCGCCCGGGACACGTGCCGCGCTCGTCGCGGTCGGCGCGGCGCTCGCCGTCCCCGCTGTCCTGGCCGGTCCCACCGCCCCGGCGGCGGCGCACACCGACCTGCGCTCCACCGTCCCCGCCGCCGACCAGACCATCCCGCGGCTGACCGAGATCCGGCTCGAGTTCACCGACGACGTCCTCGACCTCGGTACCCGTCTGCGGCTCACCGGCCCGGACGGCGCCGTCGACCTGGCCACCCCCGTCGTCGACGGCCGCACGGTCACCACCGCCGTCCCCGACGGCGTCCCGGGTGGTCAGTACACGCTCACCTGGCGGGTCACCGCCCAGGACGGTCACCCGCTGACCGGCGCGTACGGCTTCACCGTGACGCCGGCTGCGGCAGACTCCCCGACGACCGCGTCGCCCCCGGCGTCCGTGCCGGCCTCGGCGTCCGCGCCCCCCTCGGCGCCGCTGACCGCCGAGCCGACAGCTGAGCCGACAGGTGAGTCGACCACCTCCGCTGCCGGTGGCCCAGCGGCCGAGGGCTCGGACGTCGCGGTGCTGCCGTGGGCGCTCGGCGCCGGCGCCGCGGTGCTCGCCGGCGGCGGGTGGCTGCTGATCCGACGAGGAGGAACCCGATGAGCCGTGCGAACGTCGTGCCATGGGTGGGCACTGTCCTGCGTCTCGTGCTGGCCGGGGTTCTCGGCTACGCCGGGGCGATCAAGCTGCCGGACCCGGACGAGTCCGTCCGCGCCGTCCGGGCCTATCAGCTGCTGCCCGAGCCGGTCGTCCAGGTCGTCGGCTTCGGGCTGCCGGTGCTCGAGGTCGCGGTGGCGCTGCTGCTGCTGGTCGGGCTCGGCACCCGGATCGCGGCCGGTGTGTCCGGTTTGCTGATGATCGCGTTCATCATCGGGGTCGCGTCCGCCTGGGCCCGGGGGCTGACCATCGACTGCGGGTGCTTCGGGGGCGGCGGTGAGGTCAGCGCCGAGGACACCGAGTACCCGCAGGAGATCGTCCGGGACGTGCTGCTGCTCGCCGCGTCGGCATGGCTGGTGTGGCGGCCGCGGACCCGGCTCGCCCTCGACAACGTCCTGTTTCCCGACCGGCACGACAGCCCGCCCGCCGACGACCCCGACACTGACGATCCCGCCGATCCCGCCGACCCCGTCTCCGACGACCCCGACATCGCCGAACCACGAGGAGCCTCCCGATGAGCACCAACGCCCCCCGTCCCACCAAGGCCGAGCGCAAGGAGGCGGCGCGTGACAAGGCCCGCCGGATGCGCGAGGAGGCCGAGGCCCGCCAGCGGCGCAACCGCCGACTGGCCGTCGCCGGCGCCGTCATCGGCGTGCTGCTCGTCGTGGTGGCGATCGGCGCCATCGTCCAGGCCGGACGCAGCAACGTCTCGGACACCACGGCGACTCCGAGCGGCCTGGTGGACAACGGGATCCGGACCGGGCCGGCCGACGCACCCGAGGTCGCCGTCTACCTCGACTACGCCTGCCCGGCGTGCGCTCAGTACGAGGCGCAGGACGGCGAGTGGCTGGTGGACAAGGCCGAGGCCGGTGAGATCGCGCTCGTGCACAAGCCGATCGCCATCCTGGACCGCTACTCCACCACCGAGTTCTCCACCCGTGCCGCGAGCGCTGCAGCCTGTGTCGGGGAGACCTCGCCGGAGGCGTTCCCGGAGTTCAACCGGCTCATGTTCGTCAACCAGGTCGCCGAGCAGGGGCCGGGGATGACGAACGAGGAGATCTGGTCCATCGCCGAGACCGCCGGCGCCGACCCCGAGGCCGAGCAGTGCGTGCTCGAGGAGCGGTACACCGGCTGGGTGGCCAACGCCACGGACGCCGCGTCGCAGGCCGGCGTCCAGGGCACGCCGACCGTCATGGTCGAGGGCGAGATCCTGCAGGACCGTTCCCGTGAGGCGGTGGAGGCCGCCGTCGCCGCCGCCGGGTGAGGGCCGGGCCGGTGACCCGCGCCGTCCGGGCTCGGGTCACCGGCCCCACCGCCGTCGGGTCGTCCTGCCCGACGACCGTCGCCCGGACTAGAGTCCGGGCGTCCCGCCGGCATGGCGCAACTGGTAGCGCACCCGACTTGTAATCGGGCGGTTCGGGGTTCGAGTCCCCGTGCCGGCTCAAGTATCTCCGCAGGTCAGATCCTCGTTGATGGTAGCTCAGCATGGGGTCTCTGCTGAGCGGCAGGCGATGCTCAGTTGCCCTTGGTCGCTTCGGCTAGGCGCTGCCGCAACCAGTCCGGCGTGTGCTCGTCGTCGCGCGGGTACTGCTCGACGTCCTCCACGTAGTGACCTGCGACCGTGGGGGAAGCCCACTCGGGCTCGTTGTCGAAGTCGAAGTCGAACGTGGTGCGTCCGTCCGGGTACAACGTGCACACCGCGGTAAACCAGGTGCCCTTACCAGGTTGGTACATCAGGCGCCGCAGTTCCTTGAATGCCTTGGCTGCGCCGCGGCCTGCGTCAACGCCCACCACCCTGCCGTCGGGCAGGACCGCGGTTTCCTGGTACTCGGCGGTCTTGCCTGCCCGTCGGTACACGATTTTGCCTTCCGTCCATTCGCGCGGGGCAGCGTCGACGAAGGCCTGGCCGATGGTTCGGATCAATTCGTCCGGCGAGTCGCTCACTGCTCGAATTCTCTCCTGGTCGGGGGGCCGCCGTTTACCGAGTACTCGACGACGATTCGTCTCCGGTCGGGTCGAGCCTTCAGGATACGGGCTCTTCCCAGTTGAGCGTGGTTGAGGTGTCGCTCACGGTCGGCGTGTCTGGGGGCTGAGGCGACGTCCGGGTCTTCACGGTCTTTCGTGTCAACTGCTTGGACGCCGTCGATCGTCCGCGGCAACTTGGCGGGCGGCCCGTACACCACGCCGGGACTCCACACGCCGGGACTCCACATGCGCGATACACCGGCCGCAGCGCCTGAGCGGCAGGCGGTGCTCAGTTGCCCTTGGTCGCTTCGGTTAGGCGCTGCCGCAGCCAGTCCGGCGTGTGCTTCTCGTCGCGCGGGTACTGCTCGGCGTCTTCGACGTAGTGGCCCGGGGATGTCGGGGAATCCCACTGGGGTTCGTGGTCGTAGTCGACGTCCAGTGAGAATCGGCCGTCCGGGTACAGCGTCGCGGTCGCGGTGTACCAGGTACCTCTACCCGGTCGGTACATCGAGTCCCGCAATGCTCGAAACGCTTTGGAGAGGGTGCGGGGAATGCGGCCGAAGCCGACCTTCCTGCCGTCAGGCATCGTGGCGAGCGCCTGGTATTCGGCCGTCTTCCCAGCACACAGGTAGGTGATGTGTCCAACCGTCCACCCTTCGGGCGCAGCCGCACGGAAGGCATTGAAGATCTGCTGATAAAGCAACGTCGGGTCGACCTGCTGCGTCACTGGACGAACTCCTTGATCCGTGGGTCGCTGCCGTTCACAGTGTACTCAACGGAAAACGCTTCCGGACGTTGTGAGCCGTCTGGGTAGTCGATGTCGATGCGAACCCGAATGTCCGCATCTGGATTCGCCTTGAGAAGCGCCCGCCAATTCGCCTCCATTGCGCCCCAAGAGTCATTGGCGCTGGTGCCGTTGAGGTGTCTATTCATCGCGACGAGGTTGATCGGCTCGCCAGGGCCGCCCAGGCTCGCCCCGATGAGGTGGCCACCCTGGTCGGTGGACAACCGGAACTCGCCCCCGGCCAGTCCTTGCCGGTACTCGTGGCGGTACTGCGCTGCCGTCTCAGGATCACGGTAGGCGAGTTGGGACTCGACGTGACTCACTCGACCGAGGTCGTCGGTCACGTAGACGTGCCGGTCATCAACGCGGTACACCGTGTTCGGCTCTGGGTCGTACAGGCCGCTGTTCCAGGCTCCCTTGGAACCTGCGGTCTCGTCCCGTACGGGCAGGTGGGCGTACTCCTCTGGGATGTCGATGCGTGTGGTGGGGGCGGCTCTGAGAGGCGGGGTCTTGTCTGGGTCGGGCAGCCGCGACTCGGGGATGTCGTCGACGGCGCGCTTGAGGTCGTTGAGGTCGGCTACCGCGTCGGCGGACCTGGCCGACGCCTTCAACGCGAACAGCCCGCCGCCGGTTGCGACGCCAGCGATCACGTCAGGCAGGAACGACCCGGCCGCGTGAAAACCGTTATCGTCCCACTCGTCCCACGCCACCGCCGACTTGCCGAGTTCCTGGGCGAAGCCGAGCGGGTCATCGACCGCGGCACTCCAGATGTTGGTGGCGTCCTCGCGGATCAGGGCGACCTCGGCGTCGGCTTCGGCGGCGTCCTGGGCGCCGACCGCGACCTTGAGGAGCCGCCAGCGGTGTGACAGGGACACGTCCCACAAGATCAATTTGCCGAAGTCGTAGACCGAGTCCCACGCGCCGTCCAGCACCGAGACCGTGTTGTCCCACGCGGTCCGGAGCCACGACCGGGTCTGCGGGGCTCCCGCGCACCCGGCCCGCACCTCAGCAGCCGCCGCGTCGCCCTCGGCCCGTACCGCCGCTCGCGCCGCCTCCAACTCCGCCAACGCGGCTTGACGCGCAGCCGCGCCGGGGTCGACGAACGCGGTTGGGGTGACGACCACGACCTGCCCGGCCGCCGCAGCCTCCCGCGCCCGGAACCGTGCCGGCTCCTGCTCGGCCTCGTGCGCTGCCCGAGCCGCAGTCGTCGTAGCCTCCGCTTCCGCGTATGCCGCCGCGGCCGCGTCAGCCCTCGCCTGCGCCTCGGCCAGGACCACCGCGTACCGGGCCAGCGCCCGAGCCGCCCGCGAGAATCCGTGCCCAGCGTCCAGCCATCGCCGCGGCTCGTGCTCGTACGCTGCGCGGAAGTCGTCGGCGGCCGGGCCCGTCCACCCATCCGTCGACACTGCTCGCAGGGCCGCCTCGGTCGCCAGGAAGCGTTCACCGACGGCGGCGAGCCGGTCAGCGGCCGCCAGGACCTGCTCCGGCGACCCAGGGATCCGGAAGTCGACGGTCACGGCCCTGTGCCCTCGGTGAGCGTCTTGTCCAGCGCGAGGAACCGCTCGGTGACCTTGGCCTCAGTCTCGGCGTAACACGCAACGGTCTCGGCGAGCCGGACGCCGATCTCCTCGGTGTCCGCGAGGAGGTGGTTGACGCCACGTTCCCATCGGTCGTCGAACTCGGCGAGCGCCGCGGACAGCCCGTCGTGCCCTACGGCCGCCGCGGACGGGAGCAGGTCCACGACGTCGGTGCGGCCGAATTCGGCGACGGCGTCGCTGATCCCGCGACCCGCGTCCTGCAACGCGTCAAGATCAACGCTGAACGCGTCAAAACCCCCCACGGTGGCCCCTTTTGCCCGCTCCGACGTGAAGCCTAACGCGGGGTGTGCCTTCGCGGTAGGTCGCCAGCAACCACAGGCCGCACCTGGTGCCGTTCCCGATTCGTCGTCATCCGGGCCAGGACGGCGTCGTGTAGCCGAGCATGCGATGGCGACCGCGGCATCCTCAGCACTGAACCTTGTCGAAGCCGCAACCTCCGCGGGACGTGGACGGAACTCGGCGGCAACGCCGTCGCGCCATGGTGAGCGCATGGACCAGCATCTGACGCAGGCGGTGACCGGCGCAGACGCCTGCGACGTGTGCGGCCGCCAGCCGCACCCCCGGCGGGCACGGCTCACCCTCGCCAAGCTCCTTGCCGTCTTCCCGGTAGAACTTGCCCTGCACGCCCTTGTCGTCCACTACCACCTGTCGTACCTGACGACGGTCGTGGTGCTCACCGTGACAACGACCGTGCTCGTGATCTGGGTCGTCGAGCCGTCGGCCATGCGGCTGCTCCGGGCGTGGCTGCACGCCCCGGCCCTGGCCATGCGCCGGCGCGTCGAGACGGCGCCCGCCCTGTGGAGGATCCGCGCGAGGGTCGATGACCACCCAGGAGCCTTGGAGCAGCTCGCGAGGGGCCTCGCCCGGCTGGACGCCAACATCCTCAGCATCCACATTCACCCGCTCGAGAACGGGGCGCTGGACGAGATCATCGCCGTGGCGCCCGAAGAGGTGGAGAGCGCGGCGATCGGTGCCGCCGTCGAGAGAGCCGGGGGCGCTGACGTGCAGGTGTGGCCGAGCTCGGCGCTGGCCCTCGTCGACGGCCAGACCACTGCTCTGTCGTACGCCGCTCGTGTCGCCGCCGACGCCGCGGAGCTGCCGCTGGCGATCTGTGAGCTGCTCCGCGCCCGCCTCGTCGTCGACCGCATCACGGCGCTCACCCGTGGACCCGGCGCCGTCTCCGAGGCGGCGACGACGCTGCGTGTCCCCTCACCGTGGACCGGCCTGTTCGTCTTCACCCGACCGGGTGAGCCCTTTACCCCCGCAGAACGGGCCCGGGCGAACCGCCTCGCCGAGGTGGCCGAGGCCGCCGCGAGCCGGGGGGCCGGTCACCGGGAGAGCGACGTGCACAAGGATCTGCGCACGTGGGTGGACCGCTGACGCCGTCCTCCGTGGTGCCGGGTCAGTCCGCGTGCCACGCAGTCGCCGTCAGCCGCTCACGCGGTGCGCGCCGCAGCCGTTGCGGCGGCTCCCGAGCGGCGTAAGGTGAGCGGGTCCACCGGCTTGGTGGACGACCGCTCAAGCCGTTGGCGGACTCCCACGCACCTCGGTTCCTGGCGCCCGCCTCTCCGTTGTCGCGTTGACAGGACGGAGCGGGGCATGAGCGAGCTGCCCCTCGCGGACGAGATGGCTGCGGTCTACGCCCGGATGTCCGGGTTGCCGCTGTCCGAGGAGACCGTGGGGACCGCCTTGCGGCTGGTCACCTCGCTGGCCGCGCAGATGGTCCCGGGCACGGTGGGTGCGGGGGTCACGCTGGTCGACGACCGGGGCCGCCCGACCAGTCGCGGCTCCTCGGACGAGGTCGTCGCGGAGGCGGACCGGTTGCAGTACGAGCTGGACGAGGGACCGTGCCTCATGGCGTGGCGGGAGCGGTCGCAGGTCCGTGTCGACGCTCTCAGCACAGACGAGCGCTTCCCACGGTGGTCCCCGGCCGCGTCCGCTCTCGGCCTGGCGTCGAGCCTCAGCACGCCCCTGGTCGCCGGAGACTCCTGCCTGGGCGCCCTCAAGGTCTACGCCGGGCAGGCCCATGCGTACGACACGCATGCGGAGCACCTCGCCACCATGCTCGCCGCCCAGGCAGCGATCCTGCTCGCCAACGTGCAGTCCTACGAGAAGGCCCAACGGGTCTCGGACCAGCTCCGGGAGGCGCTGCGCAGCCGGGACGTCATCGGCCAGGCCAAGGGCGTCCTCATGGAGCGGGAGCGGGTGGACGAGCAGCGCGCCTTCGCGATGCTCGTCGCCACGTCGCGCAACTCGAACCGCAAGCTGCGAGACGTGGCCCGGGACGTCGTGCGCTCGGTCACCGAGGATCGCTGATGCCACGCGGGAGAGCGACGGCGTTCACCACCGACGTCGACGAGCAGCGACGGCTCTTCCAGGTCGCCCTGGAGCGCTCCGGGCTGTCCCTGGAGGACCTGTGGCTGCGGTACTTCGCTCTCGGTGGTGACGCCGGGATGGTCGAGGTCGAGGCCTACCTCCACGGGATGATGCCGTTCGCGTCGCACCAGCGGGACATCCTGGCCCACGCCGTCAACGAGTACCTCGACGACCAGGTGCGGACTCAGCGGGTGCCGTACGCCTCCCCCCTGCCGGCGCCGCGGGAGGACGAGCCGAAGGTCCTCCAGGCGCTCACCCGACTCCTGCACGGCACCCGGATCAACCCCAGCCGCCTCCCCGAGGTCATGGACCAGGCCGGGCACATCCTCGGCGTGGAGATCGTCGCCTACCTCGTCGACTACGACCAGCGGGTGCTACGACCGGTGCCCGTCCCCGGGAAGCCACCGCGTGAGCCGCTCCCGGTGGAGACGACCCTGGCCGGGCGGGCGTTCCGCCAGATCCAGCCCGCCCCGCACGAGCGGGGGCGACGCGGGTTGTGGATGCCGCTGCTGGACGGCGCCGAGCGGCTGGGCGTCCTCGACGTCACGGTCCCCGAGCCGCTGGATCCCCACGACCTCGGACTACGCCGTTCGCTCGACCACCTCGCGGCGCTGCTCGGCCACCTCGTCGTCGTCCAGGACCGCTACACCGACGACCTGGACGCCGTCCGTCGGGCCCGTCCCCGGGAGGTGGCCGCCGAGCTGGTGTGGCAGCTGCTGCCCTCACTGACGTTCGGCACCGACGCCGTCGTCCTGTCCGGTGCGGTCGAACCCGCGTACGAGGTCGGCGGCGACGCCTTCGACTACGCGGTGCGTGGCGATACGGCGCACGTGGCGATCTTCGACGGGACCGGGCACGCGCTGACGGGCGGACTCGTGACCGCCGCCGCCATCTGCGCCTACCGCAGCGCCCGCCGGAACGGCGCCTCCCTGTACGACACCGTCCGGCTGGTGGACGAGACCATCGCCGGGGCGTTCGGAGCCGAACGGTTCGTCACCGCCGTGCTGCTCGAGGTGGACCTGCCGACCGGCCAGGTCCGGTACGCCAACGCCGGACACGCCAGTCCGCTGCTGCTACGTCGTGGCAAGGTCGTCAAGGCCCTGACGCAGGGACGGCGCCCCCTGCTCGGCCTCGAGTCCTCCGAGCTCACCATCGGGACGGAGCAGCTGGAACCCGACGACTGGCTGGTCCTCTACACCGACGGGGTCACCGAGGCCCGCGACGCCGACGGCGGGTTCTTCGGTGAGCTGCGGCTGGTCGACTTCCTCGAGCGGGAGGCGGCGACGCACCACCCGCCGCCGGAGACGCTGCGGCGACTCATGGCCGCCGTCCTGGCGCACCAGCACGGGGTGCTGCAGGACGACGCCACCGTCGTGCTCGCCCAGTGGACCGGCGCGAACGGCGGCGAGCCTCAGGACCGTCTCAGCCCGACGTGAGGTGCCAGCGCCTGGCCGCCTGACCCGGACGCCGCACCGCGACGGGCCGGGGAGCGCCCAGCCTGGCGTGGACGGTGCCGGCCGCGTGCACCACTGGCGCCCCGTCGGGCAGCGGGAGGCCAGCCGCGGCCAGCGGGCCCGTGAGCTCCCCTGCTGCGGTGGCCGCCATCAGGGTCCACGGCTCGTGCGCCACCGGCGTGCGCCACAGGACGCCTGCCCGCCAGTGGTAGGCCCCCCATCTGCCGGTCAGGCTGTCGAGCAGGGGCGTGCGCGGCGTTGCGTCGGGCGGGTGCGTGACGTCGATGGTCGCGTCGAACGTCACGGCGCTGCCCCACGGCACGCCGGTCGCCGGCAGGAAGGAGTAGCGCCGTACCGGTCCGTCCCCGCTGGCCTCGCCGTGCGCCGTCCGGTAGCGCAGTCCCGCGGTCCGCAAGGCAGCGACGAAGGTCGGGCGGGCTGCCAGCAGGAGCGGGAACCAGATCCCGTCGCGCCCGTCCGGACCACGGACGTAGACCCGCACGTTGAGCTCACCGAAGGCCGACCACCGTGGCGGTGGCGGCAGGCCGGGGACCCGGACGTCGGCCATCCGGAAGGGCGAGACGCCGACCCATGCCACCCCGTCGTCGTCCTGCGCGGTCAGACCGGCGGGCACGATCTGCTGCACGACCTCTGGCGGGTACGCCCAGTGCAGGAACGTGAGGTCCTCCCACGCCTGCACGGTGAGGGGGAACCGGACCGGGGCGTCCGGCACCGGTCCGCTCACGAGGGCTCAGTCCTCACGAGGGCTCAGCTCGGCAGTCTCACACCGCCGGTGCGGAGGTGGCCGCCTCCTCCCGCCGGGACAGCAGGACGCCGAGGCCCACCATGCCGACACCGAGGACCAGGTGCAGCCAGTCGTCCGCTGCGTTGAGCGGGACGAAGTTCGCCGCCGACTCCTCGGCGACGAGCAGACCGTAGATCCACAGCACGAGGTAGACCACGCCGCCGCCAATGAGGAACCAGCGGGCGCCGGACCAGGTCCGTGCCATCGCGACGCCGGCCACCCCGAACAGCAGGTGGACGATGTTGTGCAGGATCGACACCTGGAAGACGCCCAGCAGCATGGCCTCGGACTCGTGGCCGGCGAACTGCATCGTGTCGTAGTCGGTCGTGATCCCCGGGATGAACCCGAGAACTCCCACGAGGAGGAAGACCACCCCGACGACCACGGCGGCCGTCTGCAGCGTGGACCGTCCCGCTCGCCCGGTCTGGTGAGTGTTCGACATCGCCTGGCGCTCCTTCTGGAAGGTGGTGGTGTCACCGGTCGACGGGGTCTTGCCCCTCTTCCCCGGATCTCATGCGTCCTCGGCGTTCATGCGTCCTCGGGGTTTGCGGCGGGCGTTCGCGGCCGCAGCCCACCCGCGGCATTACCGTTGCCCGGTGCCCGCCGACCTCGTCGCGGCCCTGGCCGGACTCGGTCTCGGGCTCTCCCTCATCGTCGCCATCGGGGCGCAGAACGCGTTCGTGCTGCGGCAGGGTCTGCGCCGGCAGCACGTGGGCGTGGTGGTGGCGGTCTGCGCGGCCTCGGATGCCGTCCTCATCGCCGCCGGGGTGGCCGGTGCCGGCGCGGTCATCGACTCGCGGCCGTGGCTGATCGACGTCGTCCGGGTCGCCGGGGCCGTGTTCCTCACCGGTTACGGGCTGCTCGCCGCACGCCGGGCCCTGCGGCCCGGCGTGCTGACCCCGGACGCGGCGGCCTCGGCGCCGTCCCGGCAGGCCACGGTCGTCACCGCGCTGGCACTCACCTGGCTGAACCCGCACGTGTACCTCGACACCGTCGTCCTGCTCGGGTCGATCGCCCAGACCCACCCCGGCCGGCAGTGGTGGTTCGCCGGCGGTGCGGTGGCGGGCAGCGTCCTCTGGTTCGTCGGGCTCGGCTACGGGGCACGACTGCTGCGCCCGGTGTTCGCCTCACCGCGTGCCTGGCGCGTGCTCGACGGGCTCATCGCCGTCGTCATGCTGGCGCTGGCCGTCTCCCTGCTGGGCTCGGCCCGGTGAGCGATCACGGAGCAGCCCCGTGATCGCCGGCCCAGGAGGACCGGGAGCGGTCCGGACGGCGAACCGCCCGGTTCCGGCGTCCCGGTCCTCCTGGTGTGGCGATCAGGCGCCGGTCGCGCCCGCCGGTGCCCGCTCGTCCGACCGGGTCGTCGGCTCCACGAGGTCCGGGTCGACCGGCTCGTCGGCGAACGGGTCCTTGGCGTTCGCCGCGGCGTAGACGGCCTCGTCGAGGATGCCCTCGCGCTTGGCGACGATCGTCGGCACCAGCGCCTGACCGGCGACGTTCACCGCCGTCCGCCCCATGTCGAGGATCGGGTCCACGGCGAGCAGCAGGCCGACGCCCTCCAGCGGCAGGCCGAGCGTCGACAGGGTGAGCGTCAGCATGACGACCGCGCCGGTCACCCCGGCCGTCGCGGCCGAGCCGATGACCGACACGAACGCGATCAGCAGGTAGTCGGTGACGCCGAGCTCCACGCCGAAGAACTGCGCGACGAAGATCGCGGCCAGCGCCGGGTAGACCGCGGCGCACCCGTCCATCTTCGTCGTCGCGCCCAGCGGGACGGCGAAGGACGCGTAGGCCCGCGGGACGCCGAGGTTCCGCTCGGTCACCCGCTCGGTCACCGGCAGCGTGCCGATCGAGGAGCGGGAGACGAAGCCGAGCTGGATGGCCGGCCAGGCGGCGGCGAAGTACCGGATCGGGCTGAGCCCGTGGAGCCGCAGCAGGACCGGGTAGAGCACGAACAGCACGAGCGCGAGGCCGACGTACACGTCGGCGACGAAGACCCCGAGCGGCGCCAGGGCGTCCCACCCGTAGCTGGCCACCGCCCGGCCCAGCAGGCCGACGGTGCCGATCGGCGCCAGCCGGATGATCCACCACAGCACCTTCTGCACCACGGCCAGCGCGGAGCGGCTGAGGGTCAGGAACGGCTCGGCGGCCCGGCCGACCTTCAGCGCGGCGACGCCGACCGCCACGGCCACGACGATGATCTGCAGGACGTTGAACGACAGGCCGGTGCTCAGCGACCCGTCGGCGCCCGCCGACGTGGAGGCCTGCAGGCCGAGCACGTTGCCGGGCACGATGCCGGTGAGGAAGTCCAACCAGGAGCCGGTCCTGGACGGCTGGTCGGCGGCGCCGGCGTCCACGCCGGTGTTGAGGCCGGGGTTGGTCAGCAGGCCGAGGGCGATGCCGATGCCGACCGAGAACAGGGCCGTGATCGCGAACCACAGCAGGGTCCGGCCGGCCAGGCGGGCGGCGTCGGTGACCTGACGCAGGTTGGCGATGCTCGCCACGATGGCGAGGAACACCAGCGGCGGGACGACGGCGCGCAGCAGGGTGACGAACGTGCCGCCGACCGTGTCGAGCGTCGTCGTGAGCCAGTTCGGGTCCTGCTCCGGGCCGACTGTGCCGATCGAGCGGGCGACGAGGCCCAGGACGACGCCGAGCACGAGGCCGACGAGCACCTGGACGCCGAACGGGACGGCGGTGAAGGGGTTGCGGGAGCGGCGGCGCGCGGGCGCGCCGTCCGTGGTGGGACGGGGGGTCATGGGTACCTCTCGGGTTCGGCGGAGCGGTGCCGGCACGCCGGTCGGCCGCGCTCGAGCGCGCGACCGGCACCGGGGTCACCGGCGGGTCAGGTAGTGCTGGGGGCTCAGCCGAGACGACACAGCGCGGTGCAGGTCCGCAGCAGGTCGATGTGCCTGCGCTGGACCTGGTTCTGCCGCTGGCACTGGCAGATCCGCATCGGTGCTGTCCTCCGGGTGTCGTCGTGCTGGCGGAACGCTAGGCGGCGGCTCACCACGGGGCGCAGCGCCGTCCGGATGCCGGACGCGATGACCGGACAGCGCTCGGCGGCCTGCTGCGGCCTTCCCTCAGCCGCTCGGCGCCCGGCCGGTCCGGATCAGCCCCGGACCGCCTCGCCGAGCAGGCCGCCGAGCGCCGTCCCCGCGAGCACCGCGGCGACGCCGACCGCGAGCGTCACCAGGACGTACCCGACGGCGAGCGGCCGGACCCCCTCGGCGTCCAGCCGGAAGGCCTCGTAGCTGAACGTGCTGTACGTCGTCAGCGACCCGGCGACCCCGACCCCCACCGCGACGGCCGCCGCGCTCGGGAGGGCGGCCCCGGCGACGGCACCCGCCAGCAGCGTCCCGGTGCCGTTGGCGAGCAACGTCCCCAGCGGCAGGGCCCGCCCGCTCACCGGGTTCACCCACGCGTCGAGCAGGTAGCGCAGGACGGCGCCCACGGCGGCCCCCAGGACGACGAGCAGCCAGGTCACCGGCCACGCCCCGCGCGCTGGGCCCCGCGTACCCCGACGTGCACGGCGAGGAGCGCCGCCACCGTCGTCCCGACGAGGTACCCGGCGGCCTCCCACGACCCGCCGCCGTCGGCCAGCCGGGCGGACTCGAGCAGGGTCGTCGAGAAGGTCGTGAACCCGCCGAGGACGCCGACCCCGAGGAAGGGCCTTACCAGCCGGTGCACCGCCGGCTCGGGGCCCGGCGGGCCGTGCCGCACGAGCAGTCCCATGAGGACGCCGATCAGCAGGCACCCCAGGACGTTCGCCGTCAGCGTGCCCCAGGGAACGCCGCTGCCGCCCCAGGGGACGGCGAGCGCCAGGGCGTACCGGGCCGAGGCGCCGAGGGCGCCGCCGGCGGCGACGGCGCCCAGGACGGCCGGGTCCAGGCTGGGCCGCGGCCGGGACCGGCTCAGCGCGGGGCCATCCGCAGCGCGCCGTCCATCCGGATCACCTCGCCGTTGAGGTAGTCGTGATCGATGATCGCCAGGGCCAGCTGGGCGTACTCGTCGGGGCGGCCGAGCCGCGGGGGGAACGGCACGCCGGCGGCCAGCGACGCGCGGAACTCCTCGCTCACCGTGGAGAGCATCGGCGTCTCGACGATGCCGGGGGCGATGGTGCACACGCGGATGCCGTACTGGGCGAGGTCCCGCGCCGCGGGCAGGGTCATCCCGACGATGCCGCCCTTGGACGCCGAGTAGGCGACCTGGCCGATCTGCCCCTCGAACGCGGCGACCGACGCGGTGTTGACGACGACGCCGCGCTGCCCCTGCTCGTCGGGCTCGGTGCGGGCGATCTGCTCGGCGGCAAGGGCCAGCACGGTGAAGGTGCCGACGAGGTTGACCTCGACGACCTTCGCGAACAGGCCCAGGTCGTGCACCCCCGACTTTCCGAGGATCCGTGCCGCCGGCCCGATGCCCGCGCAGTTGACCACGGTCCGCAGCGGGACGCCGGACTGGGCGGCGGCCCCCACGGCGGCCCGCACCTGCTCGGCGTCGGTGACGTCGGTGGGCAGGTACTCCACGCCCTCGAGCCGGTCCGCGGCGTCCACCGCCGCCGGCAGGTCGAGCACGAACACCGACACCCCGCGCCCGGCGAGGGCGGCGGCGGTCGCGGCCCCGAGGCCGGACGCCCCTCCGGTGACGACGGCGGCGGTGCGGTCGAGCTGCATCAGCTGGTCTCCCTCGTGACGTGCGTGATGGTGCCCGGGTCGCCCTTGTCGAGGTGGCGGCCGATGACCATCCGCTGGATCTGGTTGGTCCCCTCGAAGATCTGCATGACCTTCGTCTCGCGCATCCAGCGCTCGACGGGGAAGTCCTTGGTGTAGCCGTAGCCGCCCAGCGCCTGGACGGCGTCCGTCGTCACCCGCATCGCGTTGTCGGTGGCGACGAGCTTGGCGACCGACGCGGCCCGGCTGTACGGCAGGCCGGCGTCCTTGAGCCGGGCGGCGTGCAGGAAGGCCGCCCGGGCGCTGTCCACCGCCGCGGCCATGTCCGCGAGCAGGAACGCCAGCCCCTGGTGCTCGATGATCCGCCGTCCGAACGCCTCCCGCTCCTTGGCGTAGGCGACCGCGGTGTCGAGCGCTGCCTGGGCGACACCGGTGGCGACCGCGGCGATGCCGAGCCGGCCGGCGTCCAGGGCGGCGAGGGCGATCCGCAGCCCCTCGCCCTCCTCGCCGATCCGGCGCTCCACCGGCACCCGGACGTCGTCGAAGCGCATCGTCGCCGTCGTCGAGCCGGTCAGCCCCATCTTCCGTTCGGGCGGGTCCGCGGAGAGCCCCTCGGCGTCCCCGGGCACGAGCAGGCAGGTGATGTCGGCGCGCGCGTCCCCGGTCCGGGCCAGCACGGTGTAGAAGTCGGCCTCCCCGCCGTGCGTCGTCCAGGCCTTGGCCCCGGTGACGACGTACTCGTCGCCGTCCCGGCGGGCCCTGGTCGTCATCGCCGCGACGTCGGACCCGGCGTGCGGCTCGGACAGGCAGTACGCGCCGAGCAGCTCGCCGCCGAGCAGGTCCGGCAGCCAGCGATCCTGCTGCTGGGGCGTGCCGCGCGTGACCAGCGGGAAGCAGGCGAGCGCGTGGACGCTGGTGCCGACGCCCACCGTCGCCCACGCGTACCCGATCTCCTCGAGCACCTGCAGGTACACCTCGTAGGGCTGGCCACCGCCGCCGTGCTCCTGCGGGTAGGGCAGCCCCAGGACGCCGGCGCGGCCGAGCAGCCGGAACATCTCCCTGGGGAAGACCCCGTCGGCCTCGGCGGCGGGTGCCCGGGTCGCGAGCTCCCGGGTCGCCAGCTCGCGGACCAGCGCGAGCAGCTCGGCCGCCTCCTGGGTCGGCAGGACGCGGGACGCGGGCATCGGGACCTCCGGGTGTCGTCGGCCGTGCACGGGCGGACCGGCCGCCGGGTGCTTGGAAGGTCTACCAGACGCGGCGCGCCGAGCCCGACGCGGTGCCCGGTGCGGTGCCGTACCGGCCGGGACGATGGAATGGCGCCGCGGTGCCGTGCCGGCAGCGCGAGCCAGGGGACGGACCGGTGGGAGGGACGTGACGGTGACCGAACCGCGGCGGCGGCGCCTGGACCGCCGGTCGCCCACCGCCGCGGGCGTCGTCCGGGCCCTTCACGCGCGCCCCGGGGAACCTGCCGACCCACTGGTCCGGCGCTGGCCGTCCCGCACCCCGGTGGTGGTGGCCGTGCTGTTCTTCGCGTTGGCCCAGACGCCGTCACTGCTGCCGCGGTCCTGGTTGCTGCAGGGCCTTGTCGGCGGGATCACCGCGGCCATCGGGTACGGCCTGGGTGCGTTCCTCGAGATGGCCAGCCGTCCGCTGCGGCGCCGGCTGGACGCCGGACGGCGGGCGCCGTCCGAGCGGGTCGCCTGGGCGGTGGTCGCCGGGGTCAGCGCCGTCGTGGTCGTGGTGTCGCTGTGGACCGGCCGGCTGCAGCAGCGGGAGACGCGCGCGCTCGTCGGGATGGCGGAGGACCAGCCCTGGTACACCCCCTTGATCGTGGCCGTCGCGGTGCTCATCGTCGCCCTCGCCGTCCTGCTCGCCCGCTCGGTGCGCCTGGGCGCGCGACTGGTCCGCCGGCTGATCGACCGGGTGGCGCCGGCGTGGGTGGCGTCGGCGCTGGCCGGTCTCGTCGCCGCCCTCGTGGTCGGCGGCGTCGTCCAGGGCCTGCTGCTCGGCTCGTTCTTCGACCTCGCCGAGCGGTCCGCGGCGGCCGCCAACCGGACCGTCCCGGACGGTGTCGCACCTCCGGACGCCGCCACCCGATCCGGCGGGCCCGGCTCACTGGTGCCGTGGGAGAGTCTGGGCGCCAAGGGGCAGGCGTTCGTCTCCGGCGGACCGTCTCCGGCGCAGATCGGTGAGCTCGCCGACGTCGACCCGGTCGACCCGGTGCGGGTGTACGTCGGCGTGGACTCCGCCGAGGAGCTCGAGGACAGGGTGGCGCTGGCGCTGGCCGAGCTCGACCGAACCGGCGCCTGGGACCGGTCGGTGCTCGTCGTCGCCACGGCCACCGGAACCGGGTGGGTCAACCCGGAGGCCGTCGACGCGCTGGAGTACCTCACCGGCGGGGACAGCGCCGTCGTCAGCCTGCAGTACGGCTACCTGCCCAGCTGGGTCTCGGTGCTGCTCGACCCGAGCACGGCCAGTCACGCCGGTCAGGCCCTGTTCGACGCCGTGCACGAGCGGTGGTCCGCGCTGCCGGCCGGCGCCCGGCCGCAGCTCGCCGTCTACGGCGAGAGCCTCGGTTCGTACGGGGCGGAGGGTGCCTTCGACGACCTCGACGAGCTGCTGGGGCGCACCGACGCGGCCTTGCTCGTCGGCCCGACGAACGCCAACCCGCTGTGGAACGAGATGCTGCGAAGCCGGGAGCCCGGCTCCCCGGTGTGGCTGCCTGAGCCGGCCCGGGCCCCGCAGGTCGTCGTGGCGGACGCGCCGGCCGACCTGCCTGACCCGACGCCCCCCGACGATGCGGTGGTGCCCGAGGTCGTGTACCTGCAGAACTCCTCGGACCCGGTCGTGTGGTGGAACCCGTCCCTGCTGTGGGAGCAACCGGCCTGGCTGCACGGCGAACTGGGCCGGGACGTCTCGCCGTCCATGCGGTGGTACCCGGTGGTCACGTTCTGGCAGGTCGCCGTCGACCTGGCCCTCGCGGCCGAGGTGCCACCCGGGCACGGCCACCGCTACGAGCCGGAGATCGTCCACGCCTGGGTCGCTCTGCTGGCTCCCCAGGCGTGGACCGCTGCGGACACCGAGGCGCTGGAGGACCTTGTCGTCCCGCCGTGGCCGCCTGCGGGAGGGTGATGCGCGAGCGGCCCGAGATCCTGCACGTCGACCTCGACGCGTTCTTCGCCGCCGTTGAGCAGCGCGACAAGCCGTCCCTGCGCGGGCGTCCGGTCGTCGTCGGCGGCGTGGGCGGGCGCGGGGTGGTGGCGACGGCCTCGTACGAGGCGCGGGCGTTCGGCGTCGGCAGCGCGATGCCGACCGCCGAGGCCCGTCGCCGGTGCCCCCACGCCGCCTTCCTGGCCGGGCGGTTCACCGCCTACCGGGCCGCCTCCCGCACGGTGATGGGCCTGCTGCACGAGGTGTCGCCGCTGGTCGAGGCGGTCTCCCTCGACGAGGCGTACGTGGACCTCGCCCCGGTCGCGGCAGACCTCGACGTCCAGACCGTGCGCGCGGTCGCCGAGCGCCTGCGCGCGGACGTGCGGGCGGCGACCGGGCTGACCGTGTCGGTGGGTGCGGCCACGAGCAAACTCGTCGCCAAGGTCGCCTCCGACCTCGACAAGCCCGACGGGCTGCGCGTGGTGGCCCCAGGTACGGAGGCCGCGACACTCGCCCCGCTGCCGGTCCGTCGGCTGCCGGGCATCGGGCCGGCCAGCGAGGAGCGGCTCGCCCGACGGGGGGTGCGGACCGTCGGTCAGCTTGCCGCGCTCGGCGTCGACGACCTCGTCGAGCTGCTCGGGCAGGCCCACGGCACCGCCGTGCACGCCGCCTCCCGCGGCCTGGACGACCGGCCCGTCGTCCCGGAGAGGGAGGCCAAGTCGGTGTCCGCGGAGGAGACCTACCCCACCGACCTCACCGACCGGCGGGTGATGGCTGAGCACGTCCGGCGGCTCGCCGACCGGGTCGCCGCCCGGCTCGTCGGGCACGGCGTGTCCGGCCGGACGGTGACCCTCAAGCTGAGGCGCTACGACTTCTCCACCCTGACCCGGTCGGTCACGCTGCCCCAGCCGACGGACGCCGTCCGGGAGATCGCCGCCGTCGCGGCCCAGCTGCTCGAGGGCGTCGACACCAGTGGCGGCGTCCGGCTGCTCGGCGTCGGGGTCTCCGGGCTCACCGACTTCGCCCAGCAGGACCTGTTCGTCGACCTGGCGCCCGATGGCGTGGACGTGGCGGAGGGTCTCGGGCTGGCGTCGACCACGTCCGCCCCCGCGGCCCCGGTGGCCGCGTCGTCCCCGGTGGCCGCGTCGTCCCCGGCTCCCGCCGTCCGGCCGGTCTGGCGACCGGGTCAGGACGTCGTCCACGCCGTCCACGGGCCGGGGTGGGTGTGGGGCGCGGGGCTGCGCCGCGTCACCGTGCGGTTCGAGGGGCCCCGCACCGGCCCCGGCCCGGTGCGCACGTTCCCGGACGACGACCCCGACCTGGCGCCCGCCGAGCCGCCGGTGTGGGAGCCGGTCGGCGACCCCCCGTGAGCCCGGGTGCCACCCCCCTTGGGCGCGCCACAACCCCTTGTTCGTGATCATGCAATCCCGCCACCCCGTACCCCCTCTTCGTGATCATGCAATCCCGCCACCCCCTGTCCCCAGCCGTGATCATGCAATCCCGCCACCCCTCACGACGCGTTGCCCGCCCGAACGGTGCTGCGTTCGGGGCTGACACGCCGGCGATCCTGCGCCGACCTAGCACTGCCTGCTCCCGCCCCTGCCGGTGGCCAGCCGAAAACGCCGTGTTCCTGATCACGAATAGGCGTGCGGAGTGGCGGGACCACATGAACGCCTCATGGCCGTTCGCGGCCACCCCGAAAGATGAAGCAGGCCGTGGCGGCGATGGCGGGCCACGTCGGGCCAGGCGACTCGACCACAGAATGCTGCGCGCGGCCCCGTCTGTCCGGCGTGTCGCGCCACCAACGCAGCATTCTGTGAGCGGGCGGTGGGGGCTGGGGTGGCGGGATTGCATGATCACGAAGAGGGTGTGCAGGCCGGCTGGGGTGGCGGGATTGCATGATCACGAAGAGGGGGCGCGGGGTGGCGGGATTGCATGATCACCGAGGGGCGGTCAGTCTCGGACGCCGAGGGGCGGGTCAGTCTCGGACGTCGAGGGGTGCGGGGTCCAGCGGGACGGGCTCGACCGGCGCCGGGTGAGGCCGCTTCGCCGTCCGCCCGTCCCCGGACGAGCGGCCGCGCAACCGGCGCCCCAGCCACGGCGCGACGTGCCCGCGGACCCAGGCGGCGTCGTCCCGCAGCACGTCCAGACGTGGCCGCGGCGGCTCCGGATCGAGCGGCACGGCGTGCTCGCCACCCGTGGCCAGGCCGAGCGTGTGCAGGGCCAGGCCAGCGACCCGCCGGTGCCCCTCGGCGGACAGGTGGATCCGGTCGTCGGCCCACAGCCGCCAGTCGCGCAGCGCCCGCAGCCCCCACAGGTCGATGACGCGGGCGCCGTGCCGGGACGCGATCGACCAGATGTGGGAGTTGTACGTCGCCACCTTGCCGCGGGTCCGTTGGATCAGCGGGGCGTTGCGCGGGTCGACGCCGGTGGCCATGAGCACGTCAGCGCCGGTCCCTCGTAGGAGGCGGACGGCGTCCTCGAGCCGGGCGGCCAGGTCGTCGGGATCGGTACCGGGCCGCAGGACGTCGTTGCCGCCGCCGACGATGCTGACGAGGTCGGCACCGGAGTCCAGGGCGACCGGGAGCTGCTCCGCCAGGATCTGGTCGAGCAGCCGACCCCGGACGGCGAGGTTGGCGTACTCGAGCCCCTGCGCGCCGTCCGCGACGCGCCGGACGTGCAGCGCCTCGGCGAGCCGGTCGGCCCACCCCCGGTACTCACCCGGCGTCCTGGGGTCGGGGTCTGCCATCCCCTCGGTGAAGGAGTCCCCGAGGGCGACGTACCGGTGCCAGCGCGGGACGACGTCCGGTGCTGGGGTGACGGGTTCAGGTGACATGGGGGTGTCGTTCACGACGTCCAGGATGACTCAGGTCCGGGCACCGCTCGCCCGGCGGCGGACCTTGCGGTCCCACCGGTCGAGCTCGGTGCGCACCGGCGTGGCGAGGAACTCCCCGAGGGTGATGCCGCCGGCCAGCCCGAGTCCGATCGAGGCGGCCGTGGTGAGCAGGCCGAGCCCGGCGGTGATGTCCTGGTCGACGACGATGGCGAACAGGCCGCGGTAGATGGTCAGCCCTGGTAGCAGCGGTGCGACCGCCGACGCGGCGATGACCAGCGGCGGGATCCGCAGCCGTTCCGTCGTGGCCTCCCCGATGAACCCGACGACGACGGCGGCGAGCGCCGAGGCGACCGCCGGCCCGGCGCCGAGGTCGCGGGTCAGCGAGTAGACGATCCACGACAGGGCGCCGGCGACCGCGGCCAGGGCGGCCGACCGGGGTCGGGCGTACGAGGCGACCGCGAAGAACATCGCGATCCCGGCCGCGGCGGCGAGCTGCAGCCACGCGGGGACGGCGTAGGCGACCGGGTCGAGGACGGCCAGCGGCACGCCCACGGCGTTCGCGACGTCCAGGACCGAGGCGATGCCGACGACGATGCCCGCCGTCAGGGTGAGCACCTCGAACATCCGGGCCGCGGCGGTGACGTGGAAGCCGCTGATGGCGTCCTCCGCGGCGCCGACCAGGGACATGCCCATGAGCAGGACGACGATCCCGGCGCCGACGACGAGCGAGGTCCGCACGCCGGTCTCCAGGACGACGAGGACGACGGCCACGGACGTCGCGAGGGCGGCGCCGGCCGCGTGCTGGAAGAACTGCGGCAGACCCCAGCGGGACAGCGCACGCATGAGCACGTCGATCGCGGCGGTCGTGAGTCCGGCCAGGACGGCGACAGCCCACCCCCCGCCGAGGAGCAGGCCGACCGACGCGGCGGCCAGCCCGAGCGTCGTGGTGACGATCCAGCGCCGGTAGGGGTGCGGGGTGGCGAGCACCCGGTCGAGGCGCTGGTGGGCCTCCTCCAGCGGCAGACCGTCACCGGTGACGACGTCCCGCGCGAGGTTCGTCACCGCGTGCAGCCGGGTGTAGTCGGTGGCCCGGACCCGGACGATCCGCATCCCGGTCAGCGGCACCTCGTCGTCCCGGTCCCAGCTCACCGTCAGGGAGGTGTAGGTGACGTCGACCTGGCAGGAGGACAGGCCGTAGGCGGCGGCCACGCGCAGCACGGTCGCGGTGACGTCGGCGGCCGGGACGCCGACGGCGAGCATGGCCTCACCGATGCGCAGGGCGAGCTCGAGCGCCGAGTGCGCGGTGAGGTCGTCCATCTGGCTGCGCGAGGTGCGCAGGCCGATCTGCATCGTCGGCGGGCTCGTGCCGGCGATCGCGCGGCGGGCCCGGTCGGCCAGACGCGTGTACTGGGGCGGCTTCGGCACGTCCGCCAGGGTAGGGGAGGCTGTCGGTCGTCCGACGAATCGCACGGTGCGGGTGGACCAGCACGGTGGGACGTCGTCCGGACCGACTGCCAGACCAGACGCACGATGCAGGAGGAGGAGCGCATGCCGACGACCGTTGCCATCACCGGGGGCCGGGTGGTCCCCGTCGAGGGGGAGCCCATCGAGGGCGGGACCGTCCTGATCGTCGACGGCCGGATCGCTGCCGTCGGCGCCGACGTCGACGTCCCGGACGACGCGGAGGTCGTCGACGCGACCGGCTCGTGGGTGCTGCCCGGCTTCGTCGAGGCCCACGCCCACCTCGGCGTCCACGAGGAGGCCGAGGGCTGGGCCGGCCAGGACACCAACGAGATGACCGACCCCAACGGCGCCCGGATGCGCGCCCTGGACGCCATCAATCCCGCGGACGAGGGCTTCCGGGACGCGATCGCCGGCGGCGTGACGACCGCCGTGGTCAAGCCCGGGTCCGGCAACCCGATCGGGGGCCAGACGGTGGCGCTGAAGTGCTGGGGACGGATGGTCGACGAGATGCTGCTGCGTCAGCCGGTGTCGGTGAAGAGCGCGCTCGGTGAGAACCCCAAGCGGGTGTACGGCGACCAGAAGAAGCTGCCGTCGACCCGCCAGGGCGTCGCCGCGGTGATCCGCGACGCGATGGTCCGGGCGCAGGACTACCGCGCCCGCCGGGACCGGGCGGCGGCCAACGGCGAGCCGTTCGACCGTGATCCGACGTCCGAGGTGCTCGTCCGGGTCCTGGACGGCGAGCTGCCGTGGTCGCAGCACAGTCACCGGGCCGACGACATCGCGACCGCGATGCGCCTGGCCGAGGAGTTCGGCTACCGGCTCATCCTCAACCACGGCACCGAGGCCCACCTGCTCGCCGACGTCATCGCCGAGCGCGGCATCCCGGTCGTCATCGGGCCGCTGTTCACCACCCGGAGCAAGGTGGAGCTGCGTCAGCGGCACCTGCGCAACCCGGGTCTGCTGGCCCGCGCCGGCGTCCGGATCGCGATCACCACTGACCACCCCGTCGTCCCGATCAACTTCCTCGTCCACCAGGCGTCGCTGGCGGTCAAGGAGGGCCTGGACCGGGACGAGGCGCTGCGCGCTCTCACCATCAACCCGGCGACGATCATGGGGCTGGACGACCGCGTCGGGTCGTTGTCACCCGGCAAGGACGGCGACGTCGTCGTCTGGTCCGGCGACCCGCTCGACGTGTTCTCCCGGGCGCTGCGGGTGTTCGTCGGCGGCCGGCAGGTCTACACCTGGGACGAGGAGGCCGGCGACGGCGTCCACCTCAGCCCCTACCCCACCCCTTCCCGTCCCTGATCGGTCCCCTCTCCGTGATCATGCAATCCCGCCACCCACGTCCCCTTGTTGGTGATCATGCAATCCTGCCCACCACTGCGCCCCTGTCGGTGATCATGCAATCCCGCCACCCTCGGAGAGTGGGACATGGCGAGACTGCATGATCCGCAATCGGGCGGCGGGGACTGCTCATGGACCGTCCGCAGAATGCTGGCTCTGGCACAGATTTTGCGGCGTGTCCCGCCACCAACCCCGCATTCTGCGGGCGATCGGGGGTGCGTGTGGGGTGGCGGGACTGCATGATCACGAACAGGGTCTTCTCGGCTGATCACCGAGGGAGGGACCAGTCGACGGGGTCGGCGCCCTGGGCGGTCAGCAGCTCGTCGACGCGGCTGAACGGCCGTGAGCCGAGGAAGCCGCGGGACGCCGACAGCGGACTCGGGTGGGCGCCGGTCACGACGGGGACGTCGCCGAGCGCCGGGCGCAGGGTCTGCGCCTGCCGGCCCCACAGCACGGCGACGAGCGGTCCGCCACGGTGCACCAGCGCCCGCAGCACGGCGTCCGTCACCTGTTCCCAGCCACGCTGCCGGTGCGAGCCCGGCGCTCCGGCCCGGACCGTGAGAACCCGGTTGAGCAGCAGCACCCCGCGCCCGGTCCACGCGGACAGGTCCCCGTGCCCGGGCACCGGCATCCCGGTGTCGGCGTGCAGCTCCCGGTAGATGTTGTGCAGGCTCCCGGGCAGCACGGTGACCGCCCGGTCGACGGCGAACGCCAAGCCGACCGGGTGCCCCGGGGTCGGGTAGGGGTCCTGCCCGACGATGACCACCCGGACGTCGTCCAGCGGGGTCGCGAGCGCGCGGAGCACTCGGTCGGGGGCCGGCAGCACCGCGTGGCCGGCGGCCGCCTCGGCCGCCAGGTGCGCTCCGACGTCGCGGAGCGCCGGGGCGACGCGGTCGAGGACAGGCAGCCACGAGGGGTGCACGACCTTCGTCCGGACGGCGGGAGCGGGCTGGGTCACGGACCAGTGCCTACGGCAGGGCGAGGCGCCGGTGCAAGCGCACGAACCGGCCTGCCGCCGGCCTGCCGCCGGCCGGCTGCCAGCGGCCACGGCGACACGCCGCGACAAATGACACGGCTGTGGTTCGCGGCCTACAGTGGCGGGGACGCGGCCTACAGTGACGGTGACGCACGGACCGCACAGCACCAGCGAGCAAGGAGGGCGCAGCGTGGACGCCGCAGAGTCACGGGACGACGAGCCGTCGGGCCTGTCCGCGCGCGACCGGGAGATCCTCGCCTTCGAGCGGCAGTGGTGGAAGTACGCCGGGGCCAAGGAGCAGGCCGTCCGCGAGCTGTTCGACATGTCGGCAACCCGCTACTACCAGGTGCTCAACGCGCTCATCGACTCCCCCGAGGCCTTGGCGTTCGACCCGATGCTCGTCAAGCGGCTGCGCCGGATGCGCGCGTCCCGCCAGCGCGCCCGCTCGGCCCGTCGCCTCGGCCTGCAGGTCTGAGCGCCTAGGCTCGCCGCCGATGAGCGAGCAGAGCCGGTACCCCCGCGACGAGTTCGACGACGTCCAGCCGGGCGACGGACGGCGGGGCGCGCACCGGGCGCGACCGAACCCCGTCCTCGCGATGGTGCCCGTCCTGCTCGTCGTCGTCGCCGTCGTGGCCCTCGTCGTCGGTGCGATGACGCTGCTCGGCGGGAACGGTCCGGACGTCGCCACCCGGGTCTCCGAGCCCACCGGCACGAGCACCGAGACGGCGGGGTCGCCGACGTCCGAGGGCGGAACCACGACGCCGGGCACCCCTGCTCCTACCGCGACCGACGCTCCCACCGACGCGCAGACCGGCACGCCGACCGACGCCCAGCCCGAGCCGGAGCCCCCCGCCGAGGAACCTGCTCCGGTCGACCGGTCCGTCGGCGTCCGGGTGCTCAACGGGACGACGACCGCCGGCCTGGCCGGGGGCGCCGCCGAGGTGCTGGGCGTCGACGGCTGGACCGTGACCGAGGTGGACAACTACCGGGCCGGCCCGACCCCGCCGACCACGGTCTACTACGCCGACGAGACGCTGGCCGCGACGGCGGAGGCGCTGGCGGACGCGCTCGGCGGTGCCGCCACCGAGCTCAGCGACGCGTTCGGCGGCGGCGGGCTGACCGTCGTCCTGGGGGAGGACTACCAGTCCTGAGGTAGCCGCCGTCCGCCAGGCCCGCGCGCACCTCGAACCAGTTGGCCAGGGCGGTGTCCCGGCAGCGCAGCCACGACCAGGCCGCGGCGAGGCCGTAGGCGGGCAGGAAGCCGAGCGGCCCGAGGAACGTCGCCCACTGGGCTGCGTGCCCGGCCTCGTGGGCGAGCAGCCGGGGCCGCAGCAGCGCCTGCTCGAGCGTCATGCGCAGCAGGACGACGTCACCGACGGTGACCGCCGCGGCCCGCGGCGCCGGGAACCAGGCGCGGTACCCGGGCGCCAGCCGCAGCCCGTGCGGGCCGGGGACGACGTCCGCTCCACCCGCCCGGGCGAGCGCCAGTCCGAGCGCCGTCGACCCGTTGAGGAAGTTGAGCACCCTGCGCACCCACCCACCCTGCCACCCGCCGCGCCCGATCTCTGGAGGCCTTCCGGGGTCTCGCCCGCGTCCATGACCCCGGAAAGCCTCCAGAGATCGGGCCCCCGGGGCCGGGATCGGGTCCCCGGGCCGGGAGGCATTTGCACTCGGGGGGTGGGAGTGCTAATCATGTGACTGGCACTCTCGGCACGAGAGTGACAGGACAACCCAGGGAGCACACGCTTCCGGCCGGACCGGTGAGTCGGCGCGCACGCGGGACGTGACTGCGTGGGCGGCGGCGTCCGTCGCGGGCACCGCCCGGCCACCCCCCCACCACCCGTCACCGGGAGGAATCCCCGAATGGCCAAGATGATCTCCTTCAACGAGGAGGCCCGGCGCGGACTCGAGCGTGGCATGAACACGCTGGCCGACGCCGTCAAGGTCACCCTCGGTCCGAAGGGCCGCAACGTCGTCCTCGAGAAGAAGTGGGGTGCTCCGACCATCACCAACGATGGTGTGAGCATCGCCAAGGAGATCGAGCTCGAGGACCCCTACGAGAAGATCGGCGCCGAGCTCGTCAAGGAGGTCGCGAAGAAGACCGACGACGTCGCCGGCGACGGCACCACCACCGCGACCGTGCTCGCCCAGGCGATGGTCCGCGAGGGCCTGCGCAACGTGGCCGCCGGCGCGAACCCGATGGCGCTGAAGAAGGGCATCGAGAAGGCGGTCGAGGCCGTCGCCGAGCAGCTGCTGAACTCGGCCAAGGAGGTCGAGACCAAGGAGCAGATCGCCGCGACCGCGTCCATCTCCGCCGCTGACCCGCAGATCGGCGAGCTCATCGCCGAGGCGATGGACAAGGTCGGCAAGGAAGGCGTCATCACCGTCGAGGAGAGCCAGACCTTCGGCCTCGAGCTCGAGCTCACCGAGGGCATGCGCTTCGACAAGGGCTACATCTCGCCCTACTTCGTCACCGACGCCGAGCGGATGGAGACCGTCCTCGAGGACCCGTACATCCTCGTCGTCAACTCCAAGATCTCCGCGATCAAGGACCTGCTGCCGCTGCTGGAGAAGGTCACCCAGTCCGGCAAGCCGCTGGCGATCATCGCCGAGGACGTCGAGGGCGAGGCCCTGGCCACCCTCGTCGTCAACAAGATCCGCGGCATCTTCAAGTCGGTCGCCGTCAAGGCCCCCGGCTTCGGTGACCGCCGCAAGGCGATGCTGCAGGACATTGCGATCCTCACCGGCGGACAGGTCATCTCCGAGGAGGTCGGCCTCAAGCTGGAGAACACCGGCCTCGACATGCTCGGCCGGGCCCGCAAGGTCGTCGTCACCAAGGACGAGACGACGATCGTCGAGGGCGCCGGGGACGCCGACCAGATCGCCGGCCGGGTCAACCAGATCCGCGCCGAGATCGAGAAGAGCGACTCCGACTACGACCGCGAGAAGCTGCAGGAGCGGCTCGCCAAGCTGGCCGGCGGCGTCGCCGTCATCAAGGCCGGCGCGGCCACCGAGGTCGAGCTCAAGGAGCGCAAGCACCGGATCGAGGACGCCGTCCGCAACGCGAAGGCGGCCGTCGAGGAGGGCATCGTCGCCGGTGGTGGCGTCGCCCTCATCCAGGCCGGTGCCACCGCGTTCGACAAGCTCGAGCTGGAGGGTGACGAGGCGACCGGGGCGAACATCGTCAAGGTCGCGATCGAGGCCCCGCTCAAGCAGATCGCCATCAACGCCGGCCTCGAGGGCGGCGTCGTGGCGGAGAAGGTCCGCAACCTGGAGACGGGTCACGGCCTGGACGCCGCCACCGGCGAGTACGTCGACATGGTCGCAAGCGGGATCATCGACCCCGCCAAGGTGACTCGGTCGGCGCTGCAGAACGCCGCCTCCATCGCGGCGCTCTTCCTCACCACCGAGGCCGTCATCGCCGACAAGCCGGAGAAGGCCCCCGCGGCCCCGGCCGGTGGTGACATGGGCGGCATGGACTTCTGACCCACGCCAGCCACGCCTGACGGAGGGCGGCACCCGCAGGGGTGCCGCCCTTCGTCGTCCGCCTAGGCTGACCGGTCGTGGCCGTGCTCATCGACCCGCCCGCCTGGCCCGCCCACGGCCGGTTGTGGTCCCACCTCGTCAGCGACACCTCCCTGACGGAGCTGCACGTGTTCGCCCGGCGCGCCGGGCTGCCCGAGCGGGCGTTCGGCGGTGACCACTACGACGTCCCGCAGGAGCGCTACGACGACCTCGTCGCGGCCGGGGCCGAGCCGGTCGGGGGACGCGAGCTGCTGCGCCGGCTCGTCGACTCCGGCCTGCGGGTGCCCTCGCTGCGCAGCGAGCGCGTGCTGTCCTCCGGCGAGGACGACCGGTGGGGACCCCAGGCGGGGCCGCACCGCGTCGACGTCCTGGCCTCGCCCCGGGACCTGCCGGACGACGTGACGATCGGCGGCTGGGTCGTCGTCCGGGACGCCGCTCGGCGGCTTCTCGTCACCCGCGCCAGCGGCCGCGAGTGGGGCCTGCCCGGGACGGCGCGCCGGCCGGGGGAGCCCGCCACGGCGTCCGTCGCCCGGGCGATGGCCCGCCAGAGCGGCCTGGACGTCGACCCGGGTGAGCTGAGGCCCGTCGGCTACCAGCGGCTGCGCCTGCTGGGCCCGGCCCCGGCCGGCTGGCCGTTCCCCGCGCCGTGGTCCTACCAGGCGCTGTACTGCCTGGACCTGGCCGCCGGCGCCGCCGTGCGCCCTGCCCCGGGCGCCGAGGCCCGGCTCCTGGACGTCGGGGACGCCCGGGACGTCGTCGGGCACCGCCGCTGGTGGCCGCTGGCCGAGGAGCTGCTGCAGGGGTGAGCGAGCGGGCCGGTCGCGTCGCCGGGCTCGTGCTGGCCGCCGGCGCGGGACGCCGGTACGGGATGCCCAAGGCGCTCGTGCCCGGCTGGCTGGCCGACCGGTGCGCCGCGCTCGCGGCCGGCGGCTGCGACCCGGTGCTCGTCGTCCTCGGCGCCGCGGCCGACCAGGCCCGGGTTCTCGTCCCGGACGGCGTGGACGTCGTCGTCGCGCCGGACTGGGCCGAGGGGATGGGGGCGTCCCTGCGCGCCGGCCTTGGCGCCGTCCGGGTTCTCGACCCGGTGCCGGACGCTGTCCTCGTCGCGCTCGTGGACACCCCCGGCCTGACGCCCGCGGTCGTCGCGCGCCTGCGGGCCACGGTAGGGACCGGCTCACCCGGCGAGGCCCTGGTACAAGCGGCGTACGCCGGGCGGCCGGGGCACCCGGTCGTGCTCGGGCGCGCCCACTGGGCCGGTGCGGCCGAGGCAGCCCGGGGGGACCGGGGCGCCCGGGACTACCTGCGCGCCCACGAGGTGACGACGGTCGAGTGCGGGGACGTCGGCCACGGCGAGGACGTCGACACCCCCGCCGGGTTCCGCTGAGCAACCAGTCGAGAACCTCTGTTCGTGATCATGCAATCCCGCCACCCGCGGCGCCCGCGGGTGATCACGCACCCGGCGGGGCTGGCGACCTCAGCGCGTCGGGGAGTCGACCTGCTCGTGGTCCTCGTCGAGCGGCTCGGCGTCCTCGGGCTCGGCGTCCTCGGGCAGGGCGTCCTCCGGCTCGGCGTCTTCCGGCAGGGCGTCGGGGGCCTCGCCCCCGCCGACCTCGTCGTCGGAAGCCTGCTGGGCCACCGCCTCCTGCGCCGCCTGCTGCGACGCAACCGGCTCGTCGTCGGCCAGGTTCATCGCGACGGCTCCGCCGCCGAGGGTGGCGAGCATCTGACGCACGTTGGCCAGCTGGGCGTTGATGCTGTCGCGACGCTGGGTGGCCGCGGCCAGCTCCCGGTCGGACTCGGCCCGGATCCGCTCGGCATGGGCCCTGGCCTCGCGGACGAGCTCCTGGGCCTGCTGCTCGGCCTCCTCCACGATCCGGCGGGCCTTCAGCGAGGCGTCCGCGTGCAGGCGCTCGGCCTCGGCGCTGACCGACTGGGCGCGCTCCTGCGCCGCGGCCAGCTGCTGCTCGGCGGCGGCGGTCCGCTGGACGAAGTCCTGCTCGGCGCGCTCGCGGCGCTGCGCCAGCGTGGTCTCGAAGTCGGCCGCTGCCTGCGCGGCCTTGGCGCGCTGACGCTCGTACACGGCCTCTGCCTCTTCGCGCCGGGCGGTCGCCTCCCGGTCGGCCTCGTCGAGGATCTCGTCGGCCCGGCGCCGGGCGTCCAGCAGCACCCGGGCGGCCTCGGCGTCCGCGTCGCTGCGGGTCTGCTCGGCGTACCGGTCGGCCTCCGCGCGGACGACGGCGCTGGACTCCTCGACGTCCCGGCGGTACGCCTCGGCGTCCTCGCGGGCGCGGCGGGCCAGGTCCGCGGCCTCCTCCTCGGCGAGCTCGAGGATCTGGCCGACCCGGGCGCCGAGGTCGGCGTAGGTCGCGGACGTCGCGGGCGGGGTCTCAGGCTCGGGTGCCGGCTGGGCGAGCCGCTCGGCCTCGGCCGCCTCGAGGGCCTCGACGCGGCGTGAGAGCTCCTCGGCCTGCTGACGCGCGGCGTGCAGCGCCTCGGTGAGCTCGTGGATGCGCTTGTCGACCTGCGCCGGCTCGTAGCCACGCAGCACGGTGCGGAAGGTGGTCTCGTTCATGGGACCTTCGTCATCTCTCGTCGTGGTCGGGGTCGGTGGGGGAGTGGGGGTCGGACGTCGCCGGCTCGGGGACGGCGAGGGCGTCGATCACGCCGGAGAGCTGTCCCAGCTCCGCAGCGATCTGGTCACGGCGGCGGCTCAGCGCGGCCACCTCGGCCCGGGTGCGGTCGAGCACCTCCCGGGCCTGGGCCCGCAGCTCGTCGGCCTCCGCCCGCGCGTCGGCGACGATCTGGGTGGCCTCCGCCCGGGCCTGGCGCCGCAGGTCCTGCGCCTCGCGCTGGGCGGTCGCGACCTGCTCCGCGACGCGCTCGCGCAGCATCCGCGCACCGCTCTCCGCCTCCCCGAGGCGGCGCTCGGCCCGCTGGATCTTCGCCTCGGCCTGCACCTCGGCGTCCGCCAGGAGGTGCTCGGCGGCCTCGCGTGCCCGAGCCTGCTCGGCCTCGGCGTCCTGTCGGGCACGGCGGAGCACCTCCTCGGCCTCGGCGCGGACTGCCGCGACCTCGGCGTTCGCCGCCTCGATCCGGTCCCGCAGCCGTTGGGCGCTGGCGCCCAGCACCCGGTGCAGCCGGCCCCGCACCGACCGGACGATCTCCGCCGCCTCCGCGTGACCACGGTCCCGGCTGCGCTGAGCCTCCTCCTTGGCCGTGGCGAGCAGCTCGTCGACGGTGCGCCGCGTCCAGGCGGTCTGCTCCTCGGCCTCGGCGAGCTCGGCGTCCGCGGCGGCCCGTGCGGCGTCCCGGAGCTGGCGGGCGTGCTCCTGAGCGGCCTGCACCTCGGCGGCGGCAGTGGCTCGCGCCTGCTCGAGCTCCTCGAGCGCGGACCGGTGGCTCTGCTCGGCGTCCTCCCGGCTGCGGGTGAGCAGCTCCTGCGCCTCGGCCCGCGCCGCTGCCAGGACCCGTTCGGCCTCCTCGGCCGCTGCCGTCCGGATCCGCTCCTCGGTCTGCTCGAGCTGCGTCGTCCGACGCCGGACGACGTCCTCGGTCTCGGCGGTCAGCCGCTCGGCGTGTGCTCGTGCCCCGGCCACGAGCCGCTCGGCCTCCTCGCGGGCTTCGCGGGCCACGGCCTCGGCCGCGGCCCGCAGCTCGGCGGCCTCGGACTCGGCCTGGGCGAGCAGCTGGTCCCCGGTGCGCCCGGCGGCGTCCACGACCAGGGTCGCCTGCTCCCCGGCGTCCCCGACGAGCTGTGCGGCCTCCTCCTGGGCCTCCGCGAGCCGGGCGGTCGCCGCTCGGTGCGCCTCGGCGGCCTCCTCCTGCAGGCGGGCGGCCTCGGCGCGCAGCTGCTCCGCCTCAGCGCGCAGGGCGTCGGAGTACTGCTGGGCCAGGGTGAGCAGGTGCACGGCCTCGTCCACGCCCGGCGAGGTCTCGCGGGTGGCCGGGTCCATATCACCAACTTATCGGTGGGGGTGGAGGTCGGGAACAGGACGCGGTCGACTTGCTGACCGACCGCTCGGTTGCTACATCAACAGGTGTCCGGGTGAGGCGTACCCTGCTGCTTGCAGGCTCATCTGCCCCCTGGACGGTGCCGTCCGTCTTCTGGTTCAGATGTCCTTCGCGGAGGATCGCTGTGCTGGTTGACCTGAACAAGCAGTCTCCCGACCGATGGGCCCGCCCCATGCAACTCTCCGGGCAACGGAGCACCGCCCCCCACCGCGGTGTCCCGTCGCTGCGGGTCGCGCTGGTGGCCCCGCCCTACTTCGAGGTCCCGCCGAGTGGCTATGGCGGGGTGGAGGCCGTCGTGGCCGACCTGGCCGACAGCCTGGTCGCTCAGGGCCACCACGTCACGCTGCTCGGCGCCGGTCACTCGACGAGCCGAGCGGAGTTCGTGCCGTTGTGGCCTGAGCCGGTGCCGCAGCGCCTGGGCGAGCCCGCGCCGGAGATGGTGCACGCCGCCGCGGCACGCAAGGCACTCCTTCGCCTCGCCGACGCCGGAGAACTGGACGTCGTGCACGACCACACCCTGGCCGGTCCACTCAACGCTGCCGTGCTGCGGCAGCGTGGCATCCCGACGGTGGTCACCGTGCACGGCCCCGTCGACGTCGACATGCACCGCTACTACCGGGATCTCGGCGCCGACGTCGGCCTGGTCGGCATCAGCCACCGGCAGCGCGAGCTGGCACCAGACCTGAACTGGCTCGGTGTCGTGCACAACGCCCTGCGCCCGCAGGACTGGCCCTTCCGGGCGGAGAAGGGCGACTACGCGTTGTTCCTCGGCCGGTTCCACCCGCAGAAGGCACCGCACCTGGCCCTGGACGCCGCACACGCGGCAGGTGTGCCGCTGGTGCTGGCGGGCAAGTGCAGCGAGCCCATCGAGCAGGAGTACTTCGACCGCGAGGTACGCCCCCGGCTGCGCAGCAGCGACCGGCTCGTGGGCGTGGCAGACGCGGTGACCAAGCGGGAGCTGCTCTCCGGGGCCCGGTGCCTGCTCTTCCCCATCCAGTGGGAGGAGCCCTTCGGCATGGTCATGATCGAGGCCATGGCCTGCGGTACGCCCGTGGTGGCCCTGCGCGGCGGCGCGGTGCCCGAGGTGGTCACCGACGGTGTTACGGGCCTGGTCTGCGACCACCCCGACCAGCTGCCCGCCGCCCTTGCCGCGGTGACGCAGCTGAACCCGCATGCGTGCCGGGCCAGTGTCGTCGAGCGGTTCTCGGCCGACCGGATGGCCGAGGGCTACGTCGCCGCCTACCGGCGGGCCATCGCCGAGCACACCGGGAAGGCCGAGTACACCGGGAAGGTGGCCGGTCACCTGCCCACCCCGGCCGCGGGTACTGCACTCGCCGAGGTGGGGTGACGTGGCCGCGCCGCTGAACGCCGCAGAACCCGTTGTTCTGTCAGCTGACAGCGGGCTCGTCACGCTCGTCGCGGGTGCCACGTTCTGCCTGTCCGAGGCCACCGGGGACGTCGTCCCCGGTGGCGCGCAGGGCCTGTTCTTCCGCGACGCACGAGTGCTGTCCCGACTCGAGCTCCGCCTCGACGGTGCACCGCCGTCCCCCCTGTCGGTGCTGAGCCAGGACGCCTACAGAGCCCGGTTCCTGCTGCGCCGGCCGCCCGTCCCCGGTCGGGCGGACAGCACCCTGCTGCTGGTCCGGGAGCGGCTGGTGGCCGACGGCCTCCATGAGGTCGTGACCGTGGAGAACCTGGGAGCGGAAGCCACGACGGCCACCCTGTCGCTGTGGGTGAGTGCCGACTTCGCCGACCTGTTCGCGGTCAAGGAGGGCCGGTCCGGCCCCGGGGAGGGGAACGTCCAGGTCGACGGCGACTCGCTCGTCCTGACCGCGGCCGACGGCGAACGCGGACTGCGGATGACCGCTACCGAGAGCCCCACCGTCACCCCGGCAGGCTTCACCTGGCGGGTGGTCGTGCCACCACGCGCCACCTGGTCCACCGAGATCACCGCACAGCCGCTGCTCGACGGCCTCGGACTGCCGCCCAGAGACAACCGCGGGAAAGCAGTGGAGACCAGTCGACCGGCCCGGCAGCTGCGCCAGTGGCACCAGACCAGCACGACGATCACCGCCGACCTTCCGGTGCTCGCCGAGACCCTGCGGCGCAGCAAGGACGACCTCGGCGTCCTCCAGATCCACGACCTGCCCGGCGACCAACCGGTGGTCGCGGCCGGAGCGCCGTGGTTCATGACGCTGTTCGGCCGTGACAGCCTGCTCACCAGCTACATGGCCCTGCCGCTGGAGACGTCGCTGGCGCAGGGCACGCTGCAGACGCTTGCCCGGTGGCAGGGCCGGCGGGTCGACCCGCCCACCGAGGAGGAACCCGGGCGCATCCTGCACGAGCTGCGGCTGGGTCCCGACCGGGACACCGCCCTGGGCGGCAGCCACTACTACGGCACCGTCGACGCCACGCCGCTGTTCGTCGTGCTCCTGGCCGAGGCCTGGAGGTGGGGTCTTCGCGAGCAGGTGGTCCATGACCTGCTGCCGGCCGCCGACGCCGCCGTGAAGTGGATGGACGAGTACGGCGACCGGGACGGCGACGGGTTCGTGGAGTACCGGCGTGCCACCGACCGCGGACTGGCCAACCAGGGCTGGAAGGACAGCTTCGACGGGATCAACGACGCCGCCGGACGTCTCGGCGTCGCACCGATCGCGCTGTGCGAGGTGCAGGGGTACGCCTACGCCGCGTACCTGGCCCGCGCCGACCTCGCCGAGGCCTTCGGCGACCAGGCCACCGCTGCGCGCCTGCGGGCCCGCGCCACTGAGTTACGCACCGCGTTCGCCGAGGCCTTCTGGCTGCCCGACCAGGGCTGGTTCGCCGTGGCCCTGGACCGTGACAAGCGACCGCTCGACGCCCTCACCAGCAACGTCGGTCACTGCCTGTGGAGCGGCATCGTCAGCGACGAGCACGCGGCCGCGCTGGTCGAGCGGCTGGCCGACCCGCGCATGGACTCCGGGTACGGCCTGCGCACGCTGGCCTCGGACATGGGCGCCTACAACCCGATGAGCTACCACAACGGGTCGGTGTGGCCGCACGACACCGCGATCGCCGTGGCCGGCCTCATGCGGTACGCCCACCTGCCCGGAGCCGTGGAGCTGGCGCACCGGCTGGCCAACGGGCTGCTCGACGCGGCCGCGGCGTTCGGGGGCCGGCTCCCCGAGCTGTTCTGCGGCTTCTCCCGGGACAGGTTCGACCAGCCGGTGCCGTACCCGACGTCCTGTTCGCCGCAGGCCTGGGCGAGCGCCGCACCGCTGATGCTCGTGCGGGCACTCCTCGGGCTCGACCTGGACGTCCCCTCGCGAACCCTCACGCTGCGGCCTCGGTTGCCGGTGGCGTGGGGACGCATCGAGCTGGACGGTCTTGACGTGGGACACGGTCAGATCAGGATCGACGCGACCGAGGACTCGGCTAGCGTCTCGGGCCTGCCCGATGGTTGGGTGCTGAAGGGTGCCGCCACGGCGGCCGAACGGCGTCCTCCTGCTCGGCCGGCCGACCGGAGCGCCGCACCCAGCCCGGCTGGGACCGGTGAGGCCACTGCCCCACTCGGTGTCTCCCCGGCCGTACGCTGACCCGGTGACTGGACCAGCGCGGACCGAGGACCACCCGGCCCTGCACGGCGACACTGCCTACACCCCGGACACCTCCCGGGTCGACGCCCCGGCCCGGCGGGTGGTACGCGCGGTGGTCACCGAGGCACCCCTGGACGTCGAGGAGCACGCGGCCGAGGTCGACGACGCGGCAGCGGGCGCGGTGGTGACGTTCGCCGGCGTGGTCCGCGACCACGACCACGGCCGCCGGGTCGAGAGCATCGAGTACGTCGGCCACCCGGCCGCCCCGCAGGTCCTGCAGGAGGTGCTCGCCGAGGTCGTCCGGGACCATCCGGTGGACGCCGTCGCCGCCTCCCACCGGCTCGGCCGGCTGGAGATCGGGGACGCCGCGCTCGTCGTCGCAGTGTCCGCGGCACACCGCCAGGAGGCGTTCGCCGCGTGCTCGGCGGTCGTCGAGGAGGTCAAGCGTCGCCTGCCGGTGTGGAAGCAACAGCAGCTCGCGGACGGGTCCCAGGAGTGGGTCGCCTGTCCGTGACCGCGCCTGCCGAGGGGCCCTGACCGGGCCCTAACCGCCCGCGAACGGGGGCAGGACGTCGACCGCGGCGCCGTCCGGCACGACGGCGTCGCGGTCGCGCACGCTCACCTCGTCGACGAGCACGCTCGCGACCTCGAGCACCGGCGCCAGCCGCGGGTGCCGGCCGGCCAGGTGCTCGCACAGCGCCGACACCGTGGTCCCCGAGGGGACCTCCACCTTCTCCTCCGGGACGCCGGCCGCAGCCGCCGCGCCCGCGAAGTAGCGCACCGAGACGATCACGACAGCAGGCTCCTTCGAAGCGGCACCCGTCTCAGCCGCCGATGGCAGACATCGGGCGGGTGGGGTGCAGGAACGACGGGTCGTCGATCCCGTGCCCGGGACGTTTGCCCCACATCGCCGCCCGCCACGCGTCGGCGATCTCGTCGTCGGAGGCGCCGTCGCGCAGCATCGTCCGCAGGTCGGTCTCGGACGTCGCGAACAGGCAGTTCCGGACCTGCCCGTCGGCGGTCAGCCGGGTCCGGTCGCAGTCCCCGCAGAACGGCCGGGTCACCGACGCGATGATCCCGACCGTGCCGATGTGCGTCCCGTCGGTGACGTGCCAGGTCTCCGCCGGGGCAGAGCCGCGGGTCGCCGGGTCGTCGTGGTGCAGGTCGAACTCGGCCTCCAGGTGGGCCAGGATCTCGTCGGCGGTCACCATCGAGTCGCGGTCCCAGGCGCCCTGAGGGTCCAGCGGCATCTGCTCGATGAAGCGTAGCTGGTAGCCCTCCCGCAGCGCCCAGCGCAGCAGGTCCGGTGCCTCGTCGTCGTTGATGCCGCGCAGCAGCACGGTGTTGATCTTCACCGGTGCCAGGCCCGCCCGCGCCGCGGCCCGGGCCCCGTCGAGCACGTCGTCGAGCCGGTCCCGGTGGGTGATCGTGCGGAACCGGTCGGCGCGCAGGGTGTCGAGGGAGACGTTGAGCCGGGTCAGCCCCGCGGCGGCGAGCCGGTCGGCCCGGCGGGCCAGTCCCAGCCCGTTCGTCGTCAGAGACGTCTCCGGGGCGCGCCCCTGAGCGGTCCGCAGCGCGGACGTCGCCGCGATGATGTCCTCCAGGCCGCGGCGCAGCAGCGGCTCACCGCCGGTGAACCGCACCTCGTCGACGCCGAACCGCTGCACCGCCAGAGTGACGAGTCGCACCACCTCGTCGTCGGTGAGGACCCGCTCGTCGGCCATCCACTGCAGTCCCTCCTCGGGCATGCAGTACGCGCAGCGCAGGTTGCACCGGTCGGTCAGCGACACCCGCAGGTCGGTCGCCGCGCGGCCGAACTGGTCGACGAGCCGTGGGTCGGCAGGCCGGTCGGCCGGCAGGCCGGGCGCAGTGCCACCACGCAGTCGCGGCATGCCGAGTGGGACCGTCACCCCGCCAGGGTAAGTCCGCGGCCCCCAGTTGTCAGGCACCGCCCTCCCCGACGGCGTCCGGATGAGGGATGCTGCGGGGGTGAGCCACAGCACCGACCAGCTGCAGACCCCGGCCGCGCTCGCCGACGCGCTACGCGAAACCGGCTACCTCGCCGACGAGGGACTGGCCACCGTCGCCTGGCTCGCCCTGCGACTGCACCGGCCGATCCTGCTCGAAGGAGAGCCCGGCACCGGCAAGACGGCGCTCGCCGAGGCGCTGGCGCAGACCTTGGGCGCCACGCTGATCCGGTTGCAGTGCTACGAGGGCATCGACGCCACCCAGGCGCTCTACGACTGGGACTTCCCCCGGCAGGTCCTGCACCTGCGCGCCCTGGAGGCGACGAGCGGCCCCGACGGGATGGACATCGGCGCCGTGGAGCAGGACCTGTTCGCCGAGCGGTTCCTGCTCGAGCGGCCCGTCCTGCAGGCGCTGCGCACCGCCCCCTCGGTACTCCTCGTCGACGAGATCGACCGGGCGGACGACGAGTTCGAGGCGTTCCTGCTTGAGGTGCTCTCGACGAACGCGGTCACCATCCCCGAGGTGGGCACGATCCACGCGAAGACCCCGCCGCTCGTCGTCCTGACCTCCAACCGCACCCGGGAGGTGCACGACGCCCTCAAGCGGCGCTGCCTCTACCACTGGGTCGAGCACCCCGGCCTGGAGCGTGAGGTGGAGATCCTGCGGACCCGGATGCCCGAGCTGCCGGAGCGGCTCGCCGACCAGGTGGCGCGCGCCGTCCACCGGCTGCGCGGCGAGGACCTGCTCAAGCCGCCGGGTGTCGCCGAGTCCCTCGACTGGGCCGCCGCCCTGCACGCCCTGGGGCGCAGCGACCTGGACCCGGACGTCGCGGCCACGACGCTGGGCGCGGTGCTGAAGTACCGCGAGGACGCCGACCGGGTGCGCAACCAGCTCGACCGGCTCATGGCCGGGTAGCCGTGCCCGTGGACGTCGAGACGACCCTGGTCGGCTTCGCCCGGGCGCTGCGGGCCGCCGACCTGGCCGTCACCGCCGACCGGACGGCCGCGTTCGTGGCCGCGGTCGCGGAGGTGGGCGCCGACACGCGCGACGGCGTGTACTGGGCCGGTCGGGCCACGTTGTGCTCCGAGCCCGAGGACGTCGCGGTCTACGACAAGGTCTTCGACGCCTGGTTCTCCGGCCGCCTGGAACGAGGTGGACGGCGCAGCGCGCCGCCGGTCCGGGTGGTGCCTGCCGCGCCGCTCACCGGTGAGGGGGAGGGAAGCGGCGACGGCCGCAGCGACGTCGTCCGGGCCGTGGCCAGCGACTCGGAGGTGCTGCGGCACCGTGACGTCGCCGAGCTGTCCGCCGCCGAGCGGGCCCAGATGGCGCGGCTGTTCGCCGCCCTGCCGGTGACCCTGCCCGACCGGCGCGCGGCCCGTCGCCGACCCACTGGCCACGGTGAGATGGACGCCCGGCGCACCCTGCGCGAGCAGATGCGCCGCGGCGGCGAGGTCGGGCCGGTGCGGTGGCGCCGGCGGACCACCCGCCCGCGGCGGGTGGTGCTGCTCGTCGACGTGTCCGGGTCGATGTCCCCGTACGCCGACGCCCTGCTGCGCCTCGCCCACCGGGTGCTGCGCTCCGGGATGGCCGGCGGCGGCCGGGTCGAGGTGTTCACCGTCGGCACCAGGCTCACCCGTCTCACCCCGGCGCTGCGCGCCCACCGCGACCCGGAGGCGGCGCTCGCCGCGGCCGGCCGGCTCGTCCCCGACTGGTCCGGCGGCACCCGGCTCGGCGAGGTGCTGCAGGCGTTCGCGGACCGGTGGGGCCAACGCGGCCTGGCCCGGGGCGCCGTCCTCGTGGTCTTCTCCGACGGCTGGGAGCGCGGCGACGCCACCCAGCTCGGCGAGCAGGTGCAGCGGCTGCAGCGGCTGTCCCGCCGGCTGGTGTGGGTCAACCCGCACCGGGGCAAGGCCGGCTACCTGCCGGTGCAGCAGGGGATCACCGCGGTGCTTCCCCACGTTGACGACTTCGTGGCCGGTCACTCGATGGCCGCGTTCGAGCACGTCCTGGAGGTGGTCCGCCGTGCGTGACGTCCTGCCGCAGCTCCTCGCCTGGTGGCGCGAGGGCCGTCCGGTCGCGATGGGAACGGTCGTCGCGACCTGGAAGTCCGCGCCCCGGCAGGCGGGGGCGGCGATGCTCGTCGGACCGGACGGCGAGGCGGTCGGCTCGGTCTCCGGCGGGTGCGTCGAGGGAGCCGTCTACGAGCTGGGCGAGCAGGTGCTCGGCGGCGGCCGGCCGGTCCTGCAGCGCTACGGCGTCAGCGACGACGACGCCTTCGCCGTCGGCCTGACCTGCGGCGGGATCCTCGACGTGTTCGTCGAGCAGGTCGACCCGGCGACGTTCCCCGACCTCGACGAGGTCGCGGACGACGTCGAGGCGGGTCGACCGGTCGCGGTCGCCACCCTCGTGGAGCACCCCGACCCCGACCGGGTCGGGGCCCGGATCGTCGTCCGGCCGCAGGACGCCGGCACCCCGACCCGGGGCAGTCTCGGCTCCCCCCGGTTCGACGCCGCCGTCACCGACGACGCCCGCGGCCTGCTGGCCGCCGGGCGCACCGAGACGCTCGGCTACGGCCCGGACGGCGAACGCCGCGGGGAGGGCGCCCGGGTCTTCGTCTCGTCGTACGCGCCTCGGCCGCGGATGATCGTCTTCGGCGCCATCGACTTCGCCGCAGCCCTGGCCCGGATCGGGACCTTCCTCGGCTACCGGGTCACGGTCTGCGACGCCCGGCCGGTGTTCGCCACCCGGTCACGGTTCCCCGACGCCGACGAGGTCGTCGTGTCCTGGCCCCACCGCTACCTCGCCGCCGAGGCCGAGGCCGGCCGCATCGACCGGCGCACCGTCCTCGCCGTCCTCACCCACGACCCCAAGTTCGACGTCCCCGTCCTGCAGGTCGCCCTGCGACTGCCCGAGGTCGGCTACATCGGGGCGATGGGGTCCCGGCGCACCCACGAGGACCGGCTCGCCCGGCTGCGCGACGCCGGCCTCACCGACGACGAGCTGGCCCGCCTGTCCTCCCCGATCGGGCTCGACCTCGGAGCCCGCACCCCCGAGGAGACCGCCGTCTCCATCGCCGCCGAGATCATCTCCACCGAGTGGGGTGGCACCGGCGACCGGCTCACCGAGACGGCCGGGGCCATCCACCGGCACTGACCCACTGGCCGGGGCCGGTGCCCACAGTCCGGACCGAACGTCCGATCCACGTGGCCCGACCCCTTGCGCGCAGGCCACCGGACCGCGTTGGATCGCCGTAACCCGGATCACACACAGTGGAGGCGGATCGGTGACGACACGACGGATCAACGTGACAGTGGACGGGGTCTCGTACACCGACGACGTAGAGCCCCGCACGCTGCTCGTGCACTACCTGCGCGAGACGCTCGGCAAGGTGGGGACGGTGGTCGGCTGCGACACCTCGAACTGCGGGGCCTGCACAGTGCACCTGGACGGGCGCAGCGTGAAGTCCTGCAACGTGCTCGCCGTCCAGGCCGACGGCTGCGAGGTGACGACCATCGAGGGGCTGGCCCCGGACGGCGACCTGCACCCCGTCCAGCGGGCCTTCCACGAGAACCACGCCCTGCAGTGCGGGTTCTGCACGCCCGGGATGATCATGGCGGCGACCGCGCTGCTCCAGGAGAACCCGTCACCGACCGAGACCGAGGTCCGTGAGGGCCTCGAGGGCAACCTGTGCCGCTGCACCGGCTACCAGAACATCGTCGCCGCCGTGCTCGCCGCCGCCAACGGGTCGGCCGACGACCGGACGAAGGAGGGCGCGCTGTGACGACCCTGGAGGACCGCCCCGCCACCGACGGCTCGGGGGCCGAGCTCGGCCGCGCCCGGCGGCGCAAGGAGGACCGCCGGCTCATCACCGGCCGGACCCGCTGGACCGACAACATCGTGCTGCCCGGGATGCTGCACGCGGCGTTCGTGCGCAGCCCGTTCGCCCACGCCCGGATCACCAGCATCGACGTGTCGGCCGCGCGGGCGGCCGAGGGCGTCGTGGCCGTGCTCACCGGGCAGGACCTGGACGACGAGCAGGGCAGCCTGCCGTGCGCGTGGCCGATCACCCCGGACATGAAGTCGCCCCGTCACCCCGCCCTCGCCGTGGACCGGGTGGCGTTCGCCGGGGAGGCCGTCGCGGTCGTCGTCGCCCGCAGCGCGGCCGCCGCCCGGGACGCCCTCGAGCTCGTCGACGTCGAGTACGAGGAGCTGCCCGTCGTCCTCGACATCGAGGCGGCCGTGCAGGACGGCGCCGACCTGGCCCACCCGGACCTCGGCACGAACGCCTCGGCGACGTGGGTGTTCGACTCCGCCGAGGCCGGCACCGGCGACGACGTCGACGCGGCCATCGAGACCGCCCGGCGCGAGGGCGTCGTCATCGAGCGACGGTTCCGCCAGCAGCGGCTGGTCCCGGCGTTCATGGAGCCCCGCTCGGTCATCGTCGACCCGACCGGCGAGCAGATCACGATGTGGTCGGCGACCCAGGTGCCGCACATCCTGCGGGTCATGCTCGCGCTGACCACCGGGACGCCGGAGAGCAAGCTGCGGGTCATCGCCCCCGACGTCGGCGGCGGGTTCGGCGGCAAGCTGCAGGTGACCCCCGAGGAGGTCGCGACCCTGCTCGTCGCCAAGCGGCTCGGCAAGCCGGTGAAGTACACCGAGACCCGCACCGAGTCCATCCTCACCGCCCACCACGGCCGCGACCAGGTGCAGCGGCTCACGCTGGCGGCGACCAAGGACGGGCGGGTCACCGGCCTCAAGGTCGACCTGCTTGCCGACATGGGCGCCTACCTCGGTCTGGTCACCCCGGGCGTGCCGATCCTCGGCGCGTTCATGTTCAACGCCATCTACAAGTTCCCCGCCTACCGGTTCACCTGCACGAACGTGTTCACCAACAAGGCGTGGACCGACGCCTACCGCGGCGCCGGCCGACCCGAGGCCACGTTCGCGATCGAGCGGCTCATGGACGAGCTCGCCGCCGAGCTCGGCGAGGACCCCCTCGTCGTCCGGGAGCGGAACTGGATCCGGCACGAGGAGTTCCCGTTCACGACGGTCGCCGGGCTCGAGTACGACTCCGGCAACTACGAGGCCGCCACCGCCCGGGCCAAGGAGCTGTTCGGCTACGACGAGCTGCGCCGCGAGCAGGCCGAGCGGCGCGAGCGCCGCGACCCGGTCCAGCTCGGCATCGGTGTCTCGACGTTCACCGAGATGTGCGGGCTGGCGCCGTCCCGGGTGCTCGGCGCCCTGTCCTACAGCGCCGGCGGCTGGGAGTCCGCGAGCATCCGGATGCTGCCCACCGGCAAGGTCGAGGTCCTCACCGGCTCGAGCGCGCACGGCCAGGGCCACGAGACGGCGTGGAGCCAGATCGTCGCCGACCAGCTCGGCGTCCCGTTCGAGGACGTCGAGGTGCTGCACGGCGACACCCAGATCGCCCACAAGGGCATGGACACCTACGGCTCGCGGTCCCTCGTCGTCGGTGGGATCGCCGTGGTCAAGGCGGCCGAGAAGGTCGTCCAGAAGGCGAAAGTCGTCGCGGCCCACATGCTCGAGGCCGACCCCGACGACCTGGAGTTCTCCGGCGGCCGGTTCTCCGTCCGCGGCACCGACAAGGGCACGAGCATGGCCGACGTCGCCTTCGCCGTGTTCGCCGCCCACGACCTGCCGGACGGCGTCGAGCCGAGCCTGGACTCCGACGCCACCTACGACCCGGACAACTTCTCCTACCCGCACGGCACCCACCTGTGCGCAACCGAGGTCGACACCGAGACCGGCCGGGTCACCATCCGCCGGTACGTCGCGGTGGACGACGTCGGCCGGGTGGTGAACCCGCTCATCGTCGAGGGGCAGGTGCACGGCGGCCTGGCCCAGGGCATCGCGCAGGCGCTGTACGAGGAGGCCGTCTACGACGAGCAGGGCACGCTGACGACCGCGACGTTCGTCGACTACCTCCTGCCGGGTGCCCCGGACCTGCCGCACTTCACCCTGGACCGCACCGAGACCCCGTCGACGACGAACCCGTTGGGTGTCAAGGGCGTCGGGGAGGCCGGGACGATCGCGTCGACCCCGGCGGTGGTCAACGCCGTCGTCGACGCCTTGCGCCCGTACGGGGTGCAGGACGTCGAGATGCCGATGACCCCGCAACGGGTGTGGCGGGCGGTGCACGGCGCCGGCGGCGGGGAGACCTCCCGCCAGGACGAGCACTGGGCGCAGCCGGTCCAGTCCTCGCAGTCCGTCAGCGGGGCCCAGGACGACGCCCACGACGCGCAGGGAGGTGCCCGGTGATCCCGGCCCGGTTCGACTACCACGCCCCGGAGTCCGCCGAGGCCGCCGTGCAGCTGCTCGGTGACCTCTCGTCGTCCGGGGCCGACGTCAAGGTCCTCGGCGGCGGGCAGAGCCTGCTGCCGGTGATGCGGATGCGCCTGGCCGCCCCCGAGGTCGTCGTCGACCTGTCCCGGGCCGCCGACCTGTCCGGCGTCCGGGACGACGGGGACGCCCTCGTCATCGGCGCCATGACCACGCACGCGGACGTCGTCCGCGACCCGCTGGTCCGCGAGCACGCGCTGCTCGTCGCGCTGGCCACCGAGACCGTGGCCGACCCGCAGGTGCGTCACCGCGGCACGTTCGGGGGCGCCCTCGTGCACGCCGACCCGGCCGGGGACCTGCCCGCCCCGGCGCTGGCCCTGGACGCCGAGATGGTCATCGCCGGTCCGGGCGGACGCCGCACCGTCCCGGCGCGGGACTTCTTCATCGACGTGTTCACCACGGCCGTCGGGGAGGACGAGCTGCTCGTCGAGGTGCGGGTCCCGAAGTACACCGGGTGGGGCGCGCACTACGAGAAGTTCTCCCGGGTGGCGCAGGCGTGGGCGATCGTCGGGGTCGCCGCCGCCGTCCGGGTCGAGGGCGGCACCATCGCCGAGGCGCGGATCGGCCTGACCAACATGGGGTCCACGCCGGTGCGGGCCACCGCGGCGGAGCAGGCGCTGATCGGCCGGCCCGTCACGGCCGAGGCGGTCAAGGAGGCCTCGGCGGCCGCCGCGGACGGCGCCCAGCCGCCTGAGGACGCCAACGGCGACGCCGAGTACCGCCGCCACCTCGCCGGGGTGCTCACCGCTCGCGCCGTCCTGGCCGCTGCGGGAGCCTGAGCGGATGGAGCTTCAGCACACGTTCACCGTCCCGCTGCCCGTCGAGGCTGCGTGGGAGGCGTTCAACGACCTGCCGCGGATCGCCCCGTGCCTGCCGGGCGCCGAGGTGACCAGCATGGACGGCGACGACTTCACCGGGCTGGCGAAGGTGCGGCTCGGGCCGATCTCGCTGCACTACACCGGGACCGGGCGGTTCCTCGAGCGGGACCGGGACGCCTACCGCGCGGTCATCGAGGCCAGCGGCAAGGACAGGCGTGGCAACGGGACGGCGTCCGCCACCATCACCGCCCGGCTCGAGCCCGAGGGCGAGGGCACCCGGTGCGTCGTGGACACCGACCTGCGGATCACCGGCCGGCCGGCCCAGTTCGGCCGTGGCGTGATCTCCGACGTCGGGGACAAGCTGCTCGGGCAGTTCGCGACCTGCCTGTCCGAGACGCTGGGCGCCCCTGCCCCGGCGGAGGCCCAGGCCGAGCAGCCAGCTGCCGAGCGGGCGGCGGCCGAGCAGCCTGCGGCGGCCGAGCAGCCAGCTGCCGAGCGGCCTGCGGCCGGCGGCGCCCCTGCGGCCGAGCCCGCGGGTGAGCCCGCGGCCAAGCCCGCACCGAGCACGCCGCCGCCCCGACCGCTGGCCCCGCCGGCGGCCCGCAGGACCAGTGCCGAGCTCGACCTGGGGTCGGTCGTCGGGCCGGCGCTGGTGAGCCGGTACGGCACGACGGTCGTCGCCGTCGTCGTCACCGCGGTCATCACCTGGTGGCTCGCCCGCCGCCGCCACCCCCGCCCCTAACCCCCCGTGATCATGCAATCCCGCCACCCTGCACCCCCTGGCCCCCGTGATCATGCAATCCCGCCACCCTGCGGCCACCGTCTGGCTCGCAGAATGCTGGGTTGGTGGCGCGACACGCCGTAAGAGTCGTGCAGAATCCAGCATTCTGCGGCAGGAAGAGGTGGCGGGATTGCATGATCACGAATGTTGGGGGATGGTCGACTCTTGCCAGTTCACCATGTCAGTACGTGCAGGTGCGCCGGGGCAGGAGATAGTCGAGGTCGTGGTTGGCGACGTCGTCACCGGGTTCGGGGTAGATGCGGCTCAGCCTGACCATGAGCGCCTAGCTGCCGTCGCGAGCGGCGTGCAAGACGCCGTGATCGAGACACTACGAGTTGGCGTTCCCGAGTGTCCGATGCACCCCCGGGCGCATCCGCTGGACCCACGCGTCATTGACAACGACGCCTGGTGGGTGTGTCCAGCAACGAGTCAGCCCGTCCGGAAGATTGGCGAACTGAAGAGCCACGCACGCTGAGGCGCACGTCTGATCCGTTGCTTGGAGGAGTCCGGGATGCCCGCACCGTACCCGCCGGAGTTCCGCCGGAGGGCTGTCGACCTGGCTCGTCAGCCGGGCGCTTCCGTCGCCCGGGTCGCCAAGGACCTCGGGATCAGCGAGTCTGGTCTGCGTCGCTGGTTGAACCAGGACGGAAGGGACACCGGGCCCAGGGAGGGGACGTCGACCAGCCCAGCAGGTCGTCCACCAGCGGACAGTGCGGTCCGGACGAGGAGCGCCGACCTCGACCTGGGGACGGCCCTCGGCCCCGGGGTGGTGGAGCGGTACGGCACGACAGCGGTCGCCGTCCTCATCACTGCCCTGGTCACGTGGTGGCTGACCCGGCGAGGTTGCGACTGAGCCGTCGTGGTGGTCGTCGCGTCATTGCCGACACTCAATCATTCCAATGCTCAATGGAATGATGTAGCGTCGGGCGGGTGTCCGAGACTCGGCCCGTCCTCGGCCTGCGCGCGAACGCCGCTCAGTTCACGCTGCTCGTGGCCGTCAACGCCCTCGTCGGCGGGATGGTCGGCCAGCAGCAGACGGTCCTGCCGCTGCTCGCCGAGCGTGAGCTCGGCGTCACCGGCTACACGTTCATCTTCAGCTACGTCGCCGCGTTCGGCGTGGCCAAGGCTGCCGCCAACTACGCGGCTGGCGAGCTGTCGGACCGCCACGGGCGCAAGCCCGTGCTCGTCGGTGGCTGGCTGCTCGCCGTCCCGGTGCCGCTGCTGCTCATCTGGGCGCCGGACTGGGGCTGGGTGGTGGCGGCGAACGTCCTGCTCGGCCTGAGCCAGGGACTGACCTGGTCGACCACCGTCATCATGAAGATCGACCTCGTCGGCCCGCGGCGGCGGGGGCTGGCGATGGGCCTCAACGAGGCCGCCGGCTACGGCGCGGTCGCCGTGACCTCGGTCGCCGCCGGCTACCTGGCTGCGGAGTACGGCTTGCGGCCGGCGCCGTTCCTGCTCGGCCTGGCCTACACCGGCCTGGCCCTCGGCCTGTCCACCCTCGTCGTCCGGGAGACCCGCGGGCACGCCACGCTGGAGGCGTCCCGTCACGTCCCGCGAGCCGACGGTCGCCACGACCACCTGCACGGAGACCTCACCGGTCGCGAGGTCGTGCTGCAGACGAGCCTGCGCGAACCGGCGCTGTCCTCGGCCAGCCAGGCCGGCCTGGTCAACAACCTCAACTTCGGTCTGTCCTGGGGCCTGTTCCCGCTGCTGTTCGCCGGGTCGGGTCTGCCGGTCGACCGGGTCGGCCTGCTCTTCGCGCTGTACCCGGCGGTGTGGGGGGTGGGGCAGCTGCTCACCGGCGCGCTGTCCGACCGGTGGGGCCGCAAGCACCTCGTCACCGCCGGGATGGCCACGCAGGCCGCCGCGCTCGGCGTCATCGCCTCTGCCGACGCGTTCGCGCCCTGGGCGGTGGGGACCGTCGTCCTCGGGGCCGGGACGGCGATGGTCTACCCGACCTTGCTGGCCGTCGTCGGGGACGTGGCTCATCCCGTCTGGCGGGGCCGGGCCGTCGGCGTGTACCGGGTCTGGCGGGACCTGGGCTACGCCGTCGGCGCTGTCGCCGGTGGTGTCGTGGCGGACCTGTGGGACCTGCGTGCCGCGGTGTGGGCGGCCGCGGCGGTCAGCCTGCTGTCCGCCCTGGTCGTCGCGGTGCGGATGTACGAGACGCACGACCCGGTGGGTGCGCGCAGGGCCGTGGAGGTCGCCGATGGCTGACCGTGCCACCAAGGACGCCTTGTTCGCGGAGTTCGCGGCCGTCGGCAAGGCGTTGGGCAGTCCGAAGCGCCTGGAGCTGCTGGACCTGCTGGCGCAGGGGCCCCGGAGCGTGGACGACCTGGCTCGTGCCGCGGGGCTCGGGCTGAGCACGTGCTCGGCTCACCTGCAGGTCCTGCGCGAGTCGGGCCTGGTCGTCTCCCGGCGCGACGGCAAGCGGGTGCGCTACACTCTGGCCGGGGACGACGTCGCCGCGCTGTGGGAGGCGCTGCGCAGGGTGGCGGCCGCGCACCGTCCGAGTGTGGACGCGGCTGGCCGCGCCTACCTGGGAGCGGCGGATGACGCCGCCGCCGTCGGCGTCGATGAACTGCTCGCCGCCGTGCAGACCGGGGACGCCGTCCTCCTCGACGTCCGACCCGAGGTCGAGTACGCCGCCGGTCACCTGCCCGGGGCACTGGGCATCCCGCTCGAGCAGCTCGCCGACCGGCTCGCCGAGCTGCCGGCGGACCGGGAGGTCCTCGTCTACTGCCGTGGCCGGTACTGCGCTCTGGCCCACGACGCCCTCCGGCTGCTTGCCGCCCGCGGCCGGCCCGCCCGCCGAAGCCGCGACGGCCTGCTGGAGTGGCGGGTCGCCGGCCGCCCGCTGGAGACCTCCGACCCCGGAGCCGCGTGATGCCCGTGACCACCCTGCCGTCCTGGCGGTCCGTGCTGGCCGTCGTCGCCCACCCGGACGACGAGTCCTTCGCCCTGGGTGCGGTCCTCGCGTCCTCCGCCGCCGCCGGCGCCCGAGTGTCGGTGCTGTGCCTGACCCGCGGGGAGGCCTCGACTCTGCACGGCGTCGCCGGTGACCTCGCCGAGCTGCGGGCCCGGGAGCTTGCCGACGCCGCCGAGGTGCTCGGCCTGGACGCCGTGACCCTGCTCGACCACCCCGACGGCGCACTCCAGGACGTACCGGCCGACCGCCTTGCGGACGACGTCCAGCGCGCCGTCCGGGCCGCGGACGCCGACGGACTGGTCGGCTTCGACCTCACCGGCGTCACCGGTCACGCCGACCACGCCGCCGCCACGGCGGCAGCCGTGCGCGCGGCCGTCCGGCTCGACCTGCCGGTCCTGGGCTGGACGGTCCCTCGCACGGTGGCCGAGCGGCTGCGGGTCGAGTACGGCGCCCCGTTCGTCGGGCACGACGACGCCGACATCGACGTCGTCCTGACGGTGGAACGGACCCTGCAGCGCCGGGCCGTCGCCTGCCACCCCAGCCAGGCGGTCCCGGGCAGCGTGCTGTGGCGCCGGCTCGAGCTCCTCGGTGAGCACGAGTACCTGCGCTGGCAGGTCCGCGGTCGGCCGGAAGGGGCGCGTGCGCCGGGTGGCGGGATTGCATGATCACGAGTGGGGGTGGGGTGGCGGGATTGCATGATCACGGTGGGGGGTGGGGGGGTGGGGGTCGTCCTGGCGCTCCGGTCATGGCGGAGCGCCAGGACGACGCCTCAGCGGGTGAACATCCGCGTGTTGGCCTGCTCCACCTCCGCGTACTGCTGACCGGCCGCCTGCAGCGCCCGGGAGATGTCCTCGAGCGACTGCCGCACCCGCTCCTGGGTGCCGCGCCAGTCGGTGACGAGTCCCTGGAACTGCGTGGCCGCCGTCCCGCGCCAGCTGTTCTGCAGGTCCAGCAGGTTGCGCATCATCCGGTCCACCTCGGTGGAGATCGCCCCCACCGACCCGTTGACTGCGGCGCTCGCCGCCGCCACCCGGGCGCTGTCCACCTCGAAACGGCTCATCTCGTGCTCCTCCCTGTGCCTGTCCTGTGCCTGTGGTCGACCTCTCGGTACGACGCTAGGCGCAGACGCCGCTCACCCGCCGGCGTTGTCCACAGGCGTCCCCGGCCCGTCGAGGGCAGCGAGCTCGAGCGCGACGTTGCGGCGGGCCCGGGCCTCCCACCGCTCCCGCCCGACCGCGGTGCTGAACAGGGCCGGCCGGTCGAGCAGGTCTCGCAGCACGGCCGCGCGTCCGGCAGCGAAGGTGGCGTCGTCCACGCCGGGGTACTCGCGGCGCACCCCGTCGACGTAGCGGGCGTACCGCTCGGCGTCCGCGGCGAGGACGGCGAGGTCCGCGTCGCAGAGCGCCGCCGCCGCCTCGTCACCGGGCGGCACCCGGTGGCCGGCGGTGACGAGGACGACGGCGGCGACCCGCCGGGCCACGTCGTCCGGCACACCGAGCGCCGCGAGCTCCCTGGCCGCCAGCTCGGCGGACTCGCGCTCGTCGTCCCCGGCCCGGCCCTCGTGGACGGCGTCGTGGAACCAGGCCCCGAGGTAGGCCTCGACGGGCACCGGCACCCCGTGGTCGGCAAGCTCGTCGAGCCGGCGCAGGACCTCGGTGAGGTGCTCGACGTCGTGGTAGCCGCGGTGCGGCTCGGACCACCGGCGCAGCACGTCCATCCCGGCCGCCTCCACGTCGGCCGCCGGGGCGCTGCCCCCGGCGGCGCCGACCGCGGCGGTGAACCGCTCCAGCAGGTGCTCCACGACCACTCCGTCCCCGGCTCAGGGCCGGACGCCGAACTCCACCGTCACCTCACGGACCTCACCGTCCCGGCCGACCACCGACAGGGTCACCTCCGTGCCCGGCTGCCGCTCGCGGACCTGGGCGACGAGCGACTCGGCACCGGGCACGGGCTCGCCGTCCACCGCGACGACCGCCTCGCCGGCGCTCAGCCCGGCCTGCTCGGCCGGGGTCCCCGGCACGACGGTGGCGATCCCGGCGGCCTCCCGCGGCACGCCGTCCACCTCCACCACGCCGTCCTCCAGGGAGACGCCGAGGTAGGCGTGCTCGACGGCGCCCGTCTCGATGAGCGACTGCGCCACCCACCGCGCCTGGTCGACGGGGATGGCGAAACCGAGCCCGATCGAACCGGCCTGACCGCCCTGGCCGAGGGACGCGATCGAGGAGTTGATCCCGATGAGGCGCCCGGCGGCGTCCACGAGCGCACCGCCGGAGTTGCCCGGGTTGATCGCCGCGTCGGTCTGGATCGCGTTCGTCACCACGGGCACGCCGGGCTCGAACGGCTGACCGCCCACGCTCTGCGTCGTCACCGGGCGGTCCACGGCGCTGACGATGCCCGTGGTGATCGTCTGCGACAGCCCGAGCGGGTTGCCGAGCGCCATCACCGGCTGGCCCACCTGCACCGCGCCGGAGTCCCCGACGTCGATCGCCGGGACGTCGTCCGGCATGTCGGGGACCGCCAGTACGGCGAGGTCCGTGGTGGGGTCGGTGCCGAGCACCTCTGCGTCGAGCACCCGCCCGTCGTCGAGGGAGATCCGGACCTGTGCACCGCTGCCGCCGCCGGCCACGACGTGGTTGTTCGTCAGCACGTGCCCCGCGTCGTCGATGACCACACCGGACCCCTGTCCGGCGCCCGTGCGGCCCCGCACGTCGATGCTCACGACGCTCGGCGCGACCCGCTCGGCGACCGGCGTCCAGTCGACCTGGCCGGCGGGAGCGGGTGCGGACGACGCCGCGTCGGGCTGGTCGGTGGTCCCCTGGTCGGACTCGGTACCCGCCGCCGGCGGAGCCGGGGAAGGGTCGTCGTCCAGGGCGGTGACGAGGCCGGCCGTGCCACCGGCCGCGAGCAGCGCGGACAGGACGGCGGCGGCGATGGTGCCGCCCCAGCCCGGTCCCCGCCGGCGCTCCTCGGCCGGCTGCTGCGGCCCGGGTGGCTCGGTCGGGGGGCGCTGTGCCCACGGGTCGTGCGGGGGCGTGGTCATCTCAGTGGTCAATCGTGCCTCCGGTTCGTCGGTGTCGCACCAGGAGAACCCCTCAGCCTGCGGCCGGGCTGGGCCCTTCCTGGGAGAAACCTGAGGACGCCGCGGGCAGAGCGACCTCGAACGTCGCCCCGCCGCCGGGGGTGGGGACGACGCGCACGGCGCCGTCGTGGGCGCGCACGAGGGCGGCCACGATCGCCAGCCCGAGACCCGACCCGCCGCCCGCGCCGCGGGAGCGGGACTCGTCCCGCCGCCAGAACCGTTCGAAGACCCGCTCGGCGTCCTCGGCCGGAACCCCGGGCCCGTGGTCCACGACCCGGCACAGCGCCCACCCCTGCCGAGTGCCCACCTCGATCTCCACCGGGGAGCCGGCCGGGGTGTGCCGGGCCGCGTTGGCGACCAGGTTCGTCAGCACCTGCCGCAGCCGGGCGTCGTCGCCGACGACCGGGGTGGCGGCCGGCCCGGCGCCGTCCATGCCCGTCAGCCGCACCTGCCGGTCCGGGGCGAGCGCGCGCAGGCTCTCCGCCGCGTCGGCGGCCAGCACCAGCAGGTCGACCGGCTCGCGCCGCAGCGGCCGCTGCTCGTCCAGCCGGGCCAGGGTGAGCAGGTCCTCGACGAGGCCGCTCATCCTGACCGCCTCCTGCTCGATCCGTCCCATGGTCCGCGCGACGTCCTCCGGGTCCCGGACGGCGCCCTGGCGGTGCAGCTCGGCGAAACCGCGGACGGCGGCCAGCGGGGTGCGCAGCTCGTGGCCGGCGTCGCTGACGAACTGACGCATCCGCCGCTCGTTGGCCTCCCGGGCGGCGAGGTCGGCCTCGATCCGGTCCAGCATCTCGTTGACCGCGGCGCCCAGTCGCGCGACCTCGGTGCCGGCCGGCGCCGGCGGCACCCGCCGGGAGGTGTCGCCGTCGGCGAACGCGGCGGTGACCGTCTCGACGTCCCGCAGCGGCCGGAACGCCCTCCGCACCGCCAACCAGCCTGCGAGCACGCTGGCCGCCAGCACCACGAGCCCGAGGACGGCGACCCGGGCGGCCAGCGCCGTCAGCGTCGCGTCGACAGGGGCCAGCGGCAGGGCGACGGTGACCGACCCGGCCTCGCGGCCCGCCAGGGTGGCCACCGAGACCGGGCGGGAGATCGCCCGCCACCCGTCGACCGTGTACGGGTCGCCGTCGGTGGCGCGGACCCGGTCCAGGGTGACCGCCGACAGGTCCGGCAGGTCCTCGACCGGGGTGACCCCGGCGTCCAGGAACACCTGCTCGCCGCCGGCGTCGTTGACGCGGACGACGTAGTCCGTCGGCAGCCGGCCGCGCAACCGGCGGCCCAGGCCGGCGTCGTTGACCAGCGACTCCAGGGCCCGTGGGTCGGCGACCGTGGCGGCCAGCCGGTCGTCGAGGTCGGCGACGAGCGCCGGGCGCATGACGGCGAGGGTGGCCGCGGTCACCGCGAGCAGCGACAGCATGACGAGCCCGGAGACGATGGCGACGAGCCGGGTCCGTAGCGAGGACGACGCGAGCGGGCGCATCACTCCTCCGGCGGGAGCCGCAGCACGTAGCCGACCCCGCGCCGGGTGTGGATCAGCGGAGTCAGCGGCGACCCGTCGGGGGCGTGGTCGACCTTGCGCCGCAGGTAGGAGATGTACGACTCGACGATCGAGGCCTCACCGTCGAAGTCGTAGTGCCAGACGTGGTCGAGGATCTGGGTCTTCGACAGCACCCGGTTGGGGTTGAGCATGAGGTAGCGCAGCAGCTTGAACTCGGTAGGGGACAGCTCGATCGTGCGCTCCCCGCGGCGGACCTCGTGGGCGTCCTCGTCGAGCTCGAGGTCGGCGAACACGAGCCGGCCGGCGGCCGGGTCGGCGCCCGCGCCGGTGCGTCGCAGCACCGCGCGGATCCGGGCGACGACCTCCTCCAGCGAGAACGGCTTCGTCACGTAGTCGTCGCCGCCCACGGTCAGACCGGTCACCCTGTCCTGGACGTCGTCCCGCGCCGTGAGGAACAGCACCGGCACGTCCCGGCCGCGCTCGCGCAGCCGGCGGGTGACGGCGAACCCGTCGAGGTCGGGGAGCATGACGTCGAGGACGACGAGGTCGGGGCGGGTCAGCTCGGCCTGTCGCAGCGCCTCCTGGCCGTCGGCCGCGGTGTGGACCTCGAAGCCGGCGAACCGCAGGGCGGCCGCTAGCAGGTCGCGGATGCTCGGCTCGTCGTCGACGACGAGCAGCCTGGCCTCGGGGGTGTCCGGTCGTGCCACCGGACCAGTGTCGGGCAGGAACCTGGGAGTCGGCTGGACGTCGTCCGGCGTCGGCTCCGCCGGGGCGGGCTCACACGGCCCGGGGGCGCCCTCCTGCGCGCCGGTCGCGCCGGGTGGCGTCGTGCCGGACGAGCCAGTCCTGCACGTCCTCGGGGGGCATCGGGTAGGCCAGACCGTAGCCTTGGCCGACGTCACAGCCCAGCTCGACGAGGGCCTGCCGGGTGGGCTCGTTCTCCACCCCCTCGGCGACGACGGTGAGCTCCAGGGTGTGGGCGAGCTCGACGATCGAGCGCACGATGGCGGTCGCCCCGACGTCCCGGTGCATCGGCAGCACGAACGACTTGTCGATCTTCACCTCCTGCACCGGGAGCCGGTGCAGGTAGTTCAGTGACGAGTAGCCGGTCCCGAAGTCGTCGACCGACAACCGCACGCCGAGGTCCCGCAGCTGGTGCATGGCCCGGACCGCGGCGTCCGGGTCGGCCATCACGGTGCTCTCCGTGATCTCCAGCGTCAGCAGCTCTGCCGGGACCTCGTGCTCGGCGAGCAACCGGTCCAGCGAGGCGGCCAGACCCGGCTCGAGCAGCCGGCGAGGGGAGAGGTTGACGGCGACGCCGACACCCGGCCGGCGGCTCAGCCAGGTCCGGCACTGCTCGAGCGCCTGGCTGGCAGCCGCCTCGCCGAGGAGCCCGACCAGGCCGGTCTGCTCGGACAGCGGCACGAACACCTCGGGCATGACGACCCCGCGTTCGGGGTGCATCCAGCGGGCGAGGGCCTCGAAGCCGACGATCCGGCCGGTGCGCAGGCTCTCCTTGGGCTGGAAGTACATGACGATCTGGTCCTGCTCCACCGCCGAGCGCAGCTCGCCGGCCAGCTCGAGCAGGCCGGTGCTGCGGTGGTCGAGGACCGGGCTGTAGCGGACGACGCCGGCCCCCGTCCGCTTCGCCTCGTACATGGCCAGGTCGGCCCGGCGCAGCACCGTGGCGGCGTCCTCGCCGTCCGCAGGCACCATGGCGACGCCGACGGAGACGCCGACCTCGAGGAAGGTGCCGGTGACCTCGAACGCTCCGGTGAGGGCGGCCCGGGCGGCCCGGGCGGTGGCCAGGGCCTCCTCCGGTGAGGTGAGCCCGCGCAGCAGGACGGCGAACTCGTCGCCGCCGAGCCGGGCCACCTGTGAGCCGGTCGGGACGTGGTCCAGGAGCCGGGCGGCGACCTTCTCGAGCAGCACGTCACCGACCGGGTGACCGAGGGCGTCGTTGACCTCCTTGAACCGGTCGAGGTCGAGCAGCAGGGTCGCGCCGTGGCCGCCGCCGTCGATGAGGGCCTGCAGCCCGTCGTTGAACAGGGTGCGGTTGCCCAGGCCGGTCAGGGCGTCGTGAGTCGCGTCGTGGCGCAGCTGGTCGACGAGTCGGCCGTTGTGCCAGAGCACCTCGACGTGGGCGACGAGGGTCTGCAGCAGCTTGAGGTCGTCCCGCGTGAAGGTGCCGGCAGCGCCCAGTCGGTTGCCGACCTGGAGCACCGCGACGACGTGGGTCTCGTCCCGGACCGGCACCAGCAGCGCGTCCCGTAGCCCGTTGCGGGCGAGCCACTGCCGCTCCAGCGGGTCCCGTGATCCGCGGGGGATGAGTCGTGGATGAGGTTCGGAGAGCAGCGGGTCGCTGTCGGTGGCCGTGCCACCGAGTCCTGGCAGCAGGCGGAGCACCGCGCTCTCGGCGTTGAGCAGCTCTCGAGCGTGGTCCAGCAGGTTGGCGATGACGCCGTCGGCGTCCCGGGCCGCGCCGACGGTCTGGGTGAACGCGAAGAGCCGGTTGAGGTCCTGGTGGCGGCGCAGCAGGCGGTAGTAGGCGTGGTGAGCGACGGCGACGACCGCGGCCAGCGCCGCGAGCAGGAGCAACCCGGCGACCGAGGTGTCGAGGACGACGATGGCCATCAGCGCCAGGGTTGTGCTGAGGAACCCGGAGACGACGACGGCGCCGATCATGGGGACGACGTCCCGACGGGGTACCGCGCTGCCGAGCAGCCGCATCGCCAGCACGACGGCGAACCCGCCGAGCAGGTCGACGACCGCCACGGTCAGGTAGGTGGCCAGCCAGGTGCCCACCCCCAGCCCCCGGTCGGGGGCGAGGACCTGGAGCAGCGTGAAGGCGACCCCGATCTCGGCGGTGAACAAGCCGAGGTTGAACACCGCCTTGACCAGCGCCGTCCGCCGGACGACGAACAGGACCACGGCGGGGGCCAGCCGCGCCACCAGCAGCCAGTGCGGGGGGAGCAGGAACAGCCCGACGACGAGCGCGAGGTCGCTCAGGCTGACAGACAGGGCATGGCCGCGTACCTCGAGGTGGAACAGGCTGCCCTCGGCGAGCACGTAGAGGGCAGCAACGACGAGCACGGTCGCCGTCACCCCGAGGACCGGGTCAACCTCAAAGGGAGGCAGTCGTGCCAGGAGGAGCGCGCCGATCAGGGCAAGCGCCAACCCGCCCACCGCGAGGAGCGTGGACGGGTGGCGGGGACGGCGCACGGTCGGCACGGCGGCGGCGACCGGATCGGTGGATGTGCCCGGTGAGGCGGCGTCGTCAGGTCAGCTGGGCGCCGGTGAGCTGGGCGCCGGTGAGCTGGGCGCCGGTCAGTTGAGCGCCGGTGAGCTGGGCGCCGGTGAGCTGGGCGCCGGTGAGCTGGGCGCCGGTGAGCTGGGCGCCGGTGAGCTGGGCGCCCGCCGTGACCTTGGGGGCGGCCTGAGCGGGGGCAGCGGTGACCACGAGCGCGAGGCCGAGGCCGGCCGCGGCGAGCACCTTGAGCGGGGACTTCATGGCATTCTCCTTGTCGTCGGGCGGACCTACTCAGTGTCGGACGTTCGTGACAATCCGTAAAGCGGTGCTCTACGGTCCGTCGCGGCAGGCACTCCACTGGGCTAACGCCTCGGACGGTACCGGATCAGACCCCGGTCGTGTCCGCCCGCACGTCGTCCGCGTCGCCGACCGGTAGGCCCACTGTCCAGTCCACAGAATGCTGGGTTGGTGGCGCGACACGCCGGCTGAGCTGTGCCGAACGCAGCATTCTGTGCCTACGCCAGCTGCCAGGAAGGTCCCGGAGCACTCGGTCCGCTAGTCGACGTGGCGCGCTGAGGTGGCCGGGGGGTGGCGGGATTGCATGATCACGAAGGGGTCGGGGGGGTGGCGGGATTGCATGATCACCGAGTGGGGGGCGTGGGGTGGGGCTACTCGTGGGTGCCGGTGAGCAGGTCGTCGGCGTCGACGATCCGGTAGGCGTACCCCTGCTCGGCCAGGAAGCGCTGCCGGTGGGCGGCGAACTCCTGGTCCAGGGTGTCGCGGGCGACGACCGCGTAGAACCGGGCGGAGCGCCCGTCCCCCTTGGGCCGTAGCAGCCGGCCGAGGCGCTGGGCCTCCTCCTGCCGGGAGCCGAACGAGCCGGACACCTGGACGGCGACCGAGGCCTCGGGCAGGTCCACGGAGAAGTTCGCGACCTTGCTCACCACGAGCGTCTGGACCTCACCGGCGCGGAAGGCGTCGAAGAGCCGCTGCCGCTCCCGGACCGTCGTCTCGCCCTTGATGAGCGGGACGTCGAGCCGGTCGGCCAGCTCGTCGAGCTGGTCGATGTACTGGCCGATGACGAGGGTCTGCTCCCCGGCGTGCCGTCGGACCAGGTCCTCGACGACCCGCAGCTTGACCGCCGACGTCGAGCACAGCCGGTAACGCTCCTCCGGCTCGGCGGTGGCGTAGGCGAGCCGCTCGCCGTCCGGCAGGGTCACCCGCACCTCCACGCAGTCCGCCGGGGCGATGTACCCCTGGGACTCGATCTCCTTCCACGGGGCGTCGAACCGTTTCGGACCGATGAGGGAGAACACCTCACCCTCCCGGCCGTCCTCGCGCACGAGGGTCGCGGTGAGCCCGAGCCGGCGGCGGGCCTGCAGGTCCGCGGTCATCCGGAAGATGGGGGCGGGCAGCAGGTGCACCTCGTCGTAGATGACGAGCCCCCAGTCCCGGGCGTCGAAGAGCTCCAGGTGCGTGTAGGCGCCCTTCCGTCGGGTCGTCATCACCTGGTAGGTGGCGATGGTGACGGGGCGGATCTCCTTGCGGGCGCCGGAGTACTCGCCGATCTCGTCCTCGGTGAGGGACGTGCGCCGGAGCAGCTCCTGCTTCCACTGCCGGGCCGAGACGGTGTTCGTCACCAGAATGAGGGTCGTCGACCGAGCGCGGGCCATCGCGGCCGCGCCGACGATCGTCTTGCCGGCCCCGCAGGGCAGGACGACGACGCCGGACCCGCCGTGCCAGAAGCCGTCGACGGCCTGCTCCTGGTAGGGCCGCAGTGCCCAGCCGTCCTCGACCAGGTCGATGGGGTGGGCCTCCCCGTCCACGTAGCCGGCGAGGTCCTCGGCGGGCCAGCCCAGCTTGAGCAGCACCTGCTTGAGGTGACCACGCTCGCTGGGGTGCACGACGACGGTGTCCGGCTCGACGCGGGCGCCGACGAGCGGCTTCACCTTCGCGCTGCGCAGCACCTCCTCGAGCACCGGGACGTCGAGGGCGCGCAGGACGAGCCCGTGCGCCGGGTGGTTGGCGAGCTGGAGCCGGCCGAACCGGGACATCGTCTCGGCGACGTCGACGAGCAGGGCGTGCGGCACCGGGTAGCGGGAGTGCTCGAGCAGGACGTCGACGACCTGCTCGGCGTCGTGGCCGGCGGCCCGGGCGTTCCACAGTCCCAGCGGGGTCAGCCGGTAGGTGTGCACGTGCTCGGGGGCGCGTTCCAGCTCGGCGAACGGCGCGATCGCCCGGCGGCACGCCTCAGCTGCCGGGTGGTCGACCTCGAGCAGCAGCGTCTTGTCGCTCTGGACGATGAGCGGTCCGTCGTTCACGCGGGTCCTTCCGCAGGGGGCACTGGCTGCCACAACGTCCGACCGGGCCCGGGACCTTCCCTGCGCCGCGGGCCGCCTTGGACGACGGTCCAGGGCGCAGGTCCGGGCCTACCGCGCTGAGAACCCGCCCGACATCGCCGCGAAGCCGCCGATGAACAGGAACGCGACGACGGCGACGACGGCGAGCAGCAGGAGGGCGAGCCCGCCGACGAGCACGATCCACGACCAGCGGACGAGGTTCCGCGCCGAGCCGAGGTCGGTGTCGACCCGCCCGAGCGCCACACCCGCGAGGATCCCGCCGGCGATGCCGAACACGTTGGCCATGGCCAGCAGCGACAGGACGTTGAGGACGAGGGACACCACGGCCTGGGTGCGGACCGACTGCTGCTCCGGAGACGTCCCGGCACCGGTGTAGCCGCCGGTGTACCCACCGCTGTACCCGCCCGGGTAGCCCGGCGGCGGGGACGGCGGCGGGGCGGGGTACCCCTGCTGCCCGGAGGGGTACCCCGGCTGGCCCGGGGGGTACCCGGGGGGCGGGGGGTAGCCGCCGGTGCCGTGCGCAGGTGACTCCGGAGACCCAGAGGCTGTGCCGCTGGGGTTGCTGGGGTTGCTGGGGTCGCTCGGGATCGGGCGGGTGGCCTCCTCCGGCGCCTGCCACGGGCCCGGCGGGTAGGGGTAGGACGGCGGGTCGCCGGGCCGGCGGTCACCGGACCGGTCGGGGGCGTCGCCGGACGGTGGCTGGCTCATGGACCGAACCTACTCCGCCTCGGCGACGGCGACGCCGGTGATCCGGTGCACCGACAGGGTGCGCAGCTGCCCGACCGCGGTGTCCAGCACCGTGACCCGGCCGCCGTCGACCCGGATCGGCTCGACCCGCAGCCGCGCTGTTCGTCCCCCCGGGTCGGCGACTCCCACCCAGACCGGCCGCCGGTCGGCGGCGGCCTCGCGCAGCGCGGCCAGGCTGAGGGCCGGTTCCATCACCGGCACCGGCGGCAGCCCGGCGGACGCCGCCCGCCGCCGGTCGCCCTCGCCGGCCCGAACCTCTCCGCTGCGCAGGGAGGCGACGAGGGCGTGCACGAGCGCGTCGGACGGGGCCGGCGGGTCCCCGGTGACCGGGCGCGGCCGCTCACGCGGCGGGGTGCGGTGCACGTCCGGCCGGTGCAGCACGACGTCCCCGCCGGGTCCCTCGGCCGTCGGGGCCAGCCCGATGCCGCGCAGCGTCTCCAGCACGGTCGTCGGGTCCGCCTGGGCGGCCAGCACGGTCGGCGCGAGCCGCCGCAGCCGCAACGGCGCCGTCCTGCGGTCGGCGAGCACCTCGGCCAGGACGTGCTCGTCGTCCGTGCGCAGGTACGCGCTGGCCGCGCCGACCCGGATCCGGCCGTGCCGTTGGGCGACGTCGCGGACCAGGTACTCCAGCGGCTGGGGGACCGGCGTCCGGGATCGGCTCGCGAGCAGGTCGAGGACCTCCTCGGCGCCCCGCCCGGCGTCCAGGGCACGACGCACCGACGCGGCACTGAACCGGTAGACCGTCGCCCCGCCGCGACTGTCGACGTCCGCGACGAGGGCGAGCTCGGCGGCGAGCCCGGGCTCGAGCGGGCCGGGGGCCACGGCGGTGAGGTCCGCCTGCAGCAGCACGTGGTCGACCGGCTCGGGCAGCGCGGCCTCGAGTGCGGCGGCGACCTGCTCGGCGTCCCCGCCCTCGGCCAGGGCCCGTCCCGCGGTGGCGAGGGCGCCCAGGCCGGTCACACCGAGCCACGCCGCCTCCCGCAGGGTGGCGGCCAGCAGCTGCCGGACGGTGCCGCCGCTGCGTCGGGGCGCCCGCCACGCCAGCCGTTCGGCGAGCCCGTCCTCGGTCGGGGCGTGCCCGGGTGCCAGCGCGGCCAGCTCGGTGAGCACGTCCCGGCGGACGGCGACCGCGGCGGGCCGGTCCAGGTCCGGGGACAGTGCGGCCCGGACGGCGTCCCGGCCGTCCCGGCTGCCGACGAGCGAGGGCGTCCGGGAGGTGGCCCGCCAGGCGGTGGCCAGCCCAGCCCAGCGCCCGGCGGTGCCCAGGGCCCGCCAGGTGTCGTACGCCGGGGTCGGCGCCCAGGCCGGGTCCAGCTCGCCGTCCGAGGCCAGCAGGCCCGCCGCCCAGGCGGTCTCGACGACGAAGGCGGCCTGGTCGACGTCGATGCCGAGCTCGTCGGCGACCCGGCGCAGCGACCGGACGCCGAGCCCGCCGGCCCGCAGCTGCGGTGCCGGGGAGGCGCCCAGCACCTCGAGCAGGTGCTCGGTGAGCCGGACCGCCTCGACGGCCTGACCGGTCGCGGCGGAGTCCACGAGGTCCGGGCGTCGCTGCGTCGTGCTCACCGGTGGCGGCTGCTCGTCGACGCCGTCGATGACCCGACCGCCGCGCAGCGCCACCGCGACCTCGCGCGGCAGGACCACCCGGTCGGCGCCGACCGCGACGAGCAGCCCCCGGGCGAGCAGCCAGTCGACGGCGCTGTGCGCGGTGGCGGCGCGGACCTGGCGCTGGGCGTGCTCGACGCTGCCGACCGGCGGACCGGGTGCGAGGTGGGCGAGCAGGTCACGGGCCGCGGCGGGGGCGTCCTGCAGGAGTGCGGCGACGGCCGCCGGGTCGGCCAGCCGGGCGACCACCGCGGCCAGGTCCGTCGCCGCGTCACCGGCCGGGACGAGACCGACGTCCTCGGCCAGCTCGGCGAGCCGGCCGGAGGTGCGGACGGCGAGCAGGTCGCTCAGACGGGGGCCCAGACCCGCGACCCCCGGGCCGAGGACCTCCTCGACCGTCCGGACGACGCGCAGCGCGCCGTCCGGACCCCACACCAGGGCCTGGCCCCGCAGCCGGTGCACCTGCCGGGCCACGACCGCCCGCGGGGCGCCGCAGGCGCGGGCCAGGTCGGCCAGGGCCACCGGCTCGTCGAGGACCGTCAGCACCTCGAGCACCTGCAGGGCGGGTCGGTCGAGCCGGTCGACGGCCCGCTGGACGCTGGAACGGGTCGAGGCCCGCGCCGCCAGCGACGACAGGTCCGCCGGGGGCGGGGTGGCCAGGTCCGGCCGGGTGCGCAATAGCTCGGCCAGGGCGTCGTCGTCCCGGGACCGCAGGTCGTCCGCGAGGCTGCGGGGAGCGCGGGCGGCAGGCATCCGCACCACGGTACGCGCCCTGGCGTAGCGTCCCCGTCCGTGCGGATCGGGATCGTCGTCCTGCCCCAGGGCCGGTGGCGGGTGGACGCCGACCGCTGGCGGGGCGCCGAGCAACTCGGCTTCGACCACGCGTGGACCTACGACCACCTGGCCTGGCGCTCGCTCGCCGACGAGCCGTGGTTCGCCGCGGTGCCGGTGCTGGCCGCGGCCGCGCTCGTCACCGAGCGGATCCGGCTCGGCACGTGGGTCGCCTCGCCGAACTACCGGCACCCGGTGCCGTTCGCCAAGGAGCTGATGACCCTCGACGACCTGTCCGACGGCCGGTTCACCCTCGGGGTCGGTGCCGGCGGGACCGGGTTCGACGCCGAGGTGCTCGGGAGGCCGGTGCTGGCGCCCCGCGAGCGGGTGGACCGACTCGCCGAGTTCGTCGACCTGCTCGACCGACTGCTCACCGCGCCCAGCACCACCTACCGGGGGGACCGGTACACGGCCGTGGCGGCGCGGATGGCCCCCGGCTGCGTGCAGCAGCCGCGGTTGCCGTTCGTCGTCGCCGCCAACGGTCCGCGGGCGATGCGGGTCGCGGCCCGCTTCGGCCAGGGCTGGGCCACCACGGGCGCTGAGCAGGGCGGTGCCGAGGGGGCTGCCGGCTGGTGGGACGGCGTGGCCGGGCTGGTGCGCAGGTTCGAGGACGTGCTCGGCGCCGCGGGCCGGGACCCTGCGGAGGTCGACCGCTACCTGTCGCTGGACGCCGGCGGGTACGCGCTGGAGTCGGTCGGCGCGTTCGAGGACGCCGTCGGGCGGGCCGCTGAGCTCGGCTTCACCGACGTCGTCACCCACTGGCCGCGAGGTGAGGGCGTCTACGCCGGCAGCGAGGCCGTGCTCGAGGAGGTGGCCGGCCGGCTGCCGGCCCTGCGCGCCGACTGAGCCGGGGCAGTGGACGTGACGGACCGGGCCGGTGACGGCACTCAGACGTGCGACCTCAGACGTGCGACGGGCCCCGCCGGAGAACCGGCGGGGCCCGTCGTCGTGCGGTGCTGCGTCAGCCGACCGACACGAAGGTCAGCCCGCCGGCCTGCGCCCCATTCCCGTCGCGGAAGACCACGAACCCGAAGTAGGGCGTGGTGCGGTCCGTGTTCAGCGTGCCGCTGAACGTCGTCGGCACACCCTGGGTGACGTTCTGGGTGGCGGGGTCGAAGACCAGCGTGCCGTTGTCGGTTGTGGGCACGTTGAAGGTTCGGATGCCGAAGGTCGTCGACTCGGCGGCGTCCGCCACCGCCCACGCCTGAACGTGCAAGGTGTACTCACCCTCAGGCAGAGTCACCGTCGCCACCTCGTTCGCCGCACCGGTCGCCGCTGCCGCGACGATGACGCCGTCCGACTTGCGCTCGACGAACATGTCCAGGTCGTCGTTCTGGGGATCGTTCGCTTGCAGCTCGATCCGCGTGGCGAACGTTCCCGCCGGGACGCTGAGGTCCTGGTGGTGGTTGCGCTCGTCGGTCGGGTCGAAGTCGGCGCCGCTCGTGTTGAGGGCCGTGCCCTCGGTGACGGAACCCGCGGCGAGCCCGAGCACCTGCGTGGTGAGCGTGCCCGTGTAGCCGGGGGTGACCTCGAGGTCGACCGTGTCGGCGTCGACCGGGACGTTCACCGAGCCCGGGGTCGCCGCAGCAACCGGACGGACTGCGATCGGGCTGCGGACGTCGCCGGTGGCGCCTGTCCACGTGAGGTACCCCTTGGCGTACTGGTTGAGTGCGGCACCGTCCGTGCGGAACGTCACCGTGAAGTCCGCCGACTCGCCCGGCCGCAGCTGGAGGGTCGACGGGGTCACCGTGACGTCGATACCGTCCATCCCGGACACCTTGGCTGTGTAGGTGGCCAGGCCGCCCTTGCCCTTCGGTGCGACGTTCGTGACCGTGCGCGTCACCGTCTGGCTGCCGGCGAGCGAGCCGATGGCGATCGAGGCCTGGTTGAGGTCCGAGGCGTCGATCGGGTTGTCGGACACCGGAGTGCCGTCGGAGTAGGTGACACCCTGACCGGCCAGGAAGTCCCACCAGTCGCTCTGGTCGGTGTCGTACACCAGGCCCGGGTTAAGGAACCGGCGAGGCTCGACGAACCCGGCGCCGGAGGCGAACAGGTCGTTGCTGGCCTCGGAGGCGTGGTCGCGCGCAGTCGTCATCATGGCCGACTTGATCTCCATGGGAGACCACTTGGGGTTCGCCTGCTTGACCAGGGCTGCCAGGCCCGCGATGTGCGGCGACGACATCGACGTCCCGGAGAGGAAGTCGAAGTTCCGCCCCTCGGAGCGCGGACTGTACGCGGCAAGGACGCCGACGCCTGGGGCGGAGATGTCCGGCTTGAGGATGTCGCCACCGGCCCCGAGCGACGGGCCGCGGGAGGAGAACCCGGCCACCTCGGGCACCTGCGTGGTCGTGCCCTCGTTCGTGGGCAGGATCTGGCCGGTCGGCGACTCTGCGTCCCTCACGTAGGCGCGCAGCGCGTCCCGGTACTCGTGGGACAGGTGCACGGTCGGCACGGAGTGCAGGTCCGTGTCCAGCGAACCCTCGGTGACGTTCACCAGCACCATGCCGACGCCCCCGGCGTCGGCCACGACGGCGCTCTTCTCCACGCGTGCGCTGACGCCCCGGTCACAGACGACGATCTTGTCTGCGGCGGCGGTCGGGTCGAGGGTGCCGGGGAAGCAGAGCGCCGCGTCCTCGGACGTCGCGCCCTCCGCCGGGATGTCCTCGGCGAGCACCATCGGCGTGCTGGTCTCCAGCGGCTCGGTGATGGAGGCGCCGATGTACCGCGAGCCGTCTCCGGTGACGAGCGTCTGCTCGCGGATCGCGTGTGTCGACGCGGCAACCGTGGTGAGCCACGGTGACGGGTGGTTTGTCGTGGAGGCCCCTGGGCCGCTGTTGCCGGAGGAGGCGGCGACGAACACGCCGGCGTCGGCGGCGAACATGAAGGCGAGCTCGACTGGGGCGAGGTAGTTGCTCGTGGTCCCGGAGATGGAGAAGTTCAGGACGTCCACTCCGTCGGCGACCGCCTGGTCGATGGCCGCGACGCTGTCTGCTGTCGCGCAGCCGCCGCCTCCGCTGTTGTCGTCCCAGCACACCTTGTAGGCGGCCACGTGCGCCGCGGGTGCCATGCCCGAGATGGTCTCCGTGGCGACTCCGGGGATGACAGCCTCGACGCCGTAGTTGCCCGCTGCAGTGCCGGCCGTGTGACTGCCATGACCGTCGTTGTCTAGAGGCGACATGTTCTCGTACTCGGCCAGCCGGGCAGTCCCGAAGCCGTCGACGTAGTAGCGGGCGCCGACGAGCTTGTTGGTGCAGCTCGAGGCCGGAAAGTCCGGCCCGGTCTCGCACTCCCCGCTCCAGCCCTTCGGGCGAGGCATCCCGTTGTCGGCGAAGGACGGGTTCTCCGGGCGGATGCCGGTGTCGACGACTCCGACGATGACGCCGGAACCGGCTCCCTTCTTGAGGTCGGACGTGCCACCGAGCTTCGCCCACGTGCCCTCCTCGCCGGTCAGGCCCAGGAAGTCGGGGGAGATGCTCGTGTCGGGCTGCATGAGCTCGTTCTCGCTCACCGACAGGACGCCCGGGTCCTTCGCCAGGGCCTCGGCCTGCTCTCCGGTGAGATCCGCCGCGAATCCGCTGATCGCGTTCGTGTACCGGTACAGGACGGCGGGGCCCCCCGCCCGCTGGAGCGCCTTGTCCTGGTTGGCCTTGAGGAGCCCTCGGTAGCGGTTGGCCGCAGGGCTGTCAGCGTCGAGCTTCTCCCCGGCAGCTGGCTTGGTGGCCTCGTATCCGGGAATCCCACCCTGGTATCCGATGACCGGGCGGTCCTTCATCACGACGACGTAGCGACCGGTCTTGAAGTCGGTGGTCGAGGCCGGCGCCTCAAGCCGGTCGTCGGTGGGTTGTGGCGGTGCGGCGGTCGCGGCGCCGGCGGTGGACAGGGTCGCTGCCACCATCCCGGCACCCGCGACGGCGGCGAGGCTGCGCTTGCGCGCCCTCGCCCAGCGGGAACTCGACACGGACGTGCCTCCTTGAGAGGGACTGGTTCGATCGGCGCGCCGAGCGTCGGAACCCGAGACAGACGCACCGGCCGACATCCCAGCCCGCGACGCAGGGCACGTCAATAGCCGGGCAACCTCCGGTATCCCGGACCGTCAAGTTGTTACCAACCCGAAACCAACGAAACCGGACACGCGTAGGGTGGGCCGGTGCACGCTCCCGTCGTCGGGTTCGACCTCGACATGACCCTCGTCGACTCCCGGGAGCGGATCGTCTCCTGCCTGGCCTCCACCCTCGCTGACGCCGGGATCGAGGTCAGCGCCCACCAGGTGTGGCGGTACATCGGGGTGCCGCTGGAGACCACCCTGGCCGACCTCGCGCCCGGCCAGGACGTCCCGGCCCTCGCCGCGGAGTACCGGCGCCGCCACGACCTGCCCGACGCCCCGCCGGTGACCGTCCTCCCCGGCGCCACCGAGGCCCTCGCCGCCGTCCGGGACGCCGGCGGCCGCACCCTCGTCGTCAGCGCCAAGATCCAGCCCGCACTGGAGAAGGTGCTCGCCGACACCGGGCTGGCCGGTCTCGTCGACGAGGCGGTCGGCGGCCGGTTCGCCGGCGCCAAGGGGGAGGTGCTGGCGGCTCGCGGTGCGACCGGGTACGTCGGCGACCACCCGGGGGACGTCGTCGCGGCCCGCACCGCGGGCGCCGTGGCGGTCGCCGTCGCCACCGGTCCGCACACGGCCGCCGAGCTGCGGGCCGAGCACCCCGACGTCCTGCTCGCCGACCTGCGGGCGTTCCCCACCTGGCTGGCCGGCCACCAGGCCGCACTGCGCGCCTGAGGACCTGCGCGCCGGGCGTTAGCCTGGTACCCGCCCCGCGAGTCCCGCGGGGTGCTCAGCCCTGACGAGGACGACGAGGTCGCACAAGTGCCCACTGGCAAGGTGAAGTGGTTCGACGCCGAACGCGGCTTCGGCTTCGCGCAGACGGACGACGGCGAGGAGGTCTTCCTCCACACGTCCGCGCTGCCCGCCGGCACGACCACGCTTAAGCCGGGGACCCGGATCGACTTCGGCGTCGCCGACGGGCGCAAGGGCAAGCAGGCCCTCTCCGTGCGCGTCATGGACCCCACGCCGTCCGTCGCCGCCGCCCACCGCAAGCCGGCCGAGGACCTCGGCGTCATCGTGGAGGACCTCATCAGACTGCTCGACAGCATCGGCAACGGTCTGCGCCGCGGTCGCTACCCCGACCGCCGCCAGGCCGCCAAGGTGGCCTCCGTGCTGCGCGCCGTCGCCGACGACCTGGAGGCCTAGTGCCCGCCGCCCCCCGGACGACGACCCGCCCCCGCAGCAAGGCCCCGGACGCCGTGTGCGCGGCGGCCGTTGACCTCGCCCGTGCGGCGGCCGAGGAGATCGCCGACCCGGGGACGGTCGGCGAGCACCTCGGCGTCACCGCTGACGGCGACCGGCTCGTCACCCACCGGTTCGCCAGCACCGCCCGCGGCTACCGCGGCTGGGTGTGGTCGGTCACCGTGGCCCGTGCGGCGCGCGCCCGGGTGGCCACCGTCGCCGAGGCCGCGCTGCTGCCCGGCGACGACGCGTTGCTGCCCCCGCCGTGGGTGCCGTGGTCCGAGCGGCTGGCCCCCGGCGACGTCGGCCACGGCGACGTCCTGCCCTACCGGGAGGACGACGAGCGGCTGGAGCCCGGGTTCGAGGCCACCGGTAACGAGGACGTCGACCAGGTCGCCCTGTGGGAGCTCGGGCTCGGCCGGCGCCGGGTGCTCTCCCGGGAGGGCCGCGACCAGGCCGCGCAGCGGTGGTACGCCTCCGTCGACCACGGTCCCCGTCCGGTCCCGGTGACCGCGGAGGGCCGGGGGCGGCGGTCCGAGCGTGCCGACCGGCGGCTGCCGGGTGCCGACGAGCCGTGCCTGACCTGCGGGTTCTACCTTCAGCTGCCCGGCGCGCTGCGCCAGGTGTTCGGGGTGTGCGCCAACGAGTGGTCCCCGTCCGACGGCCTGGTCGTGTCCTACGACCACGGCTGCGGCGCCCACTCCGAGACCGACGTCGAGCGCAACGTCGACCCGCTACCGGAACCGATCCTCGACGAGACAGGGCACGTCGCGGTCGTCGTCCCGCGCTGAGCGCCGTGGCCGGGGACCCGTTCGGCACGGCCGTCCTGCGCGAGCGCGTGCTGGCCGGCTGGCGGGCCGCCCCCGACCGGTTCCGTGAGGACGCCAACGCCGAGGAGGAGCTGGCCCTCGGCGGCTACCGGGACCGGCTCGTCGTCGAGCTCGCCCAGAACGCCGCGGACGCCGCGGCCCGGGCCGCGGCGCCCGGCCGGTTGCTGCTCCGGCTCGCCGAAGGCCCGGACGGCGCCACCCTCGTCGCCGCCAACACCGGCGCCCCGCTGGACGCGGCCGGCGTCCGGGCCCTCGCCTCGCTGCGCGCCTCCGCCAAGCGCGGTGACGTCCCCGACGTGGGCCGTTTCGGCGTCGGCTTCGCCGCCGTCCTCGCGGTCACCGACGAGCCGGTGGTCGTCTCCCACGGGCGCGGCGTCCGGTTCTCCCGCGGCGACACCCGGGCGCTGCTGCGCGAGGCCGCCGCCGACGTGCCGGGCCTGGCCGTCGAGATGGAGCGCCGGGACGGGCACGTGCCCGCGCTGCGGCTGCCGTTCGAGGCCGACGGATCCGCCCCCGCCGGGTACGACACCGCCGTCCTGCTCCCGCTGCGCGACGGCGCCGCCCGCGACCTCGTCGAGCGGCTGCTCGCCGAGGTCGACGACCCGCTGCTCTTGGCGCTACCTGCGCTCAGCGAGGTCGTCGTCGACGTCCCCGGCCAGCCGGCTCGCACGATCACCGACCCTTCCGCGCGCTGGATCACGTTGCGGCGCAGCGGATCCCACGACCCGGAGCTGCTCGCCGACCGGCCCACCGAGGAGCGTTCGCGCACCGGCTGGAGCATCACCTGGGCCCTGCCCCGTGACCCGGCCACGACCGTCCCCGCCGTCCTGCACGCCCCCACCCCCACCGACGAGCCGATGGCGTGGCCGGCTCTGCTCGTCGCCACCTTCCCGCTCGAGCACACCCGCCGGCACGTCGCGGACGGCCCTGCCAGCGAGGCCCTCGTCGCCGCGTGCGCCGCCGCCTACACCGACCTGCTGCGCGAGCAGGCCGCAGCCGGCGCCGACGTGCTCCGGCTCGTGCCCACCGGGTTGCCCGCCGGCCGTCTCGACGCCGCTCTACGCGAGCAGGTCCTCGCCCTGCTGCCCACTGCGGCGGTGCTGCGCACGGTCGAGGACGGGGCGCTCGTGCGCCCCCGGGACGCCGTGGCCCTCGAGGCACCGGCCGGGGACGACGAGCAGGTGCTGCGGGTCCTCGGTCAGGTCCTCGCCGGGCTCGTGCGCGCCCCCCGAGCCGCGGGCCCGGCGATCGCCGCGCTCGGCGTGCCGCGGATCGCCCTGGCCGACCTCGTCGACCAGCTGCCCGCCGACCCCGACCCCGCAGCGTGGCGCCGACGGTACGCGGCCCTGGCGCACCTGGCCGCCGACCCGGCGGCCCGTGAGGCGCTGGCCGCCCTGCCCGTCCCCCTCGCCGACGGCCGGGTGGTCCGCGGCGTCCGGGGTCTGCTGCTGCCCGGTCCCGGGGTGGCAGGTGAGGCGCTGGCCGGGCTGTCCGCCGCGGGGCTGCGCGTCGTCCACCCCGACGTCGTCGCCGACGAGCAGGCCGCCGGGCTGCTGGAGCGGCTCGGCGCCCGAGCCGTCGGGCCGGTCGCGGTGCTGGAGGACCCGGCAGTTGCCCGCGCGGTCGCGGACGACGAGGACGGGGCGGCCACCGAGGCCGCGCTGTCCCTCGTCGCAGCCGCGGTGCGCGACGGGTCGGCCGGGCCGTGGCCGGACTGGCTGGCTGACTTGCCGCTGCCCGCGGCGGACGGCGAGCCGGCGCCGGCCGGCGCGCTCGTCCTGCCCGGGTCGACCGTCGCCGGTCTGCTCCACCCCGACGACGTCCTGGAGGTCTCGGCGGAGACGCTGCGCCGGTGGGGCGCCGAGGTGCTCGAGGCGGTCGGTGTCGCCGGCTCGCTGCCGCTGCTGCGGGTCGGCCAGGTGGACCTCGAGGACCTGCCGGACGCGCTCGCCGACCTCGACGACGCCGACCGCTGGGCCCAGGACGTCGGACCGGGCAGCGCCGAGGAGGTGCTCGCCGTCCGGGACCTCGACCTCGTCCGCGAGGACGCCTGGGCCGACGCCCTACGGCACCTGGCCGCCTCACCCGACCTGCGGGCGGCCCTCGTCGACCCCGTCGTCGTCCGCCGGCCCGACGGGTCGACCGCCCGGGTGCCGGCGTACACCGCGTGGTGGCTGCGCCGTCGTCTCGGCCTGGCCGGGCACGCCGACCCGGACGCCGACAGCGCGGTGGCCGCCGCGCTACCACCCGCCCCCGAGCTGGCCCAGGGACTCGACCCGGGCACCCGCCGCGCCCTCGGGCTCGTCCGCGACCTGGGCGACCTGGACGCCGACGGCTGGGCCCGGATGCTCGCAGCCCTGGTCGAGCGGGACGCGTCCGCGGGGACCGTGCTCGACGTCCTGGCGGTTCTCGCCCGTGCCGCGGCGGACGGCGCGATCGGCGACCTTGAGCCGCCGTCCCGGTTGCGCGTCCCGCAGGCCGACGGCGCCGCCGTCACCGCCGCGGCGGGCGACGTCGCCGTCGCCGACGCACCGATGTGGTGGCAGCGCACGGACCTCGGGCCCCTGCTGCCCGCCCCCGCGGGGACCGCGACCGCCCTGGCCGACCTGCTCGACCTCGACCTGGCGTCCGAGCGGGCCCGCGGCCGCGTCGACGGCGAGTGCCCCGACGACGGTGCCGGCGACGTCCCTGCGGGAGTGCGGCTGCTGCTGGCGCAGGCGCCGCCGTCCTGGTGCGAGCACGAGGACCTCAGCGTGGACGGCGAGCCGGTCGAGTGGTGGGTGGACGGGAGCGGTCCGGACGCCGTCGTCCACGCCACCACCCTGGCCGGGCTGGCCCGTGGCCTGGCGCAGGCAGCCGGGCGCTGGGGGCGGCGGCAGGCCGTCGAGGAGGTGCTGACGGCACCGGACCGGGCCGCCGCGGTCGCCGCGGAGGAGGCATTCGGGTGAGCCGTCATGGTTGACGACGAACGATGGCAGCGGATCAGCGCAAATCCGCCAGTCGACGAGGGGACGGCGATCCCCCTCCCGGAGTCAGGGTGGGGTGCTCTGATTGCCTGGCTTGCCGGGCCGCAGTGGGCTGGGCCCCTTCGCCGTCACGACGTCCCCGACGTAAGGACAGACGTCGTCTCTCGGGAGGGCGTGGTCCGTTACCAGTGCCCCCGTGGTCCTCTGGACCAGGAGTCGATCGACGATGACATCGCGCAGTTCCTTGCTGCCGCTGACGTCCCACCCCCTCCTCGCAGCACGGTGTGGGCTGTGCGGGGGCCCGGCGGTTTGAGTGCAGAGGCGTTCTGGTCCAGGGTGTACGCCGCTATGGAGGCAGACTGCCCCGAGGCGCGACTACCGAGAGACACCAGGATCTGCCTAGAACGCGTGCTGGCGAGCATTCTCAGGTAACCGTGCACCCTCAATCCCGCAGCCGCCGCTGCTGTGGGACGCCTGGACAGTCAGTCCTCGTCGGCGTGGAGGAGCACGACCTCTGTTGTTCCGCCCTCGTCGGCCGGCTGGCCGAACACGCGGACGAACGTCTTGACGTCCTCCCAGTGCCCGTCTCGAGCGCGAGCACGTTCGGTGCACGGCACAAACACCTCGAAGCTGCCGTCGTGACTCTTGCTCCTGGCCCAGGACAGCACCGAGAGAACGTCGTCCGCCTCGTGCACGTCGTACTCGTCCACCATCCACGCCGCACCGGGGCGCCCGCCGGGCGTCCACACCCGCACTCGGTACACCGGCTCGCTCGCGACACCGACGACGTCGGCGTCCGCCACGGGAACTACGCGCATCGGCTCACACCCTCACCCAGCACGGCCCCGGTGGGTCGCGGGCTGGTTCTCTCCGACATGTCGAGCGCCTCTCAGCTGGCGCGTGTTGGGCGGCCGGCATCGTCCTTGTGCCGGCCGCGCAGCTCGCGGTGGTGCAGATAGGAGAGGCCAAGCAGTCCCAGGCCGGCGCCCGCTGCGCAGGTCCACACCCACCAGGACCGGCCCGCCGCGGCGAGGTCCTCGCGCTGGATCAGCGTGGCGGCCAGGCCGAGGAGCCAGATGACGGTGCCGACGAGGACCGCCTTGCGGTCGTCCGTGTGCAGCGGCTCGGGGTCCGGGTGGCGTTCCTCGGGTCGCAGGTAGAACCGCACCGGCGCAGTGTAGGCGCCGGCGATGGCGACCGGCACCGCGACGGAGGCCAGCAGCGGATGGACAGGCGAACGGCGTCGGCGCAGTGTGCGGCGCGGTGGCCGCGCTCGTCGTCGTCAACCGGTCGCGGACCGCACCACGATCGAGCGTGACTCCGCGTCGAGGCCCATGGCACGGGCGTGTGCGTTCCAGAACCAGCGCTGCCGGAACAGGGGCATCTGCTGTGAAGAACGTCCCGACCACCCCGCCCAGGGACAGTCAGGCTTCTTCCCTGCTGGCCGCCGCAAGCCGGGCCGCGGCGAGGAGCGCGTTGCGGTCGTGCAGCGTCGTCCGGTCGCGCCCGTGGGTGGCGCCGAGGGCTTCCTCGGCTGCGTCGATGGCCCTCCAGTCCTCGAGCAGGACGGGGTGCAGGCCCTGCCTCATCAGCACAGCGAGCAGGTCCTCCGGTTGCCGGCGCGATCCAAGCGCTCCGGCGGCGGCATCTTCAAGGAGGCTCGAGACAGTCTCCTTTGCGTCGTGCTTGTTGGTGCCGACCACCCCGGTCGGGCCCCGCTTGATCCAGCCCGCCACGTACTCGCCGGGCGAGGGCCGTCCGTCGCGCAGCACCCGCCCCGCGGTGTGGGCCACCGTCCCCGTGCGCTCGTCGACGGGCAGACCCGGCAGGGAGGTCCCGCGGTAACCGATCGACTGGACCACCAGGTCGGCGGGCAGCAGCTCAAGCTCGCCGGTGCCCACCGTCTGTCCGTCAGCGTCCGAGGCCGTCCGCTCCAGCTCCACCGCACGCACCCTGTGGGGTCCGAGGATGCGTACCGGCCGCCAGCGGAAACGCAGGTTCAGCCGGACGGTTCCCGGGGAAGGCTCGTGCTCGACCCAGCTGCGCAGTACCGCCAGGTTACGGGCCACGGCCGACTCGGCGGCGGCGCGCTCCTCCGCCGCCCCCACCAGTTCCAGGTCGCGAGGGTCCACCAGTACGACCGCGGACCGCAGCTGGCCGAGCTCGCGCAGTTCCGGGGTGCTGAAGCTGGCCATGGCCGGACCCCGTCGTCCGACGACGGTGACCTGCTCGACCGGCGCGTCCGCGAGCGCTTCAAGAACATGCTGCGGCATCTCGGTGGGCTGAAGCTCCTCGGGTGCCCTCGCGAGCACCCGGGCGACGTCCAGGGCGACGTTGCCCACGCCAATGACCGCCACCGAACGAGCGTGGGACAGTGCCTCCTCCACGGTGGCGCGGTCGGCGTCGGGATGTCCGCAGTACCAGGACACGAGGTCAAGGGCGGTCAGGCTCCCGGGCAGCTCCTCCCCCTCGATACCGAGCCGTCCGGCGTCGGCGGCGCCGTATGCGTAGATCACCGCGTCAACATGAGCGCGGAGCTGTGCCAAGGGGAGGGCGACGCCGACCTCGACATTGCCGAGGAACCGTACCCGCGGGTGTTCGAGGGCGCGCTGCAGCGTGCTCCGCAGACCCCTCATCTTCAGGTGGTCGGGGGCGATGCCGTACCGCACCAGCCCGAAGGGCGTCGGCAAGCGGTCGATGATGTCGACTGCAACAGGGACGGCGTCCTGCTCGGCCAGCGCCTGGGCCGCGTAGATCCCGGCTGGCCCCGCGCCAACGATCGCCACCCGCAGGGGACTATCCGCGGGCTGGACCACGAGGTCGCGCCTAACCGTCACGCTGGCATCCTCGCCCATCCGGGTGCGCCCGGTCATCTCCCCGTCGCACCGTACGCGCGCCAAGCACCTCGGTCTCACCCGGTAGCTTCCATGGACCACGCTCGACTGGCGGGTGTCTGGCACCATGCGCACCCGTGGCGACGCAGACCTCCTCCGGCACCCCGTCCGCCGTCGACCGGTTCTTCCGGATCACCGAGCGTGGCTCCACCGTGGGCCGCGAGATCCGCGGCGGGCTGGCGACCTTCTTCACGATGGCCTACATCATCGTGCTCAACCCGCTCATCCTCGGCACGGTTCCGGACGGCAGCGGCGGCTTCCTCGGTGGCGGCGACGGCCCCAACCTCGAGATGATCGCGGCGGCCACGGCCCTCGTCGCCGGGCTGATGTCCATCCTCATGGGGCTTGTCGCGAACTACCCCCTGGCCCTGGCCGCGGGCCTGGGGCTCAACGCGTTCGTGGCGTTCGGGATCGCCGGACTGCCGGAGATGACCTGGGCGGACGCGATGGGGCTCGTCGTCCTCGAGGGCCTCATCATCCTCGTCCTGGTCCTGACCGGGTTCCGCGAGGCGGTGTTCCGGGCGGTGCCCGCTCAGCTGAAGACGGCGATCAGCGTCGGCATCGGGCTGTTCATCACGATCATCGGTCTCTTCGACGCCGGCTTCGTCCGCAAGCCGGCTGGGCCCACCCCGGTCGAGCTCGGCATCGGCGGGTTCCTCGCGGGCTGGCCGACGGTGGTGTTCGTCGTCGGCCTGCTGCTCATCGTCGTCATGATGGCCCGCGGGATGAAGGGCGCCATCCTCGGCGGCATCGTCGCTGCGACCGCCCTCGCCGTCCTCGTCGAGACCGTCGCGAACCTCGGTCCGCAGATCGGTGCGGACGGTGAGGTCCGCAACCCGCGTGCGTGGGGCCTCAACGTGCCCGCGCCGCCCGAGCAGTGGGTGTCGACGCCGAACTTCGGTCTGCTCGGTCAGTTCAGCCTGCTCGGGTCGATCGAGAAGATCGGCATCGTCAGCGTCGTCCTGCTCGTCTTCACCCTCATGCTTGCCGACTTCTTCGACACGATGGGCACGATGGTGGCCATCGGCAAGGAGGGGGACCTGCTCGACGCGGACGGCAACCCGCCCAACGCTCGGCGGATCCTCGTCGTCGACTCCGTCGCCGCGGCTGCCGGCGGTGCCGCCGGCGTGTCGAGCAACACGAGCTACATCGAGTCCGCGACCGGCGTCGGGGAGGGTGCCCGCACCGGGCTGGCGTCCGTCGTCACCGGCGTCGCGTTCCTGCTGGCGACGTTCCTCGCCCCGGCCGTCGCGATCGTCCCCTACGAAGCGGCGACCCCGGCCCTCGTCGTCGTCGGGTTCCTCATGATGACCCAGGTCAAGGGGATCGACTGGGACGACTTCGAGATCGCGCTCCCGGCGTTCCTCACCATCGTGCTCATGCCCTTCACGTACTCGATCACCGCGGGCATCGGTGCGGGTTTTGTCGCGTACGTCGTGCTCAAGGTGGCGCGCGGCCGGGCCTGCCAGGTGCACCCTCTGATGTGGGCCGTGGCCGCGCTGTTCGTCCTCTACTTCGCCATCGACCCCGTGAAGCAGGCCCTCGGCGTCGCGTGACCCCGACCCACCTCGCCGTCGTCCCCGTGATCATGCAATTCCGCCACCCCCAGCCCCCGTCGTCCCCGTGATCATGCAATCCCGCCACCCCCGCACGCCGGGCGCGCAAAGTGCTGCGGTGGTGGCACGCACGCCGATGCCGCTGTGACGGACTCGGCGCTCTGCTCGGCGCTCTGCTCGTGGGGCTGAGGATCTGAGCGCCCGGCGGGCACCTCGGTCGTTCGGGCCGTCCGGGACGGCGGTCATGTGACGTGAGGCCGTACCTGCCTCGCGCCAGCCCGACGCCCGGGTGGCGGGACTGCATGATCACGAGGAGGGGAGGGGAGGGGGAGGGGAGGGGCGATGGGAGGGCACAACCACTGAGGCCTGGCATTTTCGTTAGCCGGAGTAATGAGTTATGCTAACGGCATGCCGTCCGCCCCCATGCCCTCCGCGAGCCAGTGCCGTCCTGCGCCGCTGGCGGCCGACCTGCGCGTCGCGCTCATGCGCTCGGTGCGCCGGCTGCGCCAGGAGAAGAGCAGCGAGGCGATCAGCGACGGTCAGTACGCCGTACTTTCCGTCCTCGACAAGCACGGGCCGATGACACCCCGGGAGCTCGCCGCTCACGAGAACGTGCAGCCTCCGTCGATGACTCGCACCCTCAACGTTCTCGTCGACGCCGGCCTGGTGGAGCGCACGGACCATCCGGACGACGGCCGCCAGGTGCTCATCTCGATCAGTGAGGCCGGTGCCCGCGAGGTGGCCGAGACCCGCAAGCGCAGGGACGCTTGGCTGACCCGGCGGCTTGCCGAGCTCAGTGCCGAGGACCGTGAGGTCCTCGCCCGCGCGGCGCTCGTGCTGCGCGAGGTGGTGGCCCGGTGAGTCCCACCTTCCGCTCCCTGCACGTCTACAACTACCGGCTGTGGGCCAGCGGGGCCATCGTGTCGAACACCGGCACCTGGATGCAGCGCGTCGCCCAGGACTGGCTGGTGCTCACCGTGCTGACCCAGAACTCTGGGGTCGCAGTCGGCATCACGACCGGACTGCAGTTCCTCCCGATGCTGCTGCTGAGCCCGGTCGCCGGACTGCTCGCCGACCGTCTGCCGCAACGTCGTCTGCTCATGGCCACGCAGGCGCTGATGGGCCTGTGGGGCTTGCTGCTCGGCCTGCTCGTCATCACCGACACAGCTCAGCTGTGGCACGTGTACGTGCTCGCCACCCTGCTCGGTGTCACGTCGGCCATCGACTCCCCCGCCCGCCAGACCTTCGTCGCCGCCATGGTGCCGAAGGAGATGCTGCCCAACGCTGTGGGGCTCAACAGCGCCTCGTTCCATGCCGGCCGTCTCATCGGTCCGGCCCTGGCCGGCGCCCTCATCGCCGCCCTCGGCAGCACCGGCCCCGTGTTCCTCATCAACGCCGTCTCGTTCGCCGCCACCGTGGTCGCCTTGATGCTCATGCGTCCGGCAGAGCTCTTCCCGATGGAGCGCGCGTCCAAGGGCCGCGGTGCCATCCGGGAGGGTCTCCGCTACGTGCGCGGTCGCCCGGACATCATGCTGATCATGTTCATCGTCGGCATGGTGGGCACGTTCGGCCTCAACTTCCAGCTGACGACTGCTCTGATGGCTCGGCTGGAGTTCGACAAGGACGCCGGCGGTTACGGCCTGCTCGGCTCGATCATGGCCATCGGGTCACTCGCTGGTGCGCTGATCGCCGCCCGCCGGGAGCGTCCCCGTCTCCGGCTCGTCGTCGGGGCCACCGCAGCCTTCGGCGTCGCCGCCACCGCGGCGTCCGTCATGCCTACCTACGAGCTGTTCGCGCTGTCCCTCATCCCGGTCGGCCTGGCCTCGCTCACCCTCATGACCGCAGCCAACGCCACCGTCCAGATGAGTACCGCGCCGGAGATGCGCGGGCGGGTGATGGCGCTCTACATGGCCATTTTCATGGGCGGCACTCCTGTCGGCGCGCCGATCGTCGGCTGGGTCGGTGAGGTCTTCGGCGCCCGGTGGACCATCGCGGTCGGCGGCCTGGTCTCCCTGGCCGTCGCCGGCGTGGCCGTCGCCTACCTGCTGCGGACGCACCAGGTCGTCGTCCGGTACCGGCGGGACGATCGGCCGCGGCTGTTCGTTCAGGTGGGAGCGGCGCCGCGGGACCGCGCGGCGGCCCGCAGCGAGCTCGCCGCGCAGCAGTCCCGGGACGCCGCCAGCGCCGCCTGACGCTCCGCCGTCCGCGCAGAGTGCTGGGTTGGTGGCGCGACACGCCGGCAGGAGTGAGCTGAATCCAGCACTCTGTGGCACGCGCAGGGTGGCGGGATTGCATGATCACGAACGAGGGACGCTGGACCGCTCACGGGTGGGTGCGGGCGCGGGGTGGCGGGATTGCATGATCACCGAGGGGTGGGGGGAGGGGTGGACGGTGGTGAGGCTGGGACGATGACCTCATGCCGACCCCGCTGCCCGAGGCCCTCGCCGAGGTGCGGGCCGCGCTGACCGACGTCGACCGGCTCGTCCGCGCCGTGGGGGCCGGGCGCCGGCGCGGGGCCCGGCCGCGCTGGCGGCGGGTCGAGCTGCGACCGGTGGACCTCAAGGCGGGTCGGCGTCTGCAGGTCGTCGAGCACACCGAGACCGGCGCGACCACCCGAAACCTCGAGCCGGCGGACGTCGCCGGCGCGGTCGACGTCCTGCTCACCGAGCCGTTCGGCAACTGGCACGTGGAGACCCTCGAGCAGACCCTCCAGATCCGGGTGACGAAGAAGGGGGAGGCGCAGGTGCACCGGGCGGCGACGAGCCGCCGCACCGTCGCGCCGTCCGCGCTGCACGCCCACGACCGGATCAAGCCGCGACTCATCGAACCGGACGACCCGCTGTTCACCGTGCTCGGGGCGGACGCCGACAAACGTCGCCAGGTCGACGCCTTCCTCCGGCTGCTGGAGCCGGTCGTGCGCCGGCTGGACGCCGCCCCGCTGCGGGTCGTCGACCTCGGCTGCGGCAACGCGTACCTGACGATGGCGGCCCACCGCTACCTGTCCAACAGACGGGGCGGCGTGCGCACCGTCGGGGTCGAGCTGCGCGAGGACCTCGTCGCCCGGTCGGCCGAGCGCGCCGCCGCTGTCGGGCTGGACGGCCTGTCGTTCGTCCCCGGCACGATCGCGCAGGCGGACCCCGGCCTGGGCGGTGTCGACGTCGTCCTGGCCCTGCACGCCTGCGACACCGCCACCGACGAGGCGCTGGCACGTGCCGTGCGCTGGCGGGCGCCGGTCGTGCTGGCCGCCCCCTGCTGCCACCGCGACCTGCACCGCCAGCTCGGCGCAGCCCCCCACCCCTACGGGGCGCTGACCCGCCAGCCGATCCTGCGCGAGCGGTTCGCCGACGTGCTGACCGACGCCCTACGGGCCCTGCTCCTGCGGATGGTCGGCTACCGCGTCGACGTCGTGGAGTTCATCGACTCCCGGCACACCCCCCGCAACGCGATGATCCGGGCGGTGCGCACCGGTGCCCCACCCGGCCCCGACGTCGTCCGGGAGTACACCGACCTCGTCGAGCAGTGGGACGTCGTCCCGGCGCTGGCCCGGATGCTCACACCCGAGCTCGCCGGCCTGCGCCTACCGCCGTCAGCAGCAGCGCTGCCGCGCTGAGCAGCAGCACCGGCACCAGGAGGAAGCCCTGGTGCGGTCCGACGGCGTCCGCCAGCGCACCCAGCGCGAACGGGGCGGACCCGATGGCGACCCCGGCGCCCACCGACCCGGCCGCCGACCCCAGGTCGGGCCGCCCTCCGCTGGCCGCCATCACCAGCGACACGGACAGCGGGAACAGCAGCGCCACCCCGCCGCCGGCGACGACGAGCCCGACGACGGCCGCCGGCACGGTGGGCGCCGTCCACAGCACGAGCCAGCCCGCGCCGGCGGTGAGCAGGCCGGCGAGCAGGAGACGGGCAGGTGAGAAGCGCAGCGCGAGCCGGCCCGCCAGCAGCCGGCCGACGGCCATCCCGGCGACGAAGCCGGTGACCGCCGCGGCGGCCGTGCCGGGCGCCGCACCGAGCCGCACCTGGAGCAGGTCCCCGGCCCAGAACGTGGTCGAGAACTCGACTCCGACGCCGAGGGCGAGGACGCCGACCAGGCTCCAGAACCGCAGCCCCAGCCGGGGGGTCCCGGCCGGCGGCGCGGGCGGGCCCGAGCGGTCGAGGGCCTGGTCCGGGCGGTCGGGGGCTGGGCCCGGGCGGTCGAGGGCCGGGTCCGGGGGCAGGCGGCGGACGGCGAGGAAGGCCGCGACGCCGAGCGCGGCGGCGACTCCGACGGCCGGCCGCCAGCCGAGCCCTGCGGCCACCGAGGCGCCGAGCGCGAGCGGCGCCAGCACACCGACGAGCGCCGCGCCGGCGTTGGCCTCGGAGATGGCGGCCGCCCCTGCCGGACCGTGGTGGTCGGCCAGCGCCGGGGAGGTCGCGTTGAGCGCGGTGGACCCGCCGGTGCCGGCGAGCAGGGCGCCGGGCAGCGTCACCTCCAGCCCACCGCCGGAGACGAGCAGCAGGACGCCGAGGGCGAGGGTCAGCGCACCCCCGGAGATGACTGCCCGGCGGCCGAACCGCCTGGTCAGCGCCACCCCGAACCAGCCGGCCAGGACCGCACCCAGGGCCAGCATCGTGCCGTGCAGCGCGGCCACCGACCGGCTCGTGCCCTGCTCGGCCCGCAGCAGCGGCACCGCGGGGCTGAAGCCGAACACGAACCAGCCCCAGGTGCCGAGCCAGCCGTAGAGGGTCCAGGTCAGGCCGTCGCGCCGCAGCGTCAGCCGACCCGCCCCGGCGCTCAGAGCAGCCTCTCGACGACGTGGTCGACGCACCGGGTCAGCGCCGTCACGTCGTCCGGGTCGATCGCCGGGAACATCGCGATCCGCAGCTGGTTGCGGCCCAGCCGCCGGTACGGCTCGGTGTCGACGACGCCGTGGGCGCGCAGCACCGCGGACACCGTCGCTGCGTCGACCGAGGGGTCGAGGTCGATCGTGCCCACGACGTGCGAGCGGGCCGCCGGGTCGGCGACGAACGGCGTCGCCCACTCCCGGGCCTGCGCCCAGCCGTAGAGCCGCGAGGCCGAGTCCGCCGTCCGGGCCGTCGCCCACGCCAGCCCGCCCCGCCCGAGCAGCCAGTCGAGCTGCTCGGCGGCCATGACGAGCGTCGCGATCGCCGGGGTGTTCACGGTCTCGTCCCGGCGGGAGCTGTCCAGCGCCGCGGTGAGCGACAGCGACGTCGGCACCCACCGTCCGGTCGCGGCCAGCTCACCGGCGCGCTCGACGGCGGCCGGGGAGAGCAGCGCGAGCCACAGCCCGCCGTCCGAGCCGAGCACCTTCTGCGGGGCGAGGTAGTAGACGTCGCACTCGGCGAGGTCCACCGGTAGGCCGCCGGCCGCGGAGGTGGCGTCCACGACGACCAGCGGTCCGCCGTCCGCCGCCGGGGCGGTGCCCGGCACCCGGTGCACGGGGGCCATCACCCCGGTGCTCGTCTCGTTGTGCACCAGGGCGTGGACGTCGACCCCGTCCTGCGCGTGGGGCAGGGCCAGGCTGCCCGGGTCGGCGCGGACGACGGACGGCTCGGCCAGGAACGGCGCTGCGGCCGTCACCGCGGCGAACTTGGCCGAGAACTCCCCGTGGACGACGTGCTGGGAGCGTTCGCGGACCAGACCGAGCGCGGCGACGTCCCAGAACGCGGTGGCGCCGCCGTTGCCGAGGACGACCTCGTAGTCCTCAGGTGCACCGAGCAGCTCGGCCAGGCCGCGGCGGACTCGGCGGACCAGGGAGCGCACCGGAGCCTGCCGGTGGGAGGTGCCGAGCAAGTCGGTGGCGGCAGCGGCGAGCGCGCGGACCTGCTCGGGGCGCACCTTCGAGGGCCCGGAGCCGAACCGTCCGTCGGTGGGCAGCAGGTCGGCCGGGATCCGGATGTCCGGGACGGCGCCGGTCGGGGGCACGGCGCTCATGCGGTGCGGTGCGCCGGGGACAGGTTGTCGGACCAGCCGTCGACCTGTTCCGGACGGCGCGGACCGGGCCCGACGTAGCGGGCGGACGGACGTACGAGACGGCCCGTCGCCTTCTGCTCCAGCACGTGCGCGGCCCAGCCTGCCGTCCGGGCGCAGGTGAACATCGGCGTGAACATGGCCGGCGGGACCTCGGCGAAGTCCAGGACGACGGCGGCCCAGAACTCGACGTTCGTCGCCAGCACCCGGTCCGGGCGGCGGGCGTGCAGCTCGGCGAGGGCCGCCTCCTCCAGCGCGCGGGCCACCTCGTAGCGGGGAGCCCCGAGACGTCGGGCGGTGTCCCGCAGCACCCGGGCCCGCGGGTCCTCGGCCCGGTAGACGCGGTGCCCGAAGCCCATCAGCCGCTGACCGCCGTCCAGCACCGCCCGCACGTAGGCGCCGGCGTCCCCAGACCGTTCGACCGCCTCGAGCATGTGCAGCACCCGGGACGGCGCTCCGCCGTGCAGCGGTCCGCTCATCGCCCCGACCGCCCCGGACAGGCAGGCGGCGACGTCCGCCCCGGTCGAGGCGATGACCCGGGCGGTGAACGTCGAGGCGTTCATCCCGTGCTCGGCGGCGGAGACCCAGTACGCGTCGACGGCCTCGACGTGGCGGGGGTCGGGCTCGCCGCGCCAGCGGATCATGAACCGCTCGACGATCGTCGAGGCCCGGTCCACCTCCCGCTGCGGGACCATCGGCAGCTCCTGACCGCGGGCCGACTGGGCGATGAAGCTCAGCGCCATCACCGAGGCGCGGGCGAGGTCCTCGCGGGCCTGCTCGACGTCGATGTCGAGCAGCGGGCGGAAGCCCCACACCGGGGCGAGCTGGGCCAGCGCCGACTGCACGTCGACCCGCACGTCGCCGGTGTGCACCGGCAGCGGGAACGGCTCGGCCGGCGGCAGGCCAGGGTTGAACCGGTTGTCGACGAGCAGGCCCCAGACGTTGCCGAAGGAGACCCGGCCGACCAGGTCGGTGATGTCGACGCCCCGGTACCGCAGCGACCCGCCGTCCTTGTCGGGCTCGGCGATGCGCGTCTCGAAGGCCACGACGCCCTCCAGGCCGGGGACGAACGTGGTGTCGGTCATGCCGTCATGGTGCCAGGCGGGCCCGCGGCCGCCGCCGGGGGAGCGCGGTCCTACTCTCGCCGGTATGGACGCCGTGCGACCGGTCGTCGACCCGGCGGCCCGGGTGCTCTACACCGGGGAGGGCCTGGACGACGCCGCCGTCGAGGCGCTGCGTGCCGCCGGCCCGCTCGCCGTGCTCGAGCAGTGGTACGCCGAGGCGGCCGCCGACCAGCGGGTCACCGAGCCCGGCGCGATGGTGCTCGCGACGGTGGACGCCGCCGGCGACCCCGACGCTCGCACCGTCCTGCTCAAGGGGATGGACGCCGACGGGCTGACGTTCTTCACGAACCTGCGTTCGGCCAAGGCCCGCCACCTGGAGCACCGTCCACGGGCGGCGCTCGTGCTGCTGTGGCACGCGATGTTCCGGCAGGTGCGGGTGCGCGGACCGGTGTCCGTCGTCCCCCGCGAGCAGGCGGCCGCGTACTTCGCCTCGCGCCCGCGGGCCTCGCAGCTGGGGGCGTGGGCGTCCCGGCAGTCCGAGCCGATCGGGTCCCGGGCCGAGCTGGACGCCGCCGTCGCTGCGGTGACCGCTCGCTTCGAGGGCTCGGACGACGTCCCGCTGCCGCCGTTCTGGGGCGGGTACCGGGTGCACCCGGTCGAGGTCGAGCTCTGGGTCGGGCACGCCGACCGGCTGCACGACCGGGTCCGGTTCGCTGCCGTGGACGGGGTGCCTGCGCCGCTCGACGACCCGGCGGCGTGGAGGGTGCAGCGGCTGCAGCCGTGACCGTGCAGCCCTCACCGTGCGGCCCTGACCGGGGGCACCACACCCGATCGGCGCTCAGCGCCCCGGTGACAGGGAGGACAATGGCCTCGACCTGACGAAGGAGGGACCATGAGCACCAGGCCCATCCAGGCCGACCTCGACCGGTACGCGGGCTACCTGGCCGCGGAGTGGGACGCCGCCGCGCTGTACCGCGGGCTCGCCGAGCTCAGCCAGGGCCGGCGCCGCGAGGTGCTCGAGGAGCTGGCGGCGATCGAGGAGAAGCACGCCGCCTTCTGGGCGGCCAAGATGGTCGAGCACGGCGGTACGGCGCCCGATCGTGCGGCCTTCCGCCCCTCCCAGCGCACCCGTGAGCTGCTCGCTCGGGCCCGGGCGGAGTCCACGGACGTGATCCTGCCGATCGTGGAGCAGGGCGAGCGCGATGCCGCCGACGAGTACGCCGACGAGCCCGAGGCGCCGCCGTCCATGCTGGAGGACGAAGCCGGGCACGCCCGGGCGCTGCAGGGGCTGATGGCGGAGGCCAGGGGCGGGACGTCGTCCCCTCCCGTCTCCGAGGGGTGGCACCGGGCCGACAAGTCCGGGACCCTGCGGGCGGCGATCTTCGGGGTCAACGACGGACTGGTCAGCAACACCGCCCTGGTGATGGGCTTCGCCGGCGCGGCCGTCGACCAGCAGGTGGTGCTGCTGGCCGGGCTCGCCGGGTGGTTGGCCGGCGCGTTCTCGATGGGGGCCGGGGAGTTCATCTCGATGCAGAACCAGCGCGAGGCGTTCGAGCGCGAGCTCGAGATCGAGCGCCAGGAGATCGAGGCGCACCCCGAGGACGAGAAGCGTGAGCTGCAGCTGATCTACGAGGCCAAGGGGATCGACCCGGAGACGGCACGCGAGGTCGCCGAGCAGGTGATGTCGGACAAGGACGTCGCTCTCGAGACGATGGCCCGCGAGGAGCTGGGGCTCGACCCGGACGACTTGGGCTCGCCGTGGCGGGCGGCGCTGTGGAGCTTCCTCTTCTTCTCCCTCGGTGCGATCGTGGTCGTCATCCCCTACCTCTTCACCGGTGGCGGTCTCGCCCTCGGACTCGCGATCGGGATGGCTCTGCTGGCGCTGGCCGTGGTCGGTGGCGGGATGGCCCGGCTCACCGGCCGGCCGGTGGTGCGCGGCGTCCTGCGCCAGATGACGGTCGGCGCACTGGCCGCCGGCGCGACGTACCTGTTCGGCACCGTGTTCGGCGTGACCGTCATCTGAGTGGCGAAAAGGGGCTGGCCACGAGCCGCCGCGACGACGTAGCGTCTGCGGTACACGGGAAAGGAGGTGGTCCGACCAGTGAGTGACAGACGGACGCGTGAGGTGGCTGCCAGCTAGCCGCCCGAAGCACTTCGGACGGACTGCCCCCGGTCCTCCGGCCCGCTCGTGGCGGCCGGCGAGTCCACGGCAGTCACCGCAGCCCGCGGGTGCCGCACCTCGTCCAGTGCGGCGTCCTCCTCGGTGAGGAGGGAGCCCGCGGGCTGTTCCCTGTCCAGGCGGGACCACAATCTGGCGAGTGCCGCGCCTGTTCGCCGACCTGACCCCGCTGCGGGTCAGCGCCGACTACCGGCGGCTGCTCGTCGGCAACGCGCTGGCGAACGTGGGCCAGCAGCTGGCGATCACAGCGCTCGGCCTGCAGGTGTACGACCTGACCGGCTCCACCCTCGCCGTCGGGCTCGTCGGCCTGTTCGCGCTCGTCCCCCTCGTCGTCCTCGGTCTGTACGGCGGGGCGATCGTCGACGCCTACGACCGTCGCACGGTGGCCCTGGGCGCGTCCGTGGCGTTGTGGGTGGTCTCCCTCGCCACCGCGGGACAGGCGTGGGCGGGGCTGGAGCAGGTGTGGGTGCTGTACCTGCTGACGTCCCTGCACAGCGCCGCGTTCGCCGTCGTCCAACCGGCTCGGGCCGCGATCCTGCCGCGGCTGCTCCCACTGCGTCTGCTCCCCGCCGCGAACGCCCTGCAGGCAGCTGTCTTCCCGGTGGGGTTCACCCTCGGCCCGGTGCTCGCCGGCGTCCTCGTCGGGCAGCTGGGCTACGGCGTCGCCTACTCGGTCGACGTGCTCACCTACCTCGCTGCGCTGTGGGCACTCGTGCGGCTGCCGTCGTTGCCCCCGCAGGGCGGCGTCCGCCGCGCCGGGTTCTCCTCGGTCGTCGAAGGGCTGCGCTACCTACGCACTCAGCCGAACGTCCGGATGACCTTCGTCGTCGACGTCCTGGCGATGGTCTCCTCGTTCCCCCGGGCGCTGTTCCCCGCGGTGGCCATCGGGGCGTTCGGGGCCGGTCCGACGACCGTGGGCCTGCTGTCCGGCGCGATCGCCGTCGGGTCGGGGCTGGCCGGTGTGCTGTCCGGGCCACTGGGACGGGTGAACCGGCAGGGCCTGGCGGTGCTGTGGGCGATCACGGCCTGGGGGACCTCGATCATCGGGTTCGGGGTCGTCGTCCTGCTCGCGGAGGTGGTCGGGCCGGGGACGTGGGCCCTCGCTGCGGGGCTGGGGTTCCTCGTGCTGGCCGGCGCGTCGGACGCGGTCAGTGCGGTGTACCGGCAGACGATCCTCCAGTCGGCCACGCCCGACGCGATGCGGGGGCGGCTCCAGGGGGTGTTCGTGGTCGTCGTCGCCGGCGGGCCGCGACTGGGCGAGCTCGCGACGAGCGGGGTGGCGCAGGCGGTTGGCGAGGGTATGGCGGCGGTTGCGGGCGGGGTCGTCTGTGTCCTCGGGATCGGCTGGCTCGCTCGCCGCAACCCGCGCTTCCGTCGTTACGACGCCCGCCACCCCGAGCCCTGACCCCTGGTCTCGGCCCACCCCAGCAGCACCAGGCGCACCGCCCCCACCCCCTTTTCGTGATCATGCAATCCCGCCACCCCCGCCCGCCCTGCTCGTGATCATGCAATCCCGCCACCCCCACCCCCTTTTCGTGATCATGCAATCCCGCCACCCGGGTGGACGAGTGGTCGTTGCGGTGGTCACAGAGTGCTGCCGCCGGCACCGGCCTACTGGCGTGTCGTGCCGCCAAGCCAGCACTTTTCGGGAGCGGCGGCGGGTCGTGCAGGTGGCGGGATTGCATGATCACGAGGGGGTGGGGGTGGGGTCGGCGGGTCGCGCAGGGTGGCGGGATTGCATGATCACGAAAGGTTGGGGGGCGGGCCGGTGCGCCGTGCAGGGTGGCGGGATTGCATGATCACGAGGAGAGGGGTTCACGGGGCGGAGAAGGCGGTCGGGTCGACCTCGACCCAGATGTGGGCGGCCCGGGCCAGCAGCGCGCCGTCCGCGGCCCGGCGCAGGGCGGTGGCCGTGAGCGTGCGGCGTCCGGATCGCCCCAGGACGGTCCCGACGACGACGCACGGCTCGCCTACCCGGGGCCGCTCCGGGACGGCGGCAGTGATCGTGCCGAGCACCATCGGCCGCCCGACGAGGTCTGCCGACCACCCACCCGGGCAGTCCAGCGCGGCCCAGACGACCGGCAGCGCGACGCGTCCGTCCCCGGCGTCCAGGTCCTCCGGCGGCGTCCACGGGCAGGCGGTCATCTCCTCCCGGAACAGCAGGTGGCCCGGCTCGAGCCGCAACCCGTCGGGGCGCTGCGTGCCGCACACGAAGCAGGTCGGGAACGGGTGGTCCTGCCGGCCCGCGTACCGGACCGTCGCCGCGGTCGCCGTCTCCAGGTCGACCGCCGGCAGGTCGGGACCCAGCGCCTCCTCGGTCGCGACGGCCGCGGTCAGGACGACGTCGCCGTCGATCCGGGCGGTGGCCGCGTCGTCCGCGACCTCGACGCTCATCGGGACGTCGAGCGGCGGTGGCCGGTGCAAGCGGACCGACACCGGGCGAGCGGACGCCTCCGGCGGCAGCAGCAGCGCCGCCAGTGCCCCGGCCGACCAGCCGCCGTTTGCCGAGGCGGGCGGACCGTTGAACCGAGCGGGGACGACGAGATCGGGCATGCCCGTGACGGTAGCGGTCCGGGCTACCGTGTGCTCGGGTCCGGCGGACCGGGCCGGGACGAAGGACGGAGCACGGTGAGCGACCTCATCGACACCACGGAGATGTACCTCCGCACGATCTACGAGCTGGAGGAGGAGGGCATCGTCCCGCTGCGCGCCCGGATCGCCGAGCGCCTGCAGCAGAGCGGCCCCACCGTCTCCCAGACCGTCGCCCGAATGGAGCGTGACGGCCTCGTCGTCGTCGCCGGTGACCGGCACCTCGAGCTGACCGAGGAGGGCCGCCGCAAGGCCACCCGGGTGATGCGCAAGCACCGGCTCGCCGAGCGGCTGCTCGTCGACGTCATCGGCCTGGAGTGGGAGTACGTCCACGAGGAGGCCTGCCGCTGGGAGCACGTCATGAGCGAGCGGGTCGAGCGCAAGATCCTCGCCATGATCGGCTCCCCGGCCGAGTCGCCCTACGGCAACCCGATCCCCGGCCTGGACGAGCTCGGCCACCCCGGCGCGTCCGGGGCGCAGCCGGTGGCTGCGCTGACGACCCTGGCGGACGCCGCCCGGCGGGCCGGCGGGGAGCCGGTGGACGTCGTGGTGCGGCGGCTGGGCGAACCGCTGCAGACCGACCCCGAGCTGATGCACCGCCTCGCCGTCGGCGGTGTGCGCCCGGGCGGCCGGGTCGTCGTGCGCGCGGGCGACGGCGGGCAGGTGCTCGTCGGCGGCGCCCTCACCCTGCCCGGTCCGGTCGCCGCGCACGTCTTCGTGGTCCCCGGTGACACCCGCTGACGAGCCGGACTGCGCCGAGGACCTGGCCGCCGTCCTGCGCTCGCTGATCGACGACGCCCGGTTCGCCGAGCTCGGCGAGGCTCTGCGCAGCGTCGAGCAGCTCAGCGGTGCCCAGCGCCGCCGGGCGCTGGCCCTGTGCCGGGCCGGCGCGCGGCTGGTCCAGCTCGACGCGGTCGGCTTCGACGAGGTGGACGGCGTGCCGGCCGACCTGGCCGCGCAGGTCCGGGCGATGCGGTTCCCCGACACCTACGACGACCCCGACCGTGGGTCGCTCGCGTCGTTGGTCCCGCTGTACGGGCTCATGCTCGAGGTGCTGGAGACCCACTGGTCCCGCCAGGAGACCGCGTTCGTCGTCCTCGTCCTGCACCTCATGGCCGAGTACCTGCCCGTGCTGGCGTGGGAGTCGGTGCTCGGCCACGCCGCCGACCCGCCCCGCCTTCGGGACCACGTGACCGGGACGATGTGGGGCACCGAGGACTGCCCGATGCCGAGGCACCGGCGGTCCGCGGCGGAGCGGGTCCTGGCGATGCGACCGGGCGAGGACTCCGGCCCCGTCCCGCCGGAGCAGTGGCGGGCGTACCTCGACCGGTGGCACGCCCGCGTTGCTGCGGGTCTGCGCCAGTGCGCGCTGCGTCCTGGACATGGCCGGCCCGACCCCGGCGACGCCGGGTGCGACCGGGCTTGCGGGGTGGTCACGGTCCTGCCCGGTGAGGTGCTGGAGAACCTGGCCGACCGGATGACGCTGGCCGCCGCCTTCGCGTCGTCGCCGGTGGTCGCCCTGCGGCACAGCGCCCCGGTCGGCCACTTCTTCGGCGTCCCCGGTCCGGACGACGTCCAGGCCGCGTGGGCGGAGACCCTGGAGCGCATGGGACGCCCGTGGGAGGACGGGGCCGGGGAGGACCGGAACCTCGTGCTGGCCGACGTGGCCGACGTCGACGGCGGCGAGCGGCGGCCCGAGGCGCTGCCCGGTCTGGCCGGGGTCCTCACTGTGGTGGCGGGGCAGCCGATCCGTCCGACGACGGTGCTGGACCGTCTGCGCCGGGAGGTCACCGCCGTCCTGGACGACGTGCTGGCGGGATGAGCAGCCGGCCTGCCGCTCAACCGCGTCCACGTGATGTGATGATGCTCACAACACGTTGCGTGGTGTCTTAGTGCGGTGAGTGACAATTTCGGGCAGTGAGCCGGACGCCGTGACCATCTCTTGACCAAGGCTTGGCCCGACACGGGAGCCCGTTTTCGCTGGTCCTGGGCTGGTCCAGACGGGTCAGCGGTCAGGGCCGGACGGCGTCGTGACCTGGACGTGACATTGCCAGGGCGGCTCGCTACTGTCGCCCTCGCTTCCGGGACCCCCTCCCCGGAGCCCGACGTCGGAACGCCGAGCCCTGCCACCGACGGAGGTCCAGAACGACACCGCAGGCAGGGGCGGGGGAACCACACGTTTCCCGGGACCCATGGGTCCCTCGGGGTGAAGCCGCACGAGCGGCCGGGTGACTTTCCCACCCGAACCCGACAGCTCACCTCGTAGGCGTGGGAGAGGCACTGCAACTGTGAGCACACGTCCCCGTGGGCGCTACCGCGCTGAGGTGCGTCCGAAGACCCCGCTGTCGACGCTGTCCGAGGCGGTCAGCGCGAACGCGGCGACGATGGGCCGCCGGTCTGCCGTTCTTGCCGCCTCCAGTGGGCTCGTCGTCACCATGGGCCTGCCGGCCGCCGGTGCCACCACCGGCACCGACACCGCGGGTCGACCGGACGCCGGCACGACCGAGGCCGTCGCGGCCGTGCCCGAGCAGGCTGGTGAGAAGGCCGCCCCGGCTGCTGCCGCCGTCCAGGTCGTCGCCGCTGCCGACGACTCCGAGCTGCGTATCAAGCTGCCGCACGTCAGCACGGCCGAAGCGCCGCCGCCACCGCCGCCGGAGCCCGAGCCCGCCGTGCAGGACGAGCAGCGTCGCCAGACGGCGTCCCGCAGCACCACGCGCGAGTCGACCGGCAGCTCGTCGTCCGGGTCGTCGGAGGGGTCCGCGTCCGCTGCTGCACCAGTCACCTCCGCCTCGGGTTCCAACAGCGCGATCCTCGCGATCGCTGCCCGCTACGTCGGCACGCCGTACAGCTACGGCGGCGCCTCGCCGTCCGGCTTCGACTGCTCCGGCTACACCCAGTACGTGTACGGCCAGGCGGGCATCTCCCTGCCCCGCACGTCCGGTGGCCAGGGTTCCGGCGGACGCCGGATCTCGGCCAGCGAGGCCCGTCCCGGCGACCTGGTCTGGAGCGGCAGCGGCCACATCGGCATCTACGCCGGCGGCGGGATGATGTACGACGCCCCGCGCAGTGGCAAGACCGTGCAGAAGCGCAGCATCTGGTTCAACCCGATCTTCGTGACCTACACGCACTGATCCGTCGTCGTCCGAGCCGTCGGCCCGGTACCGCACGCCGCGGTGCCGGGCCGATGGCGTTCGTGGCCGCCTTCCGGCGACGGGTCGATGACTCAGGGTGCTGGGCCGGCGGGCCGGACGGGCCGTACCCTGCCCCTGTGCGCCCCCGCACGCTCGTCCTCAATGCGGGCTTCGAGCCACTCGCCGTGGTGTCCCTGCGGCGGGCGATCGTCCTCGTCCTCACCGGGAAGGCGGTCGTGCTCGCGACGGACGGCCCCGGCGTCCGCTCGAGCTCCGTCGTCCTGGACCGGCCGTCGGTGATCCTGCTGTCCCGCTACGTCCGGGTGCCACGAGCCCGGACGATGCCGGTGTCGCGCCAGGGCGTGCTGCGCCGTGACGCGCAGCGCTGCGCCTACTGCCGTGGGCCGGCGACCACCGTCGACCACGTGCTGCCGCGCAGCCGGGGCGGGCCGGACTCCTGGGAGAACCTCGTGGCCTGCTGCGTGCGGTGCAACAACGTCAAGGGCAACCGGACGCCGGAGGAGCTCGGCTGGACCCTGCACGTCGTCCCGCGCCCGCCGCACGGCCCCGCCTGGACCCTCCGGCACGCCGAGCCGCTCCACCCGTTGTGGGTGGACTACCTACCCGCCGCCGCCTGACCTCGACGCTCCTCTTCGCCCCTTCGCCACAGAATGCTGGATCGGGCACGCGTTCCCCGGCGTGTCGCGCCACCAACCCAGCATTCTGCGGAGGGCGGAGGGGGCGCGAGGGTGGCGGGATTGCATGATCACGGTGGGGGGGGGGGGGGGGGGGGTGGGGTGCTGGGGGAGGAGGAGTGGTCGGGCACAGTGGCGTCATGGCTGACGTCCCGCTGACCCGTCCTGAGCTCGCCGGCACCTTCGGCATGGTGGCCTCCACCCACTGGCTGGCGTCGCAGACCGGGATGGGGGTGCTGGAGCGCGGCGGCAACGCCTTCGACGCCGCCGCGGCCGCGGGCTTCGTCCTGCAGGTCGTCGAGCCCCACCTCAACGGCCCCGCCGGCGACCTGCCGATCGTCCTGTGGAGCGGTACGGACCAGCGCGCGCACGTCGTCTGCGGGCAGGGCCCGTCCCCGCAGGCCGCGACGCTGCAGGCGTTCGCCGACCTGGGCCTGGACGCCGTGCCGGGCACCGGCCTGCTCGCCGCCACCGTCCCGGGGGCCTTCGGGGCCTGGACCCTGATGCTGCAGCGCTGGGGGACCTGGCGGCTGCGCGACGTCCTGGAGCCGGCCATCGGCTACGCCCGGCACGGGGCGCCGGTGCTGCCGCGGGTCTCCCGCACGATCGACGCGGTCTCGGCGCTGTTCACCGACGAGTGGACGACGTCCGCCCAGACCTACCTGGACGGCGGCCGGGCCCCGGCGCCCTGGTCCCGGTGGCGGCTCACCCGGCTCGCGGACACCTACGAGCGCGTGCTCACCGAGGCCGAGGCCGCCTCGAGTGACCGGGACGCCCAGATCGAGGCCGCCCGCGACGTCTGGTACCGCGGCTTCGTCGCCGAGGCGGTCGACACCTTCGCCCGGACGACGACCTGGCTGGACACCTCGGGACGGCGGCACGGCGGGCTGCTGAGCGCCGACGACCTGGCCCGCTGGCAGCCGACCGTCGAGGAGCCGCTGTCGGGCCGCTACCGCGACGTGGAGGTGCTCAAGACCGGTCCCTGGGGCCAGGGGCCGGTGATGCTGCAGGCACTGCACATCCTCGACGGACTCGACCTCGCCGGCCCGGACGGGGACCTGGCGGACGACGACCCGGACTGGATCCACCTCACCACCGAGGCCTCCAAGCTGGCGTTCGCCGACCGTGAGGCCTGGTACGGCGACCCCGAGCACGTCGACGTCCCGCTCGCCACCCTGCTGTCGCAGGACTACGCCGCCGAGCGGCGCCGGCTCATCGACCCGGCCCGCGCCGACCGGGAGCTGCGCCCCGGGTCCCCGGACGGGCGGACCCCCCGGCTGCCCGACGTCCCCCTCGAGGGCCTCGGCGGCACCCGGGACGCCTCGGTCGGCGAGCCGACCGTCCGTCGCGACGGTCGCACAGCCGGGGACACCTGCCACGTCGACGTCGTCGACCGGTGGGGGAACATGGTCGCCGCCACCCCGAGCGGCGCGTGGCTGCAGTCCTCCCCGGTCGTGCCCGACCTCGGCTTCCCGCTGGGGACCCGGGCGCAGATGTTCTGGCTCACCGAGGGCCTGCCGACGACCCTCGCTCCCGGCGTCCGGCCGCGGACCACCCTGTCGCCGTCCCTGGCCCTGCGCGACGGCGAGCCGTGGATCGCCTTCGGCACCCCCGGCGGCGACCAGCAGGACCAGTGGAGTCTCGTGCTGCTGCTGCGGATGGTGCACGCCGCCGAGGCGTCGCGGCGGCGCGGCGAGCCGGTGTGGACCGGCCTGCAGGCGGCCGTGGACGCCCCGATGTTCCACCACGACCACATGCCGTCCTCGTTCTTCCCGCGGCAGACCTTCCCGGCAAGGCTCACCGTCGAGGACCGCGTGCCCCGCCCGGTGCTCGACGAGCTCGCCCGCCGCGGGCACGACGTGCAGGCCGTCGACGGCTGGTCGCTGGGGCGGTTGTCGGCCGTCGCCCGGGACGGCGGGTGGCTGCGGGCGGCTGCCAACCCCCGGGGCGCCCAGGGGTACGCCGTGGGCCGCTGACCTACGGCGTGCGGGCGTGCCGTGAGGGGCGCCGGGGCCGCGGCGGGGAGTGCCGAGCTGGGGCCCTGGACCGGCGACGGGGCGGACCGACAGACTGACCGCATGACGGACGCGCAGGTCGTGCTGGTCGGTGTCGACGGCTCCGAGGCGGGCAACTACGCCCTGGACTGGGCGGTGGAGGAGGCGGTCCGGCTCGGCTGGTCGCTGCACCTCGTCTGCGCGTACACGATCCCGGTCACCGCGGGCATCGCCGGGGAGATCACCACGCCGCTCATCGACGACGAGTCGGTCCGGGCCGCCGCCGAGGCGACGTGCGCGGACGCCGCCCGGCGGGTCGCGGCCCACCCGCAGGCGCCGCCGGTGCGCACCGACGTCGTCTACGGCGACGCCGCCGGCGTCCTCGTCGACGCATCCGAGGGTGCCGGTCTCGCGGTCATCGGCAAGCGGGGCCGCGGCGGGTTCGCCCGTCGGCTCCTCGGCGGGGTGTCCAGCGCGCTGCCCGCCCACGCCGCCTGCCCGACCGTGGTCGTCCCGTTGCCACGCTCCGTGGACGACGAGGCCGGCGTCCAGGAGCGGTCCGGCGTGGTCGTCGGCGTCGACGGCTCACCGGCCGCCGCCCGGGCCGCGGACGTCGCAGCAGCGTTCGCCGAGCGCCGCGGCTGGCCGCTGCGCCTGCTCGCCGCCGTCCCGCTCGCCGTCCCGACGCTGGCGTGGGTGCCGACCGCGCTGGACCCCGACCCCCTGATCGCGGAGGTGCGGGCCGAGCTGGCCGCCGACGCGGACGCCGTCCGGGCGAACCACCCCGGCCTGGAGGTGACGACCGCGGTCGAGCACGACTCTCCGGCCCGGGCGCTGACCGACGCGTCGGCGACCGCGGGGCTCGTCGCGGTCGGGGCCCGCGGGCACGGCGGGTTCACCGGGATGCTCCTGGGCTCGGTGAGCCAAGCGGTCCTCCAGCACGCCCAGGGCCCGGTGCTCGTCGTCCCGCACCGTGAGCCGGACGACGCCGGCTTGCGGGCCGACGGGGACGCGGGTAGGCCTGCGGTATGAGTGAACCGCAGCGCAGGGACCTCGGGCAGGCGACCCCCGGCGAGGAGCCCGGCGCCGGCATCGCCGACCCGGCCACCGTGGCCGGCGGCACCATCGGTGCCGGCGACCCGTCGGCGGAGGCCACCGCCGAGCAGGTCGACCCGGCCGGTCACCCCCACGAGCCGGCGCCCGAGGTGCCGCAGAATCCGCCCGACGCGAGCGACCGGGCCGAGGACACCTCACGCGAGGTGCGCGAGGCGCGCGAGGAGGTCCGGGACACCGGCGGCCTCGGCGAGGGCGAGGATCAGGGCAGCTGGGGCCCGGGGTGGGAGCGGGAGTAGGGCTCCATCAGGTCGCCCTCGGTCGCGAGCCGGTCGAGCACCTCGTCGTAGGTCAGCTGGCGCAGCCCCGGACCGATCTCGTCCCACCGTCGGGGGGCCGCCACCGTGGGTCGGTCCCGGCCGCGCAGCGAGTACGGCGTGATGGTCGTCTTCGCCGCGGTGTTCTGGCTCCAGTCGAGCAGCACCTTGCCGCGGCGCAGCGACTTCGTCATCGTCGCGGTGACGAGGTCCTTGTGGTCGCGGGCGAGTCCCCGGGCGAGCCGCTCGGCGTAGCCACGCACGGCGTCCGCCGCGTCCGTGGCGGCCAGCGGCGCGTACAGCTGCAGGCCCTTGCCCCCGCTGGTCACCGGCACCGCCTCCAGCCCGTCGTCGGCGAGGCGCTCGGCGACCAGGTGCGCGACCGCCGCGCACTGCTCCAGGCCGGCTCCCTCCCCGGGGTCCAGGTCGACGACGAGGCGGTCGGGGTGGCGCACCGCGCCGCGTCGACCGACCGTCCACTGCGGGGTGTGCAGCTCGAGGGCGGAGAGGTTGCCGAGCCAGGCCAGGGTCGCGACGTCCTCGACGAGCGGGTACTCGATGAACCCGTCGGACGCCGCGACGCGCACGGTCCGGACCCAGGACGGCGTCCCGGCCGGCACGTTCTTCTCGAAGAACCGCTGGGGGTCGCCGACGCCGTGCGGCCACCGGATCCGGGTCACCGGCCGCTCGTGGAGCTGGGCCAGCAGCGGCCCGCTGACCCGCACCAGGTAGTCGATCACCTCGGCCTTCGTCGTCCCGGTGGCCGGGTAGAGCACCTTCTGCAGGTTCGTCAGCCGTAGCCGGCGCCCGCCGACCTCGACGTGGGTGACCTCGTCGGCCGCCGGGTTCACCGCTCCTCCACGGGGTCGGCCTCGGCGTCGGTGCGCACGCCGAGGTAGGCCGGCTGGCGCAGCCGGCCGGCCGTCGTCCAGCCGAGGTGCACCACCTCGACGGCGAGCACCGGCTCGCACCAGGTGGCCCCCGCGGCGTCCACCCGTGGCACCGGGTCCGCGAACGGGCAGTCCGCCCGGGCCAGCGGGGAGAGGCGCTCGGCGAGGTCGCGCTGGGCGGTGCGCCCGATGCCGCTGCCGACCCGCCCGAGGTAGCGCAGGGCGCCGCCGGCGTCCGGTGCGCCGACGAGCAGCGCGCCGACGGTCCGGGTGGTGTCGGTCTGCGGCCGCCAGCCGCCGACGACGACGGTCCGGGTCGGGCGGTGGGGCACCTTCACCCAGTGCGGGCTGCGCCGCCCCGGTTCGTACACCGAGGTGCGCCGCTTGGCGACGACGCCCTCGAGTCCCTGCTCGCGGGTGGCGGCGAGCAGCGCCGGGCCGTCCTCGTAGAGCGGGGACAGCTGCACCGGGCCGTCCGGCAGGGGCAGCCGCTCGAGGGTCGCACGTCGCTCGGTCAGCGGCCGGCCGGTGAGGTCCACCCCGTAGAGCCGCAGGACGTCGAAGACGACGTAGCTGACCGGTCGGGTGCGGGCGAGCCGGCGGGCGCGGGCGGCGTCCCGGACGTGGATCCGCTCCTGCAGCGCGGGGAAGGAGGGCCGGCCGGCGTCGTCCAGGGCGACGACCTCGCCGTCGAGCAGGACGTCGGGCAGCTCGGCCAGGCACGCCAGCTCGGGGAACGCGGCCGTCACCGGTCGGCCGGTGCGGCTGAGCAGCCGCAGGTCGCCGTCCGAGGCGTCCGCGAGGACCCGGATCCCGTCCCACTTCACCTCGAACACCCAGTCGGCGCCGGTCGGCAGCCGGCCGGGTTCGGGGCTCGGAGTGGCGAGCATGGGCTGCACGGGGCCATCCTGCCGGGCAGGGAGATCATCGGCCGGATGAGAGGTGTCGCGTCGTGAGGGCGATCTGGAAGGGTGCGGTCTCGTTCGGCCTCGTCAACGTGCCGGTGCGGCTGTACGCGGCGACCGGGGAGAAGGACATCACGTTCCACCAGGTGCACGTCGTGGACGGCGGCCGGATCCGCTACAAGCGGGTGTGCAGCCTGGACGGCGAGGAGGTGCCCTACGGCGAGATCGCCAAGGGGTACGAGACGGACGACGGCGAGCTCGTCACGCTGACCGACGAGGACTTCGCCCAGCTGCCGCTGAAGACCAGCCGCGAGATCGACGTCGTCGAGTTCGTGCCGGCAGAGCAGGTGGACCCGATCCTGTTCGCCAAGACCTACTACCTGGAGCCGGAGAAGTCGGCCCTCAAGCCCTACGCGCTGCTGCGTGAGGCGCTGGTGGAGACCGACCGGATGGCCGTGGTCAAGGTGGCGCTGCGCCAGCGCGAGACGCTGGCGGTGCTGCGGGTCCGGGACAACGTCATCTGCCTGCAGACCATGCTGTGGCCGGACGAGGTGCGGGCCGCGGACTTCGAGATCCTCGAGTCCGACGTCGAGCTGCGGCCCCAGGAGCTGAAGATGGCGGCGTCGCTCGTGGAGTCCCTCGCCGGAGACTTCCAGCCGGAGCAGTTCTCCGACCAGTACGCCGAGGCGCTGCGCGAGCTCATCGAGGCCAAGGTGGGTGCCGGCGAGGTGCGCCGTCCCCAGGCCGAGGTCGAGGAGGAGGGCGCCGGCGGGCAGGTCGTCGACCTGCTCACTGCCCTGCAGCGCAGCGTCGAACGGGCCCGGGCCGGGCGTGGTGGTGACGCCGAGCCGGCCGCGGAGGAGCCGCCGGCGGCGAAGGCTGCCGCGCGAAAGTCGGCGGCGAAGAAGGCGCCGGCCAAGAAGGCGGCCACGAAGAAGGCACCGGCCAAGAAGGCGCCGGCCAAGAAGGCGGCCACGAAGCAGGCGCCGGCCAAGAAGGCGGCCACGACGAAGGCGCCGGCCAAGAAGGCGCCCCGCAAGACCGCCTGACCCCCGCGATCTCTGGAGGCCTTCCGGGGTCTCCGGCCCGGTCGAGACCCCGGAAAGTCTCCAGAGATCGGTCAGAGGCGGGCAGAGATCGGTCAGAGGTGGGCGCGGAGCCAGGTGGTGACGATGCCGTGGACCTCGGGGGCGATCTCGTGCCCGACGCCGGGCAGGACCCGGACGTCGAGGTCCGCGTGCGGGGCGACGTCCGGCAGGTCGACGAGCGGGCGGAAGCCGGTGAACAGGTGCGGGACGACGTCCGCGCCCTGGACCGGGACCGAACGGTCCAGCTCCCCGTGCAGGTGCAGCGCCTCGAACGCCCCGTCGCAGGTCGACGTCGTGATGGTCGCGTTGACGACGGCGATGGCGTCGACGAGCTCGGGCCGCTCGCAGGCGAGGCGGTAGGCGAGCATGCCGCCGTTGGAGTAGCCGACGACCGCGACCTGGGAGGCGCCCTCGGCGCGCAGCCGGGTCAGCGTCCGGGCGAGGAAGCCGACGTCGTCGACACCGGAGCGCGCGGCCGACCCGCAGCAGCCGCCGGCGTTCCAGGACGTGCGCCGACCCAGACCCGTCGGGTACACCACGGTGGCGTCGAGCTCCTGGGCCCACTCGTCCGCGTCGAGGTCGCGGCGCAGCTGCTCGGGACCGGCCGTGTACCCGTGCAGGGCCAGCACCACGCGCTCACGCACCGGCTCGTCGGCGGGGACGACGAGCAGCGGGCGCTCGGCGTCCGGCACCGCCGGGATCAGCGGGTCCGGCTGCAGGACCGGAGCCGGCGCCGAGGTCGACTCGGCGGGCGCGCCGCCGACGACCTCGGCCCCTGCCAGCACGACCACCGCGAGCGCCACGGCGGCCGCAGCGGCGCGGGGCAGCAGCCGGCGGCGGCTGAGCGGGGTGCTCACCGCACCAGGATGCGGCACCGGTCCGGTGCTGCCGGTAGCGGGGCGCCACCGGGTGGGTGAGGATGCCGACGTGACCCGGATCGCCGCGGTGGCCCCCGTCCTGCCGGAGCACCGGTACGCCCAGGAGGACATCACCGCGCTGTTCGCCGGGCTCGTCACCCCCACCGGGGACAGGCGCGCCCTGCTGGAGCGGCTGCACTCCTCGGCCGGCGTCCACCACCGGCACCTGGCGATGCCGCTGGAGCGCTACCGGACCCTCAGCGGGTTCGGCGAGGCCAACGACGTGTTCATCGCCGTCGGCACCGACCTCGGCGCCCAGGCCATCTCGGTCGCACTCGAGGCCGCGGGGCTGAGCGCCCGGGACGTGGACGTCGTCCTGGCCACGAGCGTCACCGGCATCGCCGCGCCGTCGCTGGAGGCCCGTCTGGTCACCCGGCTCGGGCTGCGCCACGACGTCAAGCGCATCCCGGTCTTCGGCCTCGGCTGCGTCGCCGGCGCCGCGGGGATCGCCCGCCTGCACGACCACCTGCGCGGCGACCCGGACGGCGTCGCCGTGCTGCTCAGCGTCGAGCTGTGCTCGCTCACCGTGCAGCGCGACGACACCTCGACGGCCAACCTCGTCGCCAGCGGGCTGTTCGGTGACGGCGCCGCCGCCGTCGTCCTGGTCGGGGAGGACCGCGCCCGCCGGCTCGGGCTCGAGGCCGCCCCCCAGGTGGTCGCCACCCGCAGCCGGTTCTACCCCGACACCGAGGACGTCATGGGCTGGGACGTCGGCGGCACCGGCTTCCGGATCGTGCTGGCCGCCAGCGTCGCGGACGTCGTCGAGGCCCACCTGGCCGAGGACATGAAGGCGTTCCTCGCCGACGCCGGCCTGGAGACCGCCGACGTGGCACGGTGGATCTCGCACCCGGGCGGGCCGAAGGTGCTCCAGGCCGTGCAGGCGTCCCTGCACCTCCCGGACGACGCACTGCGGCCGGCCTGGCAGTCCCTCGCCGAGGTCGGCAACCTGTCGTCGTCCTCGGTGCTGCACGTGCTCGCGGCGACCCTCGCCGACGAACCGCCTCCACCGGGCTCCGCCGGGGTCCTGCTCGCGATGGGCCCCGGCTTCTGCGCCGAGCTCGTGCTGCTGCGCTGGGAGGGCCCGTGAGCAGCGAGGCGTGGTTCGCCGTCCTCGTCGCCCTCGTGGTCGCCGCCCGCGTCGCCGAGCTTGCCGTCGCCCGGCGGCACCTGCGGTGGGCCGTCGACCGTGGCGGGGTCGAGCACGGCGCCGGGCACTACCCGGTGATGGTGCTGCTGCACACCGCCTTCCTCGTGGCCTGCCTGGTCGAGGTGGTCCTGCTGGACCGGCCGTTCCTGCCCTGGCTCGCCTGGCCCGCGCTCGCCGTCCTCCTCGCCGCGCACGCGCTGCGGTGGTGGTGCGTCGCCGCCCTGGGGAGACGCTGGACCACGCGTGTCGTCGTCCTGCCCGGTGAGCCGCTGGTGACCCGGGGCCCGTACCGCTGGCTGCGTCATCCCAACTACCTCGCGGTCGCCCTGGAGATCCTCGCCCTACCGCTGGTGCACACCGCCTGGCTCACCGCGGTGGTGTTCACGGCGCTCAACGCGGCGCTGCTGCTCGGGGTCCGCATCCCGGTGGAGGAGCGCGCCCTGGCCCAGGCGTCCCGGTGACCGGACGCTGGGACCTCGTCGTCGTCGGCGGAGGCCCGGTCGGGCTCGCCGCTGCGGTCGCAGCCGCCCGGCGCGGGCTGCGCAGCGTCGTGGTCGAGCAGCGGACCGGCCCGGTCGACAAGGCGTGCGGGGAGGGGCTCATGCCCGGCACCCTGCGCGCGCTCGCCGACCTCGGCGTGGACGTCGACCGGGACGTCGGCGGCGCGCCGTTCGTGGGGATCCGGTACGTCGGCCCGGACGGCGTGACGAGCGCGGCCCACCGGTTCCGGGCCGGACCGGGGCGCGGGGTGCGTCGGACCACGCTGCACGCCGCGCTGCGGCGCCGCGCCGACGAGGTGGGCGTCACCGTGCTGACCGGCCGAGTGGACGACGTCCAGCAGGACGGCGCGCGGGTGCGGGTCGTGGTCGCTGCTGGCACCCGCCCCGCCGGCTCCGGTGCCGGCGGGACGGTGGAGGCCCGGTGGGCGCTGGCCTGCGACGGGCTGCACTCGGTGCTGCGGCGGCGCCTCGGCCTGGACGCCGGGACGGACGGGCGGCGCTACGGCGTCCGGCGGCACGTCGCCGTCCGGCCCTGGACCGACCACGTCGAGGTGCACTGGTCCGCGGACGCCGAGGCGTACGTGACCCCGGTCGCGGCAGGGGAGGTCGGGGTCGCCGTCCTGGGCCCCCGTGGGACGGACCACGCGAGCGCGCTGACCGCGTTCCCGGCGCTGGCCGACCGGCTCGCCGGGGCAGCGTGGACGACGTCCGTGCGGGGCGCCGGGCCGCTGCGCCGGCGGGTGCGCGGCCGGGTCGCCGGGCGGGTGCTGCTCGTCGGGGACGCCGCGGGCTACGTCGACGCGCTGACCGGGGAGGGGCTGCGGGTAGGGCTGGCGTCCGCGGAGGCGGCGGTGGCCGCCGTGGCCGCCGGCCGGCCGCAGGACTACGAGGCGGCGTGGCGCGAGGTCACCCGCTCCTACCGCTGGCTGACCGGCGCCCTGGTGACCGCGACCCGGGCCGCCCCGGCGCGCCGGGCCCTGGTCCCGGCCGCGGCCAGGGCGCCGCGCCTGTTCGCCGCCGCCGTCGACACCCTCGCCACCTGACCCCCCGCCACCCTCACCCACGACTTCCCCGTGATCATGCAATCCCGCCACCCTCACCCACGACTTCCCCGTGATCATGCAATCCCGCCACCCCTCACCCCCGCCGTGATCATGCAATCCCGCCACCCGGGCGGGGCGGCGCCTGCACCGGCAGGAAGGCGTCTAATGTCCACCATGTGAGCGCATCCCCGGTCGACGAGGGCCTTCTGCGGCAGGTGGCCGACACCCTCGAGCAGCACCGTCACACCGTCGTCGGCCTCTCCCACGCGATCGCCGCCGACCCGGAGCTGGCCCACGAGGAGCACCGCGCCATGGACCGGTGCGCGGGCGTCCTCGAGCAGGCCGGGATCGAGGTCGAGCGCGGCGCCTACGGACTGCCCACCGCCTTCGCCGCCCGCTTCGGCTCCGGCGACACCCACGTCGTCCTGTGCGCCGAGTACGACGCCCTGCCCGAGGTCGGACACGCCTGCGGCCACAACGTCATCGCGGCGGCCGCGGTCGGTGCCGGACTCGTCCTGGCGCCGCTGGCGGAGGCCGCCGGGCTGCGGGTGACCGTGCTCGGCACCCCCGCCGAGGAGAGGTTCGGCGGCAAGGTGGACCTGCTGGACGCGGGTGCGTTCGACGACGCCGACGCGGCGCTCATGGTGCACCCGACCCCGTACGACGAGTACGGTCCGCGCAGCCTCGGCATCGAGGAGTGGCAGGTGGTCTACACCGGCCGCGCGTCACACGCCAGCGCCGCCCCCGAGCAGGGCCGCAACGCCTTGGACGGCCTCGTCGCCGGCTACCAGGCCGTCGCGATGCTGCGCCAGCACCTGCGCCCCCAGCAGCAGGTGCACGGGATCATCACCCACGGCGGCGACGCCCCGAACGTCGTCCCGGAGCGCACCGAGGGGCTGTTCTACCTGCGTGCCCGGACGCCGGACGACCTGGCCGACCTGCGCGAGCGGGTCCGGGCCTGCCTGCAGGGCGCGGCGACCGCGACCGGGACGTCCGTCGAGATCACCCCGGTCGGGCACACCTACCTGCCGCTGCGACCCCACGCGGGCCTGGTCGGCGCGTTCACCGACGCCTGCGCGGCTCTTGGCCGGCCGTACACCCCGGACCCGCAGGGCGACGGCCTCGGCGGGTCCACCGACTTCGGCAACGTCAGCCAGCGGCTGCCCGGTCTGCACGCCTACGTCGCCGTCCACTCCTGGCCGGCGGTCAACCACCAGCACGAGTTCGCCGCGCACTGTGTCACCCCGCAGGCGGATGAGACCCTGCTGCAGTCGGCCGGTGCCCTCGCGCTCACCGCCCTCGCCGTCGCCGGCGACCCCGGCGTCCTGCACGACCCCGACCCCACGAGCTGAGAGAGGTCCGCACCGGAGATGACCCGTACCGACGACCTTCGGTCGATGTCCGAGCGCTGGAGCGCCCACAACTACCACCCGCTGCCCGTGGTGATCTCGGAGGCCTCCGGGGCCTGGGTCACCGACGTCGACGGACGCCGCTACCTCGACTTCCTCTCGGCGTACTCGGCGATGAACTTCGGCCACCGCCACCCGCGCCTGCTCCGGGTGGCCCACGAGCAGCTCGACCGGGTCACCCTCGTCAGCCGGGCGTTCGACCACGAGACGTTCGGCCCGTTCTGCCGGGATCTCGCGCAGCTGTGCGGCAAGGACATGGTGCTGCCGATGAACACCGGCGCCGAGGCCGTCGAGACGGCGATCAAGGCCGCCCGGAAGTGGGGCTACCGGGTCAAGGGCGTGCCCCACGACGAGGCGACCATCGTCGTGGCGTCCGACAACTTCCACGGGCGCACGGTCACGATCGTGTCGTTCTCGACCGACGAGTCCGCCCGCGAGGACTACGGCCCGTACACCCCCGGGTTCCGGGTCGTGCCGTACGGCGACCTCGCCGCGATGGAGCAGGCCGTCGACGACACGACGGTCGCCGTGCTCATCGAGCCCGTGCAGGGGGAGGCCGGTGTCGTCATCCCCCCGACGGGGTACCTGTCGGGACTGCGTGAGCTGTGCACGCGGGAGAACGTCCTGCTGGTCGCCGACGAGATCCAGTCCGGCCTGGGCCGCACCGGGACGACGTTCGCCGTGGAGCACGAGGGCGTCGTCCCGGACGTGTACATCCTCGGCAAGGCGCTGGGCGGTGGCATCGTGCCGCTGTCGGCGGTGGTCGCCGACGAGGAGGTGCTCGGGCTGTTCGCACCCGGCACCCATGGGTCCACCTTCGGCGGCAACCCGCTCGCCACCGCGATCGGACGCGAGGTCGTCGCGATGCTGCGCACCGGCGAGCTGCAGGAGCGCTCCCGAGTGCTCGGCGAGCACCTCGCCCAGCGACTCAAGGAGCTCCCCGCGGACGCCGTGGCCGAGGTGCGCAGCATCGGGCTGTGGGCCGGTGTCCAGCTGCGGCCCGAGGCCGGCCGGGCGCGGCAGGTGTCCGAGGCGATGCAGGCTCGCGGCGTGCTCGTCAAGGAGACCCACGAGTGGACGGTGCGGATCGCCCCGCCGCTCGTCATCGACCAGGCCGACCTGGATCGCGGGCTCGACGCGCTCGCGGAGACCATCGAGGAGCTGCGGCCGCGCGGCTGAGCCCAGCCGAGGTGCCGCTGCGCTCGCGCGCGCCAGCCCCTCGCGCCAGCCCCTCGCGCCGGCCCCTCGCGCCGGCCCCTCGCCCGCCGGCCCGCGCCCGGCCCCTCGCAAAATGCTGGATTTCGCCCGCGTCTCGCGGCGTGTTGCGTCTACAACCCAGCATTCTGCGCTGGGGGTGACGCTGGGGGGGAAGAGTGGGCGGCTGGGGGTGAAGAGGGGGCGCTGGGGGAGGGGGGCTTGGCGCTGGGTGTTGAGGGCTCAAGGCACCGCGGGCAACGGCCGATGCACGGAGGGTTCCGTCGGTCGTCGAAGGACTCCTCGTGCCGCAGATGTCTCGCTCCCGCCCCGCCGCCCCCGGCAGCTGGCTTCGCCGCTGCGTGTCCGGCGCCGCGCTGGCCGGGGTTGCCCTCGGTCTGCTGAGCGGTCCGGCCGCGGCCGTCACCGCTGGCCCGCTGACGTCGTCCGGCCCGGTGACGTCGTCCGGACCGGTGACGGCGGCTGACCCCACGGACGTCGACCCGACGGACCCCGTGGACCCGGTCGTCCCGCCGGAGCCCACCTCACCCCCGGCGACCGGCCCGGTGTCCGCGTACCCGGTCCCGGCGGCGGTGGAGGACTACAGCCCCTACCTGGGCCAGGTCAGCTGCGACCCGACGCCCAAGCCCGGCACGGTCGCGCTGTCCGAGGTCGTCCTGGCCCACTACGGCCAGGGCCGCTCCAGTGGTATCGCCCGCGCCTGCGAGCAGGGCGGCCGCAGCGAGCACAAGGAGGGCCGGGCCTGGGACTGGGCGCTCGACGTCAACAACCCTGCGCACAAGGCGGCCGCGGACGAGTTCGTCGCCTGGCTCATGGCCGACGGCCCCGACGGCAAGCCGGGCTGGAACGCCCGCCGGCTCGGCGTCATGTACGTGATCTGGAACCGCCAGACCTGGTCGTCGTACAAGGCCGACCAGGGGCTGCTGGCCTACACCGGCTCCAGTCCGCACACCGACCACGTGCACGTGTCGCTGAGCTGGGCCGGCGCGATGCAGCGCACCTCGTTCTGGACCGGCCGGGTCGCCGCCACCGACTACGGACCGTGCGTCGCGGTCGAGGGTCAGCTCGCGCCCCCGTACACCGCGCCGAACCTCGAGCGCTGCCCGGCGCCGGTCCGGTTGCGGTTCTGGGACGTGCCGCAGCACCACTCCTTCTTCACCGAGATCGAGTGGCTGGCCGACCAGAAGATCACCGAGGGCCGGGCCGACGGCTCGTTCGGGGTCACGGACACCATCACCCGCGCTGAGATGGCCGCGTTCCTGTACCGGCACGCCCGCCCGTCCTGGTACCCGGCGTCCACCGAGCAGCGGTTCACCGACGTCCCCCTGGACCACCCGTTCGCTACCGAGATCGGCTGGCTCGCCGAGCAGGGCATCAGCCGTGGAGTCGGGGACGGCAGTGCCTTCGACCCGCGCGGCACGGTGACCCGTCACCAGATGGCGGCGTTCCTGCACCGGGCGCTCGGAGCGCAGGACGACTACGTGACTGCCACGCCGACGGTCGTGTTCGCCGACGTCCCGCCCACGAGCAACTGGTACGAGGACGTCGTGTGGCTGGCCGCCAGCGGGATCACCACCGGGTCCGGTGACGGGACGGTCTTCCAGGGGGAGGACCCGGTGACGCGGGGCCAGATGGCGGCGTTCCTCTACCGGGCCTCGATCGGCTGACCGCCGGCCCGGACGCCGCCGACCCGGACGCCGTCGGACGACGCCGGCGGCAGGACGGCACCTGGGTCATGGCACCCGGGTCGTTGACCTGACGGCGGCGGCGGACCACGGTTAACCCATGGCGACGTCTCAGACGGAGGTCGTGGGCCGGGACCAGTGGGCGACAAAGGTCGGCTTCCTGCTGGCCGCCATGGGGTCGGCCATCGGCCTGGGCAACATCTGGCGGTTCCCGTACGTCGTGTACGAGAACGGTGGCGGCGCATTCCTCATCCCGTACTTCGTCGCCATCCTCACGGCGGCGCTACCGATCCTCATCCTGGAGTACGCCCTCGGGCACCTGCACCGGTCCAGCGCACCGCACGCCTTCCGACAGGTGCGTCGCGGGTGGGAGTGGCTCGGCTGGTGGCAGGTCGCGGTCGCGTTCTTCATCGCCACCTACTACGTGGTCATCCTCGGCTGGTGCCTCGCGTTCGTGTGGTACTCGGTCGGCCAGCAGTGGGGCGAGGACACGGGCGCGTTCTTCATCGGTGACTTCCTGCAGACCTCCGAGGGTGGGGCGCCAGAGGGGTTCTGGCAGGTCGGTGGCCCGGTGCTGGCGGTCCTGGTGCCCGTGCTCATCGCCTGGGCGATGATCTACACGATCCTGCGAGGTGGCGTGCGGCGCGGGATCGAACGGGCGTCCCGCGTGCTCATGCCGCTCCTCGTCGTCCTGCTGCTCGTGCTCGTGATCCGCGGTGTCACCCTCGAGGGGGCAGGCGAGGGCCTCAACGTGCTCTTCACTCCGGACTTCGGGGCGCTGGCCGACCCGGGCGTGTGGATCGCCGCGTACGGTCAGGTGTTCTTCTCCATGAGCATCGCGTTCTCGATCATGATCGCGTACGCGAGCTACCTGCCACGGCGCACCGATCTGACGAACAGCGCGTTCGTCGTGGGTCTGGCCAACTCGAGCTTCGAGTTCCTCGCCGCCATCGGCGTGTTCTCGGTCCTCGGCTTCCTCGCCGTAGCGTCCGGCTCGGCGGTTACCGACGTCGCGGGTAGCGGGGGTGTGGGGTTGGCGTTCATCGCCTTCCCTCAGATCATCAACACGCTTCCGGGCCTCAACAGCCTCATCGGGATCGTGTTCTTCCTGACCTTGTTCTTCGCCGGTCTGTCCTCGATGGTGTCCATCCTCGAGCCCGGCATCGCGGCGGTCCGGGAGAAGTTCCACCTGTCCCGGACGGCGGCGGTGAACATCCTGTGCGGCGCCGCCTTCGTCGTCAGCCTCGTCTACACCACGCGCGGCGGGCTGTTCTACCTCGACACCGCCGACCGCTTCCTCAACAACTTCGGTCTGGTGGTGTCCGGGCTGCTCGAGGTGGTCCTCGTGGCCTGGGTGGGCCGCGAGCTCGCCGCGCTGCGCCGGCACGTCAATGAGATCTCGTACATCCGGGTGGGGGCGTGGTGGACGGTGTCCCTGTCTGTGATCACCCCGGTGCTCCTCGGTTTCATGACGGTCTACAACGTCTGGACCGAGGTCAACGAGCCGTACGCCGGTTACCCGGCGAGTGGGCTGCTGGTCGTGGGCTGGGGTGTGGTGGCGCTCACCCTGGTCATCGCGCTGCTGCTCAGCCAGATCCGCAAGGACCGCGAGATGAGGTTGGAGGGCTGAGCCGTGGACGGGTCCGCGATCGTGATGCTCCTGATCGGGGCGGTGCTGCTCTGGGGTGGGTTCGCCGTTGCTGCGGTGCACTACTGGCGGGCGTCCAGACGGGACGGCGGCGGCACGTGACGGCTCCGGCCGCTGGTCGGGGCGTGTTCTGCGACCGGCGCCGGCGGCGAACCGGTGCGCCACGGGGCACGCTGGCCCAGCGTCGACGGAGCGACCGTGCCCCCGGCAGGATTCGAACCTGCGACACACGGTTTAGGAAACCGTTGCTCTATCCCCTGAGCTACGGGGGCGTGCCCGGCCGTCGTTGTGGGCCGGGAGCCTGGTGGCGGCGACATCTTCGCAGACCCGCTGCCCCGGGCCACGGCATGCCTGCACGACGTGGTGGTGGGCCGGGACGGCGCCGCGCCGGTTAGCGTTGCCGCGTGCCCGACAGCCCGCAGCCGACCCAGGCCGCCGCGCCGCAGCCGGCGGTGACTCCCGCCGCCGACCGGGCGCCTGCCGCCGGGCAGGCGGGCGCGGTCACCGGGCTGGCGGGCGCGGTCGCCGGGCTGGCGGGCGCGGTCGCCTCGTGGCGGGCCGACCTTGCTGCCGTCGGCGGCACGGACCCGCTGACCCGTTACCGCGACCTGCCCGACGGCACGCTGGACCTGGGCAGCGCGCACCCCTCCGGGCTGGCGGGGTTTCTCGCCGGTCGCCCGACGCTGCTGTCGAGCCTGTTCCGCGAGCCGGCCGCGCTGTCCGACGCGCGCCGCCGGGCCCGCGCCGTCCGACTGGCCGCGACCGCCCTGGCCGACGAGCACGGGCTGCGCGCCGCGCACCTCGCCGTCGGCATGGTCAGCTGGCGCGACGGGGACGACACCGTGACCGGACCCGTCCTCCTGCGGCCGCTCACCCTGCGACCCCGCGGGGTGGGGCAGAGCGACTACGACCTCTCCCTCGGCGGACCCGTGCGCACGAACCCGGCGCTCGTCCGGCTGCTCGCCGCGGCCGGTCACCCGCTGGACCCGCGCGAGCTGGAGTCCCTGGCCACCCGCGGGCCCGGTTTCGACCCCACCCCGGCGTTCGACCGGCTCGCCGACGTCGCCGGCGGCCTGCCGGGCCTGGTCGTGCGGCAGCGGCTCGTCGTCGGCACGTTCGTCGACCTGGCCCCCGCCCTCGTCGCCGAGCTCGACCGACTGGCGCCGGGACTGGCCGGCCACGACGTCGTCGCCGCGCTCGCCGGCGACACCGAGGCCCGCAGCCGGCTGGCCGCCGCGGCGAGGTCCCGCGGCCCTCGGGTCGCCGACGGCACGGACGACGTCCGCGCCCTGCCCCTGGACGCCGACCAGCGCGCCGTCCTGCAGGCCGTCGTCTCGGGGCGGTCGGTGCGGGTGGAGACGCCGCCGGGCACCGGTGCCACCCAGCTGCTGGCCGGTCTGCTGGCCGCGCTGGCCGTCGGCCGGCGGCGGGTGCTGCTCGTCGCCGCGCAGCGGGCCGAGCTCGCCGACGTCGTGGCCCGGCTCGCCGCGGTCGGTCTCCAGGACATCGTCCAGGTCCCCGGCGACGTCGCCCCACCGCCGGCGTCCGGCGTCCCGGAGGAGCCGCGCAGCGGTCACGCCGGGGACCCGATGGCCCTGCTGCGCCGCCAGCACCAGGCCCTGCACGCACGACGGGACCCGTGGGGGGTCAGCGCCCTGCAGGCCCTGCACGAGCTGACCGCCCTCACCGCGCGCCGGCCGGCGCCGCGGACCACCGTCCAGCTCCAGGAGCCTGTGCTGCGTCGCCTCGACGGGCCGGCCCGGGCGCGGGCGGCCGCAGCCCTGCGGGAGGCCGCCGACCTGGGTGTCTTCGAGCGGTCCGCCCGCAGCAGCCCCTGGTACGGCGCCCGGCTCACCGACGACGCCGAGGCCGAGCAGGTCCTGACCGTCGTCCGGGACCTCGCCGAGCAGCGGCTGCCCGCCCTGCGCGCGGCGATGGACCGGGTCGCCGCGGACGCCGGGCTGGCCCCGGCCGGCAGCGTCGGCGCCTGGAGCGACCAGCTGGAGCTGCTGCTCGGCGTCCGGGACACCCTGGACCTGTTCACTCCCGCCGTCTACGAGCGGCCGGTCACCCAGATGGTGGCCGCGACCGCGTCGTCCCGGTGGCGCGCCGAGCACGGCGTCCAGATGGGCGTCCTGCAGCGGCGGCGCTGGGAGAAGCAGGCCCGTGAGCTGGTCCGGCCCGGCGTCGCCGTGCCCGACCTGCATGCGGCGCTCGTCGCCGCCCAGGCCCAGCGCGAGCAGTGGCAGCGGGCCTCCCGCGGCGGCGGCTGGCCCCGGGTGCCGTTCGGGCTCGCCGAGGTGGACGCCGTCCATGCCGCCGTCGTCGAGCAGCTGCGCCGGCTGGAGACCGTCCTGGCCGGGACCGAGGAGGGCGGGCGGCTGCTCGACGTCCCGCTCGGTGACCTGCAGCGCCGTCTCGAGCGCCTCGCCGCCGACGCCGGCGACGTGCCGCTGGTGGCGCGGCGCACCGCCGCCCTGGACGCTCTGGGGGACCTCGGCCTGGACGCCCTGGTCGCCGACCTCATCGCCCGCGCCGTCCCCGCGCAGACCGTGGCTGCCGAGCTCGACCTGGCCTGGTGGCGGTCGCTGCTGCAGCTGCTGCTCGCCGGTGACCCGGACCTGGCCGCCGCCGACGCGGCCGCGCACGCAGCGGCGCTGGAGGCCGTCCGGTCGGCGGAGCTGCGGCGGCAGGGCGCCGTGGTCCGCTCGGTGCGCGACGCCGTCGCCGTCGCCGGTGCTGCACCCGTCGTGGCCACGACCCCGATGGCCCTGCCCCAGGAGGTCGGCGCCGACGCCCGGTTCGACGTCGTCGTCCTCGCCGGTGGGCACCGGGTCGGGACCGCCGAGGCCGTGCTCGCCCTGGCCCGGGCGCCGCAGGTCGTCGTCCTCGGCGACCCCGCCGGACTGCCGCCGACGCCGGTGGTCGTCGCCGGGGAGAACCCGAGCCGCACCGGGGCGTCGGCGGCGGACGCCCCACCGCGACCTGGCGTCCTGGACCTGCTCGTCGACGTCCTGCCGACCCACCGGCTGCGCCACCAGCACCGGATGCCGGCCGCCGTCGTCCGGGTCGCGGACGCCGTCCGCCCCCGCGGAGGGGACGTCCCGGCGACGGCGCGGGTCCCGGCGCCGCCGCGGCTGGCGTCCGCGGACCTCGTGCTCGTGCCGGACGGCGTGGGGTCCCCGGACGCCGACGGCGGGGTGGAGAGCGTCCAGGCCGAGGTCGACCGCGTCGTCGCGCTCGTGCTCGAGCACGCCCGGACCCGGCCGCAGGAGTCCCTTGCCGTGCTGACCCTCGGCCCGCGGCACGCCCGGCGTGTCGCGGACGCCCTGCGCGCCGACCTGCCCGACCACCCGGACGTCGCCCGTTGGCTGGCCGCGCAGACCTGGGAGCCGTTCGTCGTCACCGACACCGACCGCTGCGAGGACGCCGTCCGGGACTCGGTCGTGCTGAGCGTCGGGTTCGCCCGGACGCCGCACGGGCGGGTGCTGCACCGGTTCGGCCGGTTGGACGCCGACGGTGGTGACCGGCGGCTCGCCGTCGTCGCCAGCCGGGCCCGGCGGCACCTGACCGTCGTCTCCTGTCTCACCGCCGCCGACCTGGACCCCGACCGGCTCCGGACGCCGGGCGCGCGGGGCCTGCGGTCGCTGCTCGAGGCGCTGGAGGCGTCAGAGGCGCCGGACGACGGGGCGGCGGCAGCCGGGCACCGGCTCGCCGACCCTCTGCTCGCCGACCCTCTGCTCGCCGATCTCGCCGACCGGCTCGCCGCCCGCGGCCACGACGCCCGGGTCGGGCCCGGCGGCGTCCCGGACCTGGTCGTCGACGCCGACGGCGAGCGGCCGACCGCGGTGGTCACCGACCTGCACCCGGCCGACGTACCGGAGGAGGCCCTCAGCGACGCCCTCGTCGTCCGTCACCTGCTGCTGCCGGACCAGCTGCGCCGGTTCGGCTGGCGGGTCGTGCGGGTGGGCGCCGTGGGTCTGTTCACCGACCCCGAGGCCCAGGTGGACCGGGTGCTCGGCACCGAGGGTGGCGGGATTGCATGATCACGACGAGGGGATGTCGGCTGATCACCGAGGGCGGGCAGGCGGAGGGTGGCGGGATTGCATGATCACCGAGGAGGGGGGTGGGGGTGGGGGCGGCGAGGGCGACGAGCCGGTGTTGCCGGAGCGTGCCGACGACGACCGGGACGAGGGTTGGGGTGAGCCCCCCGACCCCGAGGACGACGACCGGATCCTGCGGGAGCGGCCGCCGCACTGGTGACGCACTGATGAGAGGTCAGGGTGCGTCGCCCTGGCGCGCGCGCAGCAGGTCCCGGATCTCCCGGAGCAGCAGGACGTCCTCCGGCGGCGCCTGGACCTCGGGCTCCTCGCCGCGCCGCCGGCGCTCCATGAGCCGGTTCACCGGGACGACGACCGCGAAGTAGACCACCGCCGCGACGATCACGAAGTTGATCAGGGCGGTGATCGTCGTGCCGATGACGACCGGGCCCCAGCCCACGTCGCTGACGTCCGGGACGCCGCCGAGCGCCGCGATCAGTCCGCCGATGAAGTCGTCGGCGAATGCGCTGACGACGGCGCCGAAGGAGGCCCCGACGACGACCGCGACGGCGAGGTCGACGACGTTGCCGCGCAGCAGGAAGTCCTTGAAACCCTTGAGCATGACCGCTCCTTCCTGGTGACCCTGGTGACGGACCACCGCGGTCGGTGGCGCCGGTGCTCACGCTAGGGGAGCACGGCGAGCAGCAGCGGACGTCGTCCCGCAGTGGCGGCCACCCGTGTCGCCTCCGCGCGGTCCAGGGCCAGGACGACGGTGCGGCCGGTGTCCTCCGCCCCCAGCAGGCCGCTGTCCGCCACCGGGACGTGCAGCACCGTCGCGTCCTCGACGATCACCTCACCGTGGGCCTCCGGTGCGGTGAGGTCGGCCCCGGCCAGCACGGCGACCGGGTCACCGGGGGAGACCAGGGCGAGGGCCTCGCCCTCGACCCGCACCGGCACCGCCCAGCTGCCGGGCGGGGCACCGGTGAGCAGCCCCGGGGCACGTACCCGTGCGTCGGTGAGCACCTCGCCGGCACGCACGGCGGCGCTGAGCCGGGCGCCCTGCGCCCGGCCGGGCGCCAGCGCCCCGGTCGGCACCGCGGCCGCCGGCAGCCGGACGGTGGTCACGTCGGCGGCGGCGAGCACGTGCCCGGCGGGCAGGTCCCGGGTCGTCGCGGCCACCGGTTCGCCCGGGTCCGCGGACGGTGCCAGCGCATCGACACCGACCGCGACCGCGGCGGCCAGCAGGAGCCCGGCGACGAGCCGCCGGGCGCGGGCGGTGCGACGAGGCGGCAGCCGACGCCCCCGGGGACGGCGCAGCGCGACGCGCAGGGCACGCACCGCGCTGTCAGGGCAGGTCGAAGGGGAGCGGCTGGCCGTCCAGCGCGTGCCGGCAGGTGCAGTCGGCCTCCGGGCCGGGCAGCCGGGCGATCGCCGCGGCGACGAGGTGCTTGAGCCGTTCGACGTTGCGCCCGAACACCTCGAGCACCTCGGCGTGGGTGACGCCCTCGCCCTGCTCGACGCCGGCGTCCAGGTCCGTGACGAGGGAGACGGTGGTGAAGCACATCGCGAGCTCGCGGGCGACGGCCGCCTCGGGCATCCCGGTCATACCGACGACCGACCACCCCGCCGCCGCGTGCCAGCGGGACTCCGCTCGGGTGGAGAACCGTGGACCGTTGACGACGACGAGGGTGCCGCCGTCCACGACGTCCAGCGGCGGCTGCGGCCCCGTCTCCTGGTCGTGGGCGCCGGCGTCGAGCACGGCGCGCCGTCCGACCGGGCAGTACGGGTCCGCCATCGGGGCGTGCACGACGGTGCCCGGGGCGTCGTAGATCGTGGCCGCCCGGCCGTGGGTGCGGTCCACGACCTGGTCCGGGACGACGACGGTCCCCGGACCGAGCTCCGGGCGCAGCGACCCGACGGCGCTCGGCGCGAGGACCTGGCGGACCCCGACCGCGCGCAGCGCCCACAGGTTCGCCCGGTAGTTGACGAGGTGCGGCGGCAGCCGGTGGTCCCGGCCGTGCCGGGGCAGGAACGCCACCGCCCGGCCCGCGAGGGTGCCCACGACCGGCTGCTCGGCGGGCTCACCGAACGGGGTCGTCACCTCGACGGGGCGGGCGTCGTCGAGAAAGGAGTAGAAGCCGGAGCCGCCGATGACGCCGACGTCCGCGCGAGGTTCCGTCATGGACCCGGACGGTAGCGCCGCGGCAGGACCGCCCAAGGGCGCGCCCACCCGCGCTGTGGACGACGCGGGGACGGGCCGCGCCGGTTGTGGAGAGCGGTGGGACGAGCGGTGGGCCGCCGGGGGTGGTCAGGCGGCCGAGCCGGACGACGACGCCCCGGACGACGAGGCCCCGGACGACGACGACGCCCCGGACGACGATGCCCCCGACCCGGACTTCGCCTCAGCCGAGGAGCCGTTCCCGTTCGAGGAGCCGTTCCGGGAGCCGCCGCCACCAGTGGAGGTCCGGTCGGCGCGCGAGTCGGTCGCGTAGAACCCGGAGCCCTTGAACACGATGCCCACGGTGTTGAACAGCTTGCGCACGGTGCCCGCGCACTCGGGGCACTCGGTGAGCGCGGGGTCGGAGAACGACTGGCGCACCTCGAACCGGTGCTCGCAGTCGGTGCACGCGTACGCGTAGGTCGGCACGATGGACCTCCTGGCAGGACGGCGCCCCCGCATCTGGCACTCCAAGGGCGAGAGTGCCAAGTCTAGCGCCTGCGCCGAAGGTGCCGCGTCCGCCACCGGTCCGCCACGCGTCCGCTACCCGTCCGCCGTGCCCCCGCCGCCCTCCGCCGCGCGTCCGCCCCGGGACGGTCGGCCGCGGTGGCTACTCTCGCGGCGTGGCCCGTGCTCGCTCCCTGCGCACCGTCGGCGTCGTCGTCGCCGCCGTGCTCGCCGTCGTCCTCGTCGTCTCCCTCGTCACCGTGGTCGTCATGGTGCGCCGGCCGCTGCCGTCGTGGTCGGGGGAGGCCGACGTCAGCGGCCTCGACCGCGAGGTGACCGTGCTGCGGGACGCCAACGGCGTCCCGCACGTCTACGCCGACACCGCCGAGGACCTCTTCGCCGGGCAGGGCTACGTGCACGCGCAGGACCGGTTCTTCGAGATGGACCTGCGACGGCACATCACCGCCGGGCGGCTGTCCGAGCTCGTCGGCGCCAACCCGGACGCGCTCGCCGCCGACCGGGTGATCCGCACGCTCGGCTGGCGGCACGTCGCCGAGCAGGAGGAGGCGCTGCTCGACCCGGACTCCCGCCGCTACCTGCAGGCCTACGCGGACGGCGTGAACGCCTACCTGCGCGACCGGTCGCCCAGTGAGCTGTCGGTCGAGTACACGGTGCTCGGCGCCCAGGTCGACCTGCCCCGCGTCGAGGAGTGGGACGTCGTGGACTCCCTGGCCTGGCTCAAGGCGATGGCCTGGGACCTGCGCGGCAACTACGACGACGAGATGGGCCGGGCTCTCGCCTTCGGAGCGATCGGGGACGTCGCCAGGGTCGAGGAGCTGTGGCCGCCGTACCCGACCGACCGGCACGCCCCGATCCTGCCGGACGCCGGTGTCGCCGACGACGATGCCGACGACGACGATGCCGACGACGACGCCGCGGCCACCGGTCCGGCGGCCCGGGCGGACACGGCCGCCGCCCAGGCCGCCGCGCTCGCCGCCGCCCAGCCGGCCCTGCAGGCCGCCTCCGAGGCCCTGGACGCCGTCCCGGCGCTGGTCGGCACCGGCGACGGCATCGGCTCGAACTCGTGGGTCGTCTCCGGTGAGCACACCGAGACCGGCGCCCCGCTGCTGGCGAACGACCCGCACCTGGGGCCGAGTGTGCCGAGCACCTGGTACCAGGTCGGCCTGCACTGCACCCAGGTCGACGAGCAGTGCCCGTTCGACGTCTCGGGCTACTCGTTCTCCGGCCTGCCCGGTGTGATCATCGGGCACACCGCCGAGATCGCCTGGGGCTTCACCAACCTCGGCCCCGACGTCACCGACTTCTGGCTGGAGCGGGTGGCCGGTGACACCTACCTGCGAGACGGCCAGCAGCTGCCCGTGCAGACCCGCACCGAGGTCATCAAGGTGGCGGGTGCGGACGACGTCGAGCTCGAGGTGCGCTCGACCGGGCACGGCCCGATCATCTCCGACGTCCTGCAGGACGTCGCGGCGCTCGGCACCCGTGCCCCGCTGCCGGAGGACTCCCCGGTGCAGGGCACCGGTTTCGAGGTGGCGCTGCAGTGGACCGCGCTGGAGCCCGGTCGCACCGCCCAGGCGGTGTTCGCCCTCAACGCCGCGACCACCTGGGAGGAGTTCCGCGCCGCCGCAGAGCTCTTCGAGGTGCCGTCGCAGAACCTCGTGTACGCCGACACCGAGGGCAACATCGGCTACCAGGCGCCCGGGCGGATCCCGATCCGGCCCTCCGGCAGCGAGCTCGGCAAGGCCGACGGCACGTGGCCGCGCCCCGGCTGGGACAGCTCGTGGGACTGGACCGGCTACATCCCCTTCGACGAGCTGCCCTCGGTGCTCAACCCGCCTGAGGGCTTCATCGTCACGGCCAACCAGGCCGTCGTCGGCCCCGAGTACCCGTACCACCTCACCGACGACTGGGCCTACGGCTACCGCTCCCAGCGGATCCGTGCGGCGATCGAGGAGGCGATCGGCTCCGGACGCCGCCTCGGCGTCACCGACATGCAGGCCCTGCAGCTGGACACCCGGAACGGCTTCGCGCCGGTCCTGGTGCCCGCGCTGCTCGCCGCCACGCTGCCGGTCAGCGACTCGATGAGCGTCGAGCAGCGCAACTTCACCCGCGAGGCGGTCGACCTGCTGCGGGACTGGGACTACTCCCAGGACGCCGACTCCGCCGCGGCCGCCTACTTCAACGCTGTCTGGCGCCAGCTCCTCGAGCGCACGTTCGCCGACGAGCTGCCCGGCGGCGTCCGGCCCGACGGCGGCGACCGCTGGTTCGAGGTCGTCGGCGCCCTTCTGCAGGAGCGGGACAGCACCTGGTGGGACGACCAGACCACCCCGACCATCCTGGAGAACCGGGACACGATCATCGAGCAGTCCCTGCACGCCGCCCGTGCCGAGCTGACCGCCCGGCTCGGCAAGGACCCCGAGGAGTGGCAGTGGGGCCGGCTGCACACGCTGCAGCTGCAGCACAACCCGCTCGGCGGGTCGGCCGTCCCCGGCCCGGTCCGCGACCTCTTCAACCCTGATCCCGTCCAGCTCGGCGGTGGCAGCTCCATCGTCAACGCCACCGGCTGGGACGCCTCCGCCGAGGACTACCGCGTGACCTGGGTGCCCTCGATGCGGATGGTGGTCGACCTGGGTGACCTCGACCGCTCGACGTGGATCGACCTCACCGGTGTCAGCGGGCACCCCTGGTCCGGCCACTACACCGACCAGCTCGACCTGTGGGCGGACGGCGAGCAGCTCCCCTGGGCGTTCAGCCCGGACGCTGTGCGCGCCGCGGCCGAGCACGAGCTCACCCTGCGGCCCCGGGACGGCGGGCCGTAGCCCGCGCGGCCCAGCCGGCGAGCGGTACCCAGCCGGACGGCGTCGCCGCGGCGTCCACCGGGACGTCGTGCGGACCGGCCGGCACCTCGCCGGCGGCCAGCAGCTCGTCGTCGTGGACGAGCGCGACGACCGGTGGGCGGCCTGGTCCCAACCGGGCCAGCGTGCGGTCGTAGTAGCCGCCGCCCTGCCCCAGCCGGGCGCCGGAGCGGTCCACGGCCAGGGCCGGGACGACGAGCACGTCGCACCCGGCCACGGCCCGCGGCCCCAGCCGCGGACCGGCCGGCTGGCTCAGCCCGAGAGGTCCGGGGACGTCGGCGCCGTCGTCCACCGCCCAGTCCAGCGGCCGCCCGGGCCCGGTGACGACCGGCAGCAGGACGACGGCACCGGCGGCGTGCAGTGCCCGCAGCAGCGGCCCGGTGCCGGGCTCGGCCGGCCGCGAGCGGTAGCAGGCCACCCGGCGGGCGGCGCGCACCGCCGGCACCGCCGTGACCACGGCAGCGAGCCGCTCGGCCGCCCGGTCCCGCTCGTCGTCCGGGCGGGCCGCCCGCCGGTGACGCACCTGCGCCCGCAGTGCCGCCTTCGTGTCCACGCCCGTCCTCCCGCCTACGATGCGGATCCTGCCCCAGGAGCGAGGGAGGAGCGCCGTGTCGCTGCGCGTCCGGCTGGCGGTGGTGCTCACCGTCACCGTGCTCCTCCCGCTGGCCGCCGCCGGCGTCGTCGTCGGTGTCCTGGTCCCCCGCGTGGCGGCGGACGCCTCCACCGAGCGGCTCGAGGCGACGGCCCGAGCGGCGACCGCGACCCTGACCCGCCAGTGCACCACGCTCGGGCTGGCCGCCCGCTCGCTGGCCCTGGACGCCGCCCCGCGGCTCGCCGCCGGCGACGACGTCCCGCCGTCGGCGGCGCAGGCGGCGGTGGGCTCGCTCGAGGGGGTCTCCGCCGGCCTGCTCGACGCCGACGGCACCGTCCTGGCCGCCACCGGGGACGCCGACCTGGCCGGTCTGCGCGGCGCCTCCTGCTCCCAGGGCAGCACCCCCGCGGACCGGCAGGTGGAGACGGTGCCGGTCCGCGACGGCCAGGGCCGGCTCGTCGGGTGGGCCGTGGCCGCGGTCACCGTCGACGACGAGGCAGTGCAGCAGCTGCGCGGGCGGCTCGGACTACCGGCCGGGCTCGTCCTGGTCGCCGACGGCCGGGTCGTCGCCGCGGACGTCGCCGGCCTCGGCAGCACCGGCCTGCAGCTCGACCGGCTCGCGGCGTCCGTGCCTGACCCCCCGGCGTCCGGCCTCCGGGTCGGGTCGACCGACGACCTGCGCTGGGCGGTCGCGGCCGGTGCCCCGGCGGTCGGCGGCACCGTCGTCGCGGTGGAGGCGCCGCGCGCGTCGTTCCTCTCCCGCGCCGTGCCGGTGCTGCTCCTGCTGGCCGCCGCGCTCGCCCTCGCCGGGACCTGGCTCGTCGCCCGACGGCTCACCGCGCCGCTCGAGGAGCTCACCGCCACCGTGGACCGGCTCGGGCACGGCGACCTGTCCACCCGCAGCACCGTGCGCGGGCACGACGAGGTGGGCCGGCTCGGGGCCGCCGTCAACGCGATGGCCGACGCCCTCGAGCGCTCGCTGGCCGACGCCGACGAGGGTCGCGCCGCGCTCGCCGAGACCCTCGAGCGGTTCGGGGAGGCGCTGGCGCGCACCCACGACCTCGGCGGGCTGCTGCAGACCGTCGCCGAGGCGGCCGCCACCGAGGCCGGCGCCGACACCTGCGTCGTCTACGTCACCGAGCCGGCGGTGCCCGTCGGCGGCGCGCCCGCCGGCGGCGTCCGGCTGGTCGAGCGTGCCGTCGTCGACCTGGAGGTGCACAGCCCGCAGACCCGGGACCGGCTGCGAGAGGTGGCCGCCCGCGCCGTTGCCGCGGCGGCCGAGGTCACCGACCGCTCCGCGCCGGGCACGAGCGTCGTCGCGCTGCCGCTGCTGCACGAGGCCGCTCCCGGGGAGGGGTGCGTCGTCCTCGGTGTCATCGTCCTGGCCGGTCGCCGCCGGCTGGAGGAGGACCAGCTGGCCGCCGCCCGCTCGCTGGTCCGCCCGGCCGGGACCGCCGTGCACAACGTCATCGTGCACGAGGAGACCGCGCGGATGTCCGTCACCGACCCGCTCACCGGGTTGGCGAACGCGCGCTCGCTCACCGACACCCTGACCCGGGAGGTCGAGCGGGCCACCCGCTTCGGCCGTCCGCTGTCCGTGCTCACGGTCGACCTCGACCACTTCAAGACCGTCAACGACACGTGGGGCCACGCGGTCGGCGACCGGGTGCTGCGCGCCCTCGCCGATCGGCTGCGCGGCCTGGTCCGCGAGGTCGACACCGTCGCCCGCTATGGCGGCGAGGAGTTCGTCGTGCTGCTCCCCGAGACCGCCGCCGCCGGCGCCACGGAGGTCGCCCGGCGCGTCGTCGAGGCGGTGCGCCGAGAGCCGCTGTGCGACGCCGGGGTGGCCGAGCCGGTCCGGGTCACGGTGTCCGTCGGCGTGGCCACGCTGCCCGAGCACGCCGGCACCGCGCAGGACCTGCTGCGCCGGGCCGGCGAGGGGCTCGCCGCCGCCAAGGCGGCCGGGCGGGACGGGTGGGCGTCGGTCGACGTCGATAGCCTGCCGACATGACCGACCCGACGACCTCCCCGCCCCGAGTCCGCAAGGCGGTCATCCCCGCCGCCGGCCTGGGCACCCGGTTCCTGCCGGCGACCAAGGCGACGCCGAAGGAGATGCTCCCCGTCGTCGACAAGCCCGCGATCCAGTACGTCGTCGAGGAGGCCGTGGCGGCCGGCCTGACCGACGTCCTCATGGTCACCGGACGCAACAAGCGCCCCCTGGAGGACCACTTCGACAAGGCCTGGGAGCTCGAGGAGGTCCTGGCCGCCAAGGGTGACGAGTCCCGGCTGGAGCAGGTCCAGGCGTCCTCCGACCTCGCCGACGTCCACTACGTCCGCCAGGGCGACCCGAAGGGCCTCGGTCACGCCGTGCTGTGCGCCCGCCACCACGTCGGTCGCCAGCCGTTCGCCGTTCTGCTCGGCGACGACCTCATCGACTCCCGCGACCCGCTGCTGACCCGGATGCTCGAGGTGCAGGCCACGTACGGCGGCAGCGTCGTCGCGCTCATGGAGGTCCCCGAGGACCAGGTCAACCTCTACGGCTGCGCCGAGCTGCTGCCCGACGACACCGCGCCGGACGACGACGTCGTCCGGGTCGGCGGCATGGTGGAGAAGCCGGACCCGGCCGACGCGCCGAGCAACCTGGCCATCATCGGCCGGTACGTGCTGCACCCGGACGTCTTCGACGTCCTGGAGCAGACCCCACCGGGGCGCGGCGGGGAGATCCAGCTCACCGACGCCCTGCAGACCCTCGCCCGCCGCGAGGGCGAGGGCGGCGGCGTCCGGGGTGTGGTGTTCCGCGGTCGCCGCTACGACACCGGCGACCGGCTCGACTACCTCAAGGCCGTCGTCCGCCTGGCCTGCGAGCGCGAGGACCTCGGTCCCGGGCTGCGGGCGTGGCTGGCCGACTACGTCGCCGCCGGCTTCCGCGCAGAGGGAGACCCCCGATGATCCCCGTTGAGGACCATCTCGACCGCGCACTGTCCGCGGTCCGCCCGCTCGACCCGATCGACGTGGCCCTGCTCGACGCCCTCGACTGCGTGCTGGCCGAGGACGTCGTCTCGACGGCGACGCTGCCCGCCTTCGACAACTCGGCGATGGACGGCTACGCCGTGCACCTGCCGGACGTCGCCGAGGCCAGCGAGGACTCTCCGGTCGTCCTGCCGGTGGTCGCCGACCTGGCCGCCGGGGCGGCCGAGGCGTTCCCGCTCACCCCCGGGTCCGCCGTCCGGATCATGACCGGCGCGCCGGTGCCCCCGCGCACCGGCGCCGTCGTCCCGGTGGAGTGGACCGACGGCGGCATCGCCCAGGTGAGGATCACCCGGGCACCCCGACCGGACCAGAACATCCGCCGGGCCGGGGAGGACGTCACCCCCGGCGAGGTGCTGCTGACCGCCGGTACCCGGCTCGCCGCCCGCCACCTCGGGCTGCTGGCCGCCGCCGGGCACGACCGGGTCCGGGTGCGGCCGCGCCCCCGGGTCGTCGTGCTGTCCACCGGCAGCGAGCTCGTCGAGCCGGGTCGTCCGCTCGGCTTCGGTCAGATCCACGAGTCGAACGGCTACGCGCTGACCGCCGCGGCGCTGGACGCCGGCGCCGCGGCCGTGCACGGCGGGATCGTCCGGGACGACCCGCGGGTACTCATGTCCACCCTCGAGGACCACCTCGGGCGCGCCGACCTGCTGATCACCACCGGCGGGGTCAGCATGGGCGCCTACGACACGGTCAAGGAGGTGCTCTCCCAGCTGGGGACCGTCACCTTCTCCCGGGTCGCGATGCAGCCCGGGATGCCGCAGGGCTTCGGCACTCTCGGACCCGACGCCACCCCGATCTTCACCCTGCCCGGCAACCCGGTGAGCTCCTACGTGTCCTTCGAGGTGTTCGTGCGGCCGGTGCTGCGCAAGATGATGGGCGAGACCCAGCTGCACCGTCCCTCGGTGACGGCCACCGTCACCGAGGGGTGGACGTCGGTGGCCGGCAAACGGCAGTTCGTCCGGGTCGAGCTCACCACCGACGAGCAGGGCCGCTCGGTCTGCCGACCCGTCGGCGGGCACGGCTCGCACCTCGTCGCCGACCTCGCCGTCGCCAACGCGCTCGCCGTCGTCCCCGAGGACACCACCCGGGTCGTGCCCGGTGACACGGTGCGTTGCCTGGTCCTCGAGCGGGGGCGGCGATGACCGGCCGGTTGACCCACGTGGACGCCGCCGGGCACGCCCGGATGGTGGACGTGTCCGCCAAGGACGTCACCGTGCGTGAGGCCACCGCGCGGGGGCGGGTGCTGTGCTCGCCGCAGGTCGTCGCCGCGCTGCGCGGGGACGGCGTGCCGAAGGGGGACGCGCTCGCCGTCGCCCGGCTGGCCGGCATCCAGGCCGCCAAGCGGACGCCGGACCTGGTCCCGCTGGCGCACCCGGTCGCCGTGCACGCCGTCACCGTCGACCTCGAGGTCGCTGACGACGGCGTCGACGTCACCGCCACCGTGCGGACGGCCGACCGCACCGGGGTGGAGATGGAGGCGCTGACCTGCGTCGCCGTCGCCGGTCTCGCGCTCGTCGACATGGTCAAGGCGCTCGACCGGCAGACCCGGATCACCGACGTGCGGGTGGTCGCCAAGAGCGGCGGCCGCTCCGGGGACTGGACCGCCGAGTGACGCCCCGGCTGCAGGGGCGACGCGCCCTCGTCATCACCTCCTCCAACCGCGCCGCGGCCGGCGTGTACGCCGACCGCGGCGGCCCCGTGCTCGTCGACGGGCTGGCCGAGATGGGGTTCGCGGTCGACGGCCCCGTCGTCGTCCCGGACGGCGAGGAGGTGGCCGTCGCGCTGCGGTCGGCCGTGGCGCAGGGGTACGACGTCGTGCTGACCACCGGTGGGACGGGGATCGCCCCCGGCGACGTCACCCCGGAGGTCACCCGCCCCGTGCTGGACCGCGAGCTGCCCGGACTCGCGGAGGCGATCCGCGCCCGGGGACGGGACGCCGGGGTGCCCACCGCGGTGCTCTCCCGGGGGCTGGCCGGTGTCGCTGGACGCACCGTCGTCGTCAACCTGCCCGGGTCGCCCGGCGGCTGCCGGGACGGGATCGCCGTCCTGCGGGACGTGCTGCCGCACGCCGTCGACCAGGTGCACGGTGGGGACCACCCGCCGGCGTCCGGCGGCTGATGCCGGTGACCACCGGCTGGCGGGTGACGCTCACCGACTCCGACGTCGTGCTGCGGCCCCTGACCCGCCGGGACGGCCGGGCCTGGCGCCGGCTGCGCGCCGACAACGCCGCGTGGCTCGACCCCTGGGAGGCCACCAGCCCGTTGGCCGAGGCGGCGCAGCAGCCCAGCTTTGCCCAGCTGCGCCGTGAGCTGGCCCGGCAGGGACGCAGCGGGCGCAGCATCCCGCTCGCCATCGAGTACCGCGGCCGCCTCGCCGGGCAGGTCACCGTCGGCGGGATCCTGTGGGGCTCACTGCGGTCCGGCCACGTCGGGTACTGGGTGGACCGGGCGGTCGCCGGCCTGGGGATCGCCCCGCTGGCGGTCGCGATGGTGGCCGACCACTGCTTCGGCACCGTCGGGCTGCACCGCCTCGAGGTGAACATCCGCCCGGAGAACGCGGCGAGCCTGCGGGTCGTGGCCAAGCTCGGGCTGCGCGAGGAGGGACTGCGCCGCCGGTACCTGCACATCGACGGCGCCTGGCGCGACCACCGCTCGTTCGCGGTCACCGCCGAGGAGGTCCCCGACGGCCTGCGCGCTCGCCTGCGCCGGCCCACCTGACTCCTCGCCCCGCCCATCCCCATCCCACGTCGTGCGGGCTTGACGTGGTGCCGCGGCACCCCTCGGCCACGTCGTGCGGGCTTGACGTGGTGCCACCTGGGCAGCGACACGCGATCGGCGTCCCGGACGCGATGGCTCAACGCACCTACGGTGGGACATCGTGGACAGCAGCCTCATCTTCGTGGTCATCGTCGCGCTGTGGGGTCTGGTCCTGCTGCCCGGTGTGGTGCGTCACCGAGCCACGCTCGGCGGGTCCCGGGTCCGCGACCGGTTCTCGGTCGCCATGCGGGTGCTCGACCGTCGCCGCGGCGAGCCGCACCCGGCGGGGCGCACCTACGTCCACCCCCGTCGTCCGAGCGAACCCGCCCCGCCCTCAGCGGCCGCCGGACCTGCCCGTCCGGTGTCTTCTCCGAGCCGGGACCCGCGCCGTCCGGGCCCTCCGACCCGTCGCGCCCTCGCCGTCGTCGTCATGGCCGCCCTCGCGGCGCTCGTTCTCGCCGTCCCGGTGACCGTCGTGGCCTCGGCGGCCGGGGTGCTCCCGTTCTGGCTGCCCGCGGTCCCGCTGGCCTCGCTCGTCGCCGTCGTCGTCGGGCTCCGCCTGCGGGCGCTGGCCCGGCGTCGAGCCCGGACGTCGTCTCCCGTTCCGCTCGTGGCCCGGACGTCGTCGCCGGCCGCGCCCTTCCCGGTCCCCGTGGCGGGCCCGCTCCGGCAGGGCTCGCAGGCGCCGGCCCCACAGCTGCCGGCGGCGGCGCAGCCGTCCCCTCGGCCGGAGCAGCGTCCCGGCACCTGGACGCCGGTTCCCGTCCCACCGCCGACCTACACGCTCAAGCCCGCCGCCCCCCGCCGGGCCGTCACCGTGGACGTGCCGGAGCAGACCCGGCCCGCGGTGGAGCCCGCCCCGCAGCCCACGCCCCAGCCCCGGCACCAACCGGTCGCTGCGACCTGGGACCTCGACGCCGTGCTCGAGCGCCGGCGGGCCGCCGCCGGCTGAGCACGGCCGCGCCCGGGTGCTAGGCTGTCCGTCGCCTTGGGGCTGTAGCGCAATTGGTAGCGCACCTCGGTCGCATCGAGGGGGTTAGGGGTTCGAGTCCCCTCAGCTCCACCAGAAGGTCGTTGTTCAAACCAGCGACATCACCGGTTTGAGTTCAGACTCCGCCTTCCGTCGTTGGTGGCGGAGGGCGAGGGTCTGGACGTCCGGGTTGAGGAACACTTTGAACGGCACGCCAGGTTCGCTGTGGATGGTGTCGTCGTCGGTGACGATGAGCCGTCCACTACGGCCTCGCCGCCGCCATCGCCGAGGACCGCGCCAACGTCCTGGCCGCCGCCAGGGCCGTCAACCCCGAACGCTTCACCACCCACGTGCACCGAAGATCCTCGCCCTCCCCGAAGCCGCGTGGATCAACCAGCCCGAGCAGCAACCAGCCGAACCGATCCCCGAAGAACCCGCCGCTTAACTCCCACTGGCCTCAACCACCTTGACAACTTCCGTCTCTCGACCTGGACACGCCGACGTCGGTCGTGATGCGTGGCGACGAGTAGTCGCGACTAGGTTCATGTCATGACTGTCGCCGATGAAGCTCTGGTGAGGGAAGCGGCCGCGGCCCTCGCCCTGACCGATGACGGACCGATCGGTGCCGTTGGCGGCCAGAAGGCTGTTCGCCGGGTCTCGCGGGACGGGCAGACCTTCGTGCTGAAAGTAGTGGCGTTGGAGTTCACGACTGACGAGACACTGAAGCGCGCAGAGCGTGAGGTGCAACTTCTGGCGGACATCGACAATCCCAACGTGGTGAAGGTCGAGTCCGAGCTGGTGGAACTGGGCTCTCCTGTTCACGCCGCCGCATGGATCGAGGAGTACCTGGACGGCGACGACCTGGGAGGTCTGCTCGATGGGACTCAGTGGTCATGGGACGACACGAAGTCACTCGGGGTTCAGATTGCCAATGGCCTTGCCGCGGGACACGAGAAGTCGGTGATCCACCGCGATCTGAGCGCGAACAACGTGCGACGGCTCAGTAACGGCACGTACAAAGTGCTTGACTTCGGTTTTGCGCGACATACGTTGCGCTCGGGGCTCACGGTCGCAGGACAGCCGGGGACGCGCGGCTATCTCACACCAGAGCACCTCAATAGCTACAGCGGCGGTCCGATGCAGATGTCCGACGTCTTCCAGGTCGGCATCCTGATGTACACGGCTCTCAGCGGAGTCTCGCCCTTTCCCTGGACGGGAGATGACTACGACTACATGTCGCGCCTACAACGGGGCGTGATGAGGCCCCTGGGAGAGCACCGTTCCGACCTGAGCGCCCAGCAGGTCGAGATCGTTCACAGGTCACTTCATCCGCAACCTGCCCGCCGGTTCCGGAATGCTGCTGCGCTTCGCGATGCGCTGGAGGCGACGCCGTGACAACGTTTATCGAGGACAGCCCTCGCCCGTTCCAGGCCGGTTGGATCGCCGAGGCCCAGCGCGCGGGCACGGCATCTGGAGCCGTCATCACCCCGTGGGCGTCGCCTCTTGGCCACCGTGGTGGCTCCGGCAACAAGCCGGGCATTGCGAACCGAGTTGATGAGTTCAGAGCCGCGGGCGTCTCCTGCTGGTTTGACGCGACCACGCACGCTCTCCAGATGCCAGGCGTTGGAGACTTCCGCTACTACGCCGACTACAACTTGTGGGGCGGGCCGGTTGGCGATCTGACGCAGGACGCCTACCGCCGTGAGCACGCCCGTCGCGTCTTCAAGCAACAGGCAGAGGTGAGTGCGCCGTACCTTGCGCCCGCTCCTCTCTTGCCTTCCGGGCTGAACAACGTGAGTACGCTGGCTTTGGAAACTGCGAAGGTTGCGCTGGAACTCCAGCCGACCGCGCACCTCACTATCGCCGGCGTGGGCACATTCTGGAGCGACGGACGCGACCTTGACGCGCACGTTGGCGCCCTCGCCGCACTCGCCCCAGTGGGCTGGTTCATATCATTCGTCCAACCTGACAACGACCTCCCCCCAAAGCTCACCGCTGACGAGGTGTTCGGCGTTTGCAGGACGGTCAGAGCCCTCAGCGAGTATGCGCCCGTACACATTTCACACGGTGACTTCGCGGCGCTCCCCGCCGTAGCCGCCGGGGCATCCACAATCGGTACCGGTTGGGACAAACGGCAGCGCGTCGTCTCGTACACGGACTATGTAGCGCGTCCGGAGAGCACCGGCATGGCGAGCTGGTACGAACGACCGACCGTTCTGGGTCTCTTGGGCACGTTGGAAAAGGCGGAGGGCGCATTGCTGGCGCAGCAGGACCCGACACTGGCGGCTCGCCTCGGCGGTCTGCCGACCGCGCCTGGTCCGAAGGAGTCTTTTCTGCACCATGTCGCCCAACTCGACGCCGCCGTCCGACGCATTCAGGGAGGCGGCTCGTCGTACAAGCAGCGGTACGACGAGCTTGACGCGATGTACTCGGCCGCCTCGACCAATTGGGCGGCAGTACGAGCCACGACAGGGATGCGCGACCGGTCTGGAACGTGGGTCACGCCATATCAGCAGGGTCTACGCATGTATGCGCAGAGCGAGGGCTGGATCGTTTAGGCCTCCCCGTGTTGCTGCGGCGAACAACTCCCACGCTTGAACCCGACGGCGTGGGGCGGCGTTGCCCAGGCGCGGCCGAACGATCCAGCGGCCAGCCACCATGAGCCCGCCGCGGTCTCGTCGCACTTCGGTAGTCAGGGCCGTCTCGGCGCGCTCAGTGAGCTGGCCCATTACGAGCACATAGCTGTCGGCCCAGACCCTGTAGGTACGGACCTGACGTAGCGCAGATCGCCAGTCATCCACCTTCGCCTCAACCGCGTATAGGCGTCCGCCCGGTTCCAGTGACTCCGGCCGGACGTATCGCCCAGGTGAGACTTCAATCAAGGCCCCTCGTTTTACGAGGCCTTTTAGACGATCAGTGATAGTTTCGACCGGCCAGCCCAGGGAACGCGCGACGCTCTGTGCACTGGATGCCCGCCTTACATGTGCCACAGACAGGATTCCTGTTTCCCACTCGGTGACGATGGGGGGCGCGTTAAAGTTGTGACGGCGCCGGACCCGGCTGATGTCACCGACGTATGCGGTGAAGTCTGGGACGCCGAGCGGACCAGCGAACTCTGGAACAACGACGAGGCCCCGACTCGCGCCGTGCAGGTCCCGAACGGCTCGGAGCGCATCTTGATGCAACTCGCGTTCCTGGACTGGCTCGAAACGACGTCCAGCCCGCGGGGCTGACGTCGCGACCTCAAGCGCGTACACCACGAGAATCCTCCACCTCTCTGACTCTAGTAGGGACCATCCTCATTGGTGTCGCCGCCATGCTGCCAGCGCCCGGTCCCCTTGCTCGCCGATGCACGTTTGCGGTCCCGCCCAGCGCGACGAAGTCGCACTGACACCCCACCTCATGTCACTGTGGCGCTGGGCCTCTCCCGCTCGACATGTCAGGCGCTGACCTTCGCACCCCGCCCGCTGGGTCCCATCGTGGCGCCCGCCGTGGCGAGCGCGCGCCTGACCGCCTGCTGGCTGGCCCCAAACCGCAGGCCGACCTCCATCAGACTCAACCCGTCGGTGTACAGCTCGACGGCTTCGGCGAGGTTGTACTCATCGAGACCGCGCCTGCGGATCGGGACCGAGCGGCGGACCAGATGCGCAGCAGCCGTGCGGCGGTGCACGCCGAACCGCTCACCCAGCTCCACCAGCGTCGCGCCTGCCTCGTAGAGGGCCACCAGCTCGTCCACCTGCGCGGGGCTCAGAAAGGTTTGAGTCATCCCAACTGCGCGCACCATCTGCCCTCGCGAGTCCACCACGGACGGTTCCGACGGCCTCCAATCTCGTCGGTAGACGCCCCGCGACCTGCGAGAAGTCACCGTTTTCAAGGCTGGGCAAGGGTTCTCGAACTCTCTACGGAGGTCCACCCCGCAGCACGACGCCCCGTCCAGACCACCCGGGCGGGGCGCTTGCCGTCCGGGTCCCCTCCGCCACCCACCGGGCGGACGGCGGGGGGCACCGGTCAGATCCAGCTCGGGAACCACATCCGCATCTGCCACTGCGAGTACGGGATCACCTCGGCGACCTGGACCGGCCAGAAGAAGGCCTCGAGCACGACCGCGCCGACCACGAGCGCCCCGGCGAGCACGGCGCCGACCGCTCGCCGGCGCCGCGGCACCCCGCGCGGGCCGAGCAGCAGCCCGATGACGTGCGTGAGGGCCAGCACGAGGTACGGCACGAACACGACGGCGTAGAACGCGTACATCGTCCGGTCGTCGACGGCGTCGTAGTAGAACCACGGCAGCCACCCGGCGGCCACCGCGCCGAGCACCGCACCGGCCCGCCAGTCCCGCCGCAGCGCCCACAGCACGAGCAGGACGACGAGCGCCGCCGCCCCGCCCCACCAGACCACCGGGTTGCCCACCGAGGTGATCGCCTGGGAGCAGGACTCGGCCAGGCAGCCGCCCTCGCCGCGTTCGAGGCCCTCGTAGAAGAAGGACGTCGGTCGGCCCTGCACGATCCACGACCACGGGTGCGCCTCGTACGGGTGCTCCGACGTCAGGCCGGTGTGGAAGCTGAGGATGTCGGCGTGGTACTTGCCGAGGGAGCGCAGCGAGTCCGGCAGGAACGCCAGCGGCCCGTCCGGGTTCTGCGCCCCCCAGGTGCGCAGGTGCGCGTCGTCCGAGCGGAACCAGCCCACCCACGAGGCGAGGTAGGTGAGCAGCGCGACCGGCACCGTCGAGACGAACGCGGGGACGCCGTCGCGCAGCAGCGCCCAGCGCCAGCCGGGCAGTCCCGCGGCCCGGCGTGCCCCGACGTCCCACAGCACGGTCATCAGCCCGAACGCGGCCAGGTAGAACAGCCCGGACCACTTGGTACCCACCGCCAGGCCCAGCAGGACGCCGGCGAGCAGCCGCCACGGTCGCAGCCCGAGCCCCGGCCCGACGGCGCCGAGCGGCCGGCCGTCGGCGCGGGCGGTGGCGACGAGGTGGGCCAGCCGGACCCGGCTGCGCTCCCGGTCCACGAGCAGGGCGGCGAACGCGGCCAGCACGAAGAACGACAGGAAGATGTCCAGCAGGGACGTCCGGCTGTGGACGATGTGGTGGCCGTCGACGGCCAGCAGCAGCCCGGCGACGACGCCGAGGAGGGTGGAGTTGAACAGCCGCCGGGCGGCGCGGGCGAGGACGAGCACCGACAGCGTGCCGACAGCGGCCGCGGCGAACCGCCACCCCCAGCCGCTGTCGACGCCGAGCAGCCACTGCCCCCCGGCGATCATCCACTTGCCGACCGGCGGGTGGACCGGGAAGTCGGCGGCGGTGAGCAGGACGTCCGGCGTCCCGGCGGTGAAGCTCTCGTCGGCGTCCTCCGGCCAGCGCCGCTCGTACCCGAACCGCAGCAGGCTGTAGCCCTGCTTGACGTAGTAGGTCTCGTCGAACACCAGCTGGTGCGGCTGGTCCAGCCGCCAGAACCGCAGGACGCCGGCCAGGGCGGTGACGAGCAGCGGGCCGACCCAGCCCCACAGGGTGTCGGTGGGCCGCCGGCCGACGAGGTGGCGCCGCAGGCCGGCCTCGCTGACCCGGCCGCGCTGCCGCCCGGGCGCGGTGGGCACCCGGACGTCGGTGGCGCTCACCCGCCGCATGCTAGGTGCGGGCCCGGCGCGATCACCGTCGGCGGGCCGGGACGGCGCCCAGGCTCGCCGCGACGACGAGGCCGATACCGAGCAGCGTGGGCGCGCCGGGGCGCTGCCCGGCGACGACGAGCCCGGCCAGGGTGGCCACGGCCGGCTGCAGGCTCAGCATGATCCCGAACGCCTGGGTGCTCACCCGGCGCAGCGCGACCTGCTCGAGGGAGTACGGCAGCACCGACGACATCACCGCCACCGTGGCCCCGGCGAGCAGCCAGCGCGGGTCGAGGAGCACCGGTCCGGCGGTCACCGCCCCGAGCGGGACCAGCCACAGCGAGGCGATGAGCATCGCCCACGCCAGGCCGGAGGTCCCCGGGATGGCGCGGGCCACCCGTGCCCCCAGCAGCACGTACCCGGCCCAGCAGGCGCCCGCGCCCAGCGCCAGGGCGACCCCCACCGGGTCCAGCCCCGCCGTCGAGGGGTTGGTCAGCACGAGCACGCCGGCGGCGGCCAGGGCGACCCACAGCAGGTCGAGGCGCCGGCGGGACCCGGCGACCGCCACCGCGAGCGGCCCGGTCAGCTCGAGGGCGACCGTGGCGCCGAGCGGGATCCGCTCCAGCGCCAGGTAGTAGAAGAGGTTCATCGCCCCCAGCACGGTGCTGAACGCGACGACCGCGGGCAGCGCGGCGCGCGCCGGCCGGCGCCGCCACGCCCGCCCGCCGACGAAGAGCAGCAGGGCCCCGATGCCCATCCGGTGGGCGAGCACGCCCGGAGCCCCCAGGACGTCGAACAGCCGGGTGGCCACCGCCGACCCGGTCTGCAGGACGACGGCGCCGGTGACGATGAGCAGCTGCGGCGGGACGGCCTCAGCGGCCACCTCCCAGCGCCGCCGCACCGTCCCCTCGCTCACCGCCGCAGGGTATGGGTACGGGAGACTGCCCCCCATGACCGACCCGGGACGCCTCGTCCTCGCCGCCACCCCGATCGGGGACGTCGAGGACGCCCCGCCCCGGCTGGCCCGCCTGCTCGCCGCGGCGGACGTCGTCGCCGCCGAGGACACTCGCCGGCTGCGCCGGCTCTGCTCGGCCCTCGGTGTGGAGCCCGCCGGACGGGTGGTCAGCTACCACGAGCACAACGAGGCCTCCCGCTCCGCGGGGCTCGTCGAGGAGGTCCGGGCCGGTCGCACCGTGCTGCTCGTCACGGACGCCGGGATGCCGTCGGTGTCCGACCCGGGCTACCGGCTGGTCCGGGCGGTCGTCGACGCGGGCCTGCCGGTGACCGCCGTCCCGGGACCCTCCGCGGTGCTCACCGCGCTGGCGGTCAGCGGTCTGGCCACCGACCGGTTCTGTTTCGAGGGCTTCCTGCCGCGCCGGCCGGGGGAGCGTCGCCGCGCGCTGGCCGCGCTGGCCGACGAGCCGCGCACGATGGTGCTGTTCGAGGCACCGCACCGGCTGGCGGCCATGCTGGCAGCCGTCGCCGAGGCCTTCGGCCCGCAGCGGCCGGCCGCGGTCTGCCGCGAGCTGACGAAGACCTACGAGGAGGTCCGCCGCGGCCCCGTCGCCGAGCTCGCCGCCTGGGCGGAGCAGTCACCGGTCCGCGGGGAGGTCACGGTCGTGGTCGCCGGCGCCGACCCGGCCCCCGCCCGGCCCCAGGACCTGCTGCCGGAGGTGCTCGCCCTGCTCGCCGACGGCGTCCGGCTCAAGGACGCCGTGACCGCGGTCGCCGACCGGCACGGGCTGCCCAAGCGGGTGCTGTACGACGCCGCGCTCGCGGCCCGCCCGCAGGAGCCGCCTCCGGGCGGTCAGCCTCCTGGCGATCACTAGGCTGCCCGGTATGACCTCCGTGCTGTCCGCCGTCGCCTGGCCGTACGCCAACGGCCCCCGCCACATCGGCCACGTCGCCGGTTTCGGGGTGCCCTCCGACGTGTTCAGCCGGTACATGCGGATGGCCGGTCACGACGTCCTCATGGTCTCGGGCACCGACGAGCACGGGACGCCGATCCTCGTCGAGGCGGACCGGCAGGGGGTTACCGCGCGGGAGCTCGCCGACCGCTACAACCGGGTCATCGTCGAGGACCTGCACGCCCTCGGTCTGTCCTACGACCTGTTCACCCGGACGACGACCCGCAACCACTACGCGGTGGCCCAGGAGATGTTCCGCACCCTGCACCGCAACGGGTACATGGTGGAGCGGACGACGAAGGGTGCGATCTCGCCGTCCACCGGGCGCACCCTGCCGGACCGGTTCATCGAGGGCACCTGCCCGATCTGCGGCTACGACGGCGCCCGCGGCGACCAGTGCGACAACTGCGGCAACCAGCTCGACCCGGTCGACCTGCGCAACCCACGCAGCCGGATCAACGGCGAGCGGCCCGAGTTCGTCGAGACCCAGCACTTCTTCCTCGACCTGCCCGCGCTGGCCGACGCCCTCGGCGCGTGGCTGCAGGACCGGGCCGCCACCGGCACGTGGCGGCCCAACGTCATCCGGTTCTCCATGAACCTGCTCGAGGACGTCCGGCCGCGGGCGATGACCCGGGACATCGACTGGGGCATCCCGGTGCCGCTGCCCGGCTGGGAGGACAACCCGGCCAAGCGGCTCTACGTGTGGTTCGACGCGGTGATCGGCTACCTGTCGGCGTCCATCGAGTGGGCCCGCCGCGGCGGCGACCCCGACGCGTGGCGCCGGTGGTGGAACGACCCGACGGCCCGGTCCTACTACTTCATGGGCAAGGACAACATCACCTTCCACAGCCAGATCTGGCCGGCCCAGCTGCTCGGATACAACGGGCAGGGCGCCCGGGGCGGCACCCCCGGCAAGTACGGCGTGCTGCAGCTGCCCACCGAGGTCGTCTCCAGCGAGTTCCTCACCATGGAGGGCGGCAAGTTCTCCTCCAGCCGCGGCGTCGTCATCTACGTGCGGGACATGCTCGCCCGCTACCAGCCGGACGCGCTGCGGTACTTCATCGCGGTCGCCGGCCCGGAGAACCACGACACCGACTTCACCTGGGCGGAGTTCCGGCGCCGGACCAACGACGAGCTCGTCAGCACCTGGGGGAACCTCGTCAACCGCACCGCCAACCTCATCCACACGAACGTCGGCAGCATCCCCGAGCCGGGCCCGCTCACCGACGCCGACCACGAGGTGCTGGGCGCCGTCCGGGGAGCGTTCGCGCCGGTCGGCGAGCTCATCGGCAGCCACCGGCAGAAGCAGGCCGTCACCGAGGCGATGCGCGCGGCGGGCGAGGCCAACCGGTACCTGTCCGACCAGGCCCCGTGGAAGCTGCGGACCAGCGACCCCGAGCGGATGCGCACCGTGCTGCACGTCGCCGCCCAGGCGGTCAGCGACTGCAACCGGCTGCTCGCCCCGTTCCTGCCGCACAGCAGCCAGCAGGTCCACGAGGCCCTCGGGGGGACCGGCGTGTTCCAGCCGATGCCGCGCATCGACGAGGTCGACGACCTCGACGGCGGCCCCGGCTACCCGGTGATCACCGGTGACTACCGGGACCAGCCCCCGTGGGGCAGCACCCCGGTCGTGCCGGGGACGCCGGTCGGCCGGCCGTCCCCGATCTTCCGCAAGCTCGACGAGTCCGTCGTCGCCGAGGAGCTGCAGCGCCTGCAGGACAGGGCGTCGCAGTGACCACCGCACCCCCCGGGTACCCGCCGCTGCCGGAGCCGCTGCCCTCGCCGGTCGCCGACAACCACACGCACCTCGACATCCCCGGCACGCTGCGGGACGCCGACGGGCCGGGCCGGCGCTTCCCCACCGACGAGGAGGTCACCGCCCTGCTGGACGCGGCCGAGGCGGTGGGCGTGAACCGGGCCGTGCAGATCGGCTGCGACCTGCCGGCCGCCCGCTGGACCGTCGAGGCCGTCCGCCGCCACCCTCGGCTGATCGGCGGCGTGGCCGTGCACCCCAACGAGGCGCCGCGGCTGGCCCGCGAGGGCCTGCTCGACGAGGCGCTCGCCGAGATCGAGCGGCTGGCCGGTCAGCCGCGCGTGCGGGTGGTCGGGGAGACCGGGCTCGACCACTACCGCACCGACCCGGACGACGACGCCGCGCTGGCCGCCCAGCAGGAGTCGTTCCGGGCGCACGTCGAGATGGCCGGGCGCACGGACCGGGTGCTGCAGATCCACGACCGCGACGCGCACGCCGACGTGCTCCGGGTGCTCGCCGACGCGGGCGCACCGCCGCGCACCGTCCTGCACTGCTTCTCCGGCGACGCGGACCTGGCCCGCACCTGCGTCCGCAACGGCTGGTACCTCTCGTTCGCCGGGACGGTGACGTTCCGCAACGCCGCAGGCCTGCGCGAGGCGCTCGCGGCCGCCGGCCCCGAGAGGGTGCTGGTCGAGACGGACGCGCCGTACCTCACCCCGGTGCCGCACCGGGGCCGACCGAACGCCAGCCACCTCGTGCCGCACACCGTCCGGGTGATGGCCGACGTGCTGGGACTGTCGGTGACCGAGATGTGCCTGCGGCTGGACCGCGCGACCACGGAGGTCTACGGAACGTGGTGACGGTCACGTCGTAGGTCATCCGGGCGGCGACCGCGGTCACGGAGAAACCCCGTGGCAGGCAAAAAGCCTGTCAAGTCAACCGTTCGGGTTCGACTCGCAGGTCTCGATCCGGTTACGGTCATGCGGCCCGCCGGGGACTGCCCCCGGAACCCTGAATGACTGGAACACTCCACCGTGCCCAAGCTCCCCACCGCTCGCCTGACGCGCCGTCGCGCCCGGGTCGCGGGCCAGGCCAGCGTCGTCGCCGCCCTCGTGGCCGGCACCGCGTCCTTCGCCACCGCCGACACCACCGTGCAGCTGACCGTCGACGGCGAGACCCAGCAGGTCCGCGCCCACGGTGACACCGTGGCCGACGTCCTGGAGGCCGCCGACCTCGAGGTGACCGGGCGCGACATCGTCGTCCCCGGTCCCCAGGAGGAGGTCGAGGACGGCGAGCGTGTCGTCGTCCGGCTCGCCCGCGAGCTCACCCTCACCGTGGACGGCGACACCGAGACCTACTGGACCCACGCCCTGACCCTCGGCGAGGCCCTCGACGACCTCGACGTGCGCGCCGACCGGGCCGTGCTGTCCGCATCCCGCTCCACCGGCCTGGGCCGTGACGGCCTGGAGGTCGAGCTCACCACCCCCCGCAGCGTCCAGGTCGCCGTGGACGGCGAGATGATCGCCGCGGAGACCCACGCGCCGGACGTCGGCGCGCTGCTGGCCGAGATCGGTGTCACCGTCGGGGAGCGGGACCTGCTCTCGCTGCCGGCCGACACGCCGGTCACCGACGGCCTGACGGTCGCCGTCACCCGGATCACCACCGACGCCCTCGTGGAGGAGAAGGCGATCGCCTTCCCGACCGAGGAGCGGCGCACCGACGACCTCTACAGCGGCGAGAAGAAGGTCGCCCAGAAGGGCGTCGCCGGCGTCCGCACCCTCACCTACGAGAAGGTCTTCGCCAACGGCACCGAGATCGGCAAGAAGCTCGTCTCCGACGAGGTGACGACCGAGCCGACCCCGCAGGTCGTCCTCGTCGGCACCAAGGAGCGGGCGACCAGCACCGCGAGCAGCTCGGGCTCGACGTCGTCCGCGCCCGCCGTCGCCTCCGGCTCGGTGTGGGACCGGCTGGCGCAGTGCGAGTCCGGCGGCAACTGGTCCATCAACACCGGCAACGGCTACTACGGCGGCCTGCAGTTCTCGCTGTCGTCGTGGCGCGCGGTCGGCGGCACCGGGTACCCGCACCAGGCCTCCCGCGCCACCCAGATCCAGATGGGCGAGCGGCTCCGGGCCCAGCAGGGCTGGAGCGCCTGGCCGTCCTGCTCCGCCAAGCTGGGGCTGCGCTGAGCGCCCACCACCCGGTACCCGACGGCCTGCTCGGGCCCGCCGACGTGCGGGCCCTGGCAGGCCGTCTCGGCGTCCGGCCGACCAAGACGCTCGGGCAGAACTTCGTCGTGGACGCCAACACTGTCCGGCGGATCGTGCGCACCGCGGACGTCGGTCCCCGCGACGTCGTCGTCGAGGTGGGCCCCGGCCTGGGCTCGCTCACCCTCGGCCTGCTGGCGGCCGCCCGGCGGGTCGTCGCCGTCGAGGTCGACCCCGTCCTGGCCGGGGCGCTGCCGCGCACCGTCGCCGAGCACCGACCCGACCTCGCCGACCGGCTCGAGGTGGTCGCCGCCGACGCCCTCGACGTCCGGGACCTGCCCGGCCCGGCGCCCACCCACCTCGTGGCCAACCTGCCGTACAACGTCGCCGTCCCGGTGCTGCTGACGATGCTCGAACGGTTCGGCACCCTCACCGGGGCGCTCGTCATGGTCCAGGCCGAGGTCGCCCACCGGCTCGCCGCCGCCCCCGGGAGCCGCACCTACGGCGTGCCGACGGTCAAGGCCGCCTGGTACGCGGACGTCCGGCTGGCCGGGTCGGTCCCGCGCAGCGTGTTCTGGCCGGTGCCCAACGTGGACTCCGCGCTGGTGCGGCTCACCCGCCGGGAGCCGCCTGCCAGCCGCGCCGGCCGCGAGGCGGTCTTCGCCGTCGTCGACGCCGCGTTCGCCCAGCGCCGCAAGACGCTGCGCGCCGCGCTGGCCGGCTGGGCCGGGTCGGCCGCCGCGGCCGAGCAGGTGCTGCGGGCCGCCGGGGTGGACCCGACCGACCGCGGCGAGCGGCTCGGGGTCGCCGAGTTCGCGGCGGTCGCGGACGCCCGGCTCGCCCTGGTCCCCTAGGGTCTGGGTATGTCGAGGTCGTCGCCGCAGGTCGCCGCCCGGGCACCTGCCAAGATCAACCTCGCGCTCGCCGTCGGAGCCGTCCGCCGGGACGGGTACCACGACCTCGCCACCGTGTTCCACGCCGTGTCCCTGTACGAGGACGTCCTCGCCGAGCCGGGCGACGGGCTCGAGGTCGTCGTGCGCGGCGAGTACGCCGACGGCGTCCCGACCGGGCCCGACAACCTCGCGCTGCGGGCCGCGGCCCTGCTCGCCGAGCGCACCGGGGTGGACCCCGCCGTCCGGTTCACCGTCACCAAGACGGTGCCGGTGGCGGCCGGGCTCGCCGGTGGCTCCGCGGACGCAGCGGCCACTCTCGTCGCCTGCGACGCGCTGTGGCAGACCGGTCTGTCCCGGGACGCGCTCGTCGAGCTGGGCGGCGAGCTCGGCGCGGACGTGCCGTTCTGCCTGGTCGGCGGGACCGCGCTGGGCACTGACCGCGGGGACCGGCTGACCCCCGCGCTGGCCCGCGGGGAGTACCACTGGGTCCTGGCGCTGTCCTCGGCGCGGCTGTCCACCGCCGAGGTGTACGCCGAGTGCGACCGGCTGCGCGCCGGCCGGGCGCTGCCGGAGCCGCGCGTCCCGGCCGGGATGATGCAGGCGCTGCGCTCCGGCGACGCCCAGGCCCTGGGCGCCGCCCTCAGCAACGACCTGCAGCCGGCCGCCGTCAACCTGCTCCCGGACCTGGAGCGGGTTCTCGAGGTGGGCAGCGACTACGGCGCGCTCGGCGGTGTCGTGTCCGGGTCGGGACCGACCGTGGCGTTCCTCGTCCGCGACGCCGAGCACGCCCTGGACCTGTCGGTCGCGCTCACCGCGTCCGGCGTCGTCCGCAGCGTGCGCCGGGTCCGTGGGCCGGTGCCCGGCGCCCGGGTGGTCGAGCCCGTCGTCCTGCACTGAGGTCGCCGTGGCGCACCTGCTCAACGTCGAGGACGTCACCGTGCACGCCGGGGCACGCACCCTGCTCGACGGCGTCTCGGTCGGGCTCGACGACGGGGACCGGGTCGGGGTCGTCGGCCGCAACGGGGACGGCAAGTCCACCCTGCTGCGGCTGCTCGCCCGTGACGTCGTCCCGGACGCCGGTCGGGTCACCCACACCGGCGGCCTGCGCGTCGGCCGGCTCACCCAGCAGGACGCCGTCGACGGCGACCTCAGCGTCCGCCAGGCCGTCGTCGGCTCCGGGCCCGAGCACGTGTGGGCGTCCGACCCGCGGGTCCGGGACGTGCTCGACGGGCTGCTGGGGGACGTCGAGGCCGACGTCCCGGGCGGGGTCGAGGCGCCGGTGCGGCTGCTGTCCGGGGGCCAGCGGCGACGGGTCGCCCTCGCCCACCTGCTCGCCGGCGACCACGACGTCCTGCTGCTCGACGAGCCGACCAACCACCTGGACGTCGACGGGGTCGCCTGGCTCGCCGCGCACCTGCGCCAGCGGTGGCCGGCCGGCCGTGGGGGCCTCGTCGTCGTCACCCACGACCGCTGGTTCCTCGACGAGGTCGTCGAGCGCACCTGGGAGGTGCACGACGGCACCGTCGACGTCTACGACGGCGGGTACGCCGCGTACGTGCTGGCCCGCGCCGAGCGCGCCCGGACCGCGGCGGTCGCGGCCCAGCGGCGGGCGAACCTGCTGCGCAAGGAGCTCGCCTGGCTGCGCCGGGGCGCTCCGGCCCGCACGTCCAAGCCCCGCTTCCGCCTCGACGCGGCCGCTGCGCTCGTCGCCGACGAGCCGCCGCCGCGGGACCCGCTCGTCCTGCAGCGCACGGCCAGCGCCCGGCTCGGCAAGGACGTCGTCGACCTCGAGGGGGTCACCTACGCGGTCGGCGGCCGGGTGCTGCTGGACGACGTGACCTGGCGGCTCGGGCCCGGTGACCGGGTCGGGGTCGTGGGCGCCAACGGGTCGGGCAAGACGACCCTGCTGCGGCTGGTCACCGGCGAGCTGACCCCGGACGCCGGTCGGGTCCGCCGGGGGCGGACCGTGCGGATGGCGCTTCTCAGCCAGGACCTGCACGAGCTCGACGAGGTCGCCGGCCTGCGGGTCGTCGAGGCGGTGGAGCACGAGCGCCGGGTGGTCGAGGTCGACGGCCGGGAGGTGACGGCCGCGCAGCTCGTCGAGCGGCTGGGCTTCACCCGGGAGCGGGCCTGGACGCCGGTCGGGGAGCTCTCCGGCGGTGAGCGCAGGCGCCTGCAGCTGGCGCGGCTGCTCATGGACTCGCCGAACGTGCTGCTGCTCGACGAGCCGACGAACGACCTCGACACCGACACGCTGGCCGCGGTCGAGGACGTCCTCGACGGGTTCGCTGGGACCCTGGTCGTCGTCAGCCACGACCGGTACCTGCTCGAGCGGGTCGCCGACCGGGAGGTGGCGATGCTCGGTGACGGCACCCTGCGTGACCTGCCCGGCGGGGTCGAGGAGTACCTGGCCCTGCGCCGTGGCCGCCAGCGCGCGGGGACGGCGACGTCCGCCCTGGCCGGCGGCGCCGGGGCTGCGGCGTCCGGCCGCGGGGACACTGGTGGGACTGGTGCGGCCGCCGCACCGTCGGCGACCGAGGTCCGGGCTGCGCGCAAGGAGATGGCCCGGATCGAGCGGCAGCTGTCCCGCCTCGCGGAGCGGGAGGCCCGGCTGCACGCCGAGCTCGCGGCGTCCGCGACCGACCACGAGGCGGTCACGGCCCTGGACGCCCGGCTGCGGGAGCTGGCCGCCGAGCGCGACCGGCTCGAGGAGGAGTGGCTGGCCGCGGCCGACGTCGCGGGGTGACCCGGTTCCCTCCGGTGGTGTGCCGGCCCTACCATCAGCGGGTCCGACGAGCGGGGCGGGGCCAGGGGGTGGTGCCATGCCGACGCGCCAGGTCCGGCGCAGTCGGGCCTACCTCATCGGGATCGCCATCGGGGTGCCGAGCATCATCGGCATCTGGCTGACGCAGCGGGCCGACGACCACGTGGTGGGGGTCACGTACCCGGTGCTCGTGGTCTACCTGCTCGGGGCCGGGTGGGTGCTGCGGTACCGCCCGCACCTGACCCGGGCGGTGGAGCGGACGACCTTCGCCGCGGTCTCCCTGCTGTGGCTGCTGCGGCTCGGCTTCGAGCTGCACCGGGGGGACCCGGTCGCCGGCTGGCAGCAGGTCACGCCGTGGACGTTCATCACCCTGCCGCTGCTCGCGCTGCTGGGCTACGTCGTCCACGACACCGCCGCGGCGCTGCGCCGAACGGTGCTGCTGCCGCTGGTGTCCTCCGTGCTGTCGCTGTCGGCGCTCGTGCCCGCCGCGACGGCGACCGGCGACTGGTCGGCGGTGATCGAGCTGGTGCGCTACGAGGTGTACCTCATGGTGACGATGGTCTTCGTCCACGCCCTGGCGCTGCACAAGGACGAGGCCGCCCGGATCCAGCTCGAGGCCGAGCGGCTGCGCCTGCTCGCCCACCACGACTCGCTGACCGGCCTGCCCAACCGGCGCTACCTCGAGGAGGTCCTCGAGCGCAACGTGGCCTCCGCCGACCGGGCCGGTCGTCCGCTGTCGGTGCTCCTGTTCGACCTGGACCGGTTCAAGGAGGTCAACGACACCCACGGGCACGCCGCCGGCGACCTGGTCCTGCGGGACGTCGCCCGGTCCGTCGCCGCTCACACCCGGCCCCTGGACGCCGTCGGGCGCTGGGGCGGTGAGGAGTTCCTCGTCGTCCTGCCGGACACCGACCGCGAGGCGGCGGTGGCCGTGGCCGAGCGGATGCGCGCCGCCGTGGCCGAGGGGACGGCCGCGGCCGGGGTGCCGGTCACCGCGAGCTTCGGGGTCGCCCAGTACTGGTCCGGAGCCGCAGCGGCCGACCTCGTCGCCGAGGCCGACCAGCTGCTCTACGCGGCGAAGTCGTCCGGTCGGGACGCCGTCCGCAGCGCGTGGCTTCCGGCGGCACGCGCCCCCGCCGCCGGGGTGCCGCTCGACGGCACTGCCCTCGGGACGACCCCCGGGGACGGCGGCTCAGCCGGCTCAGGAGTCGAACGGCGCGACGAGCCGGCGCAGCAGCCCTGACAGGGTCTCCTGCTCCGCCGCGGACAGGTCGCCGAGCAGCTCGTGCTCGCGCGCCAGCAGGTCCGCAAGAGCAGCGTCCACCCGCTCCAGACCGGCGTCCGTCAGCTGGACCAGGACGCCGCGGCGGTCGCCGGGTGCGCGGTGACGCTCGACGAGGCCGCGGGCGGCGAGCCGGTCGATCCGGTGGGTCATCGTGCCGCTCGTGACGAGGGTCTGGGTGACGAGCTGTCCGGGGGAGAGCTGGTAGGGCGGGCCGGTGCGTCGCAGCGCCGACAGCACGTCGAAGTCCCAGGTCTCGAGGTCGTGCTCAGCGAACGCGGCCCGGCGGGCCCGGTCGAGGTGGCGGGCGAGACGGGTGACCCTGGACAGGACGCCGAGCGGGGTGACGTCGAGGTCGGGGCGCTCGCGCCGCCAGGCCGCGACGATCCGGTCGACCTCGTCCTGCGGCACCCGGCCAGCGTAGCCTCTCGACGTCAAGACACCTGTTCCCTCGCGCCACGTCGTGCGGCCACGACGTGCCGAGCACGCCGGGCGGTCGCTAGCCGGGGCGGCGGCTCGACAGCGCTGGCTTGGCCTCCAGCCCCGACAGGCCGTTCCACGCCAGGTTCACCAGGTGCGCGGCGACGTCCGCCTTCTTCGGCTTGCGGTTGTCGAGCCACCACTGCCCGGTGAGGGCGACCATGCCGACGAGCATCTGCGCGTACATCGGCGCCGTCCGGGCGTCGAGGCCGCGTCGCCTGTACTCGGCGACGAGGATGTGCTCGACCTGGGTCGCGACGTCGCTGATGAGGCTCGCGAAGGTGCCGGTGGACTGGGCCACCGGCGAGTCCCGGACGAGGATGCGGAAGCCGTCCGTGGAGCTCTCGATGTAGTCGAGCAGTGCCAGCGCTGCCCGCTCGAGCAGCTCGCGCGGGTGCCCCTCGCTGACCAGCGCCCCGGCGATCCCCTCGAGCAGGGTCTCGATCTCGCGGTCCACGACCACCGCGTAGAGCCCTTCCTTGCCGCCGAAGTGCTCGTAGACGACGGGCTTGGACACCTGTGCCCGGGCCGCGATCTCCTCGACGCTGGTCCCCTCGTAGCCCTTCTCGGCGAACAGCCTGCGGCCGATGTCCAGCAGCTGCTCACGGCGCTGCTTGCCGGTCATCCGGGCCCGGGGCGGGCGGGGGGTCGGCGTGTCGTCGCGGCTCACCCGCCCATCATGCCGTGCTGGTGCGCCCGGCCCGTCGGGCCGCGGCCTCCTCCCGGCGGGCGACGAACGTCGCGGCCCGGGCGTCGAGGTCGGCGACGAGGCGAGCGAGGTCCTCCCGTGCTGCCTCCCCGCGCGGGCCGAGGTCGTCACGGTCGAACACCTTCCAGAACCGCAGCACCGGCTGGACCACCTCGTCGTGGTGCAGCCGCAGGTCGTAGATCCCGGCGAGCGCGATCGTCATCGCGTTGCGGCGGAAGTCCGGCATCCCGGCGCCAGGCATCTCGAACGCGGCGACCTCGTCCCGCACCGCCTCCATGGTGGCGTCCGGCTCGCGGTCGAACGCCGCCGCCATGAGGTTGCGGTAGAAGACCATGTGGAGGTTCTCGTCGACGGCGATCCGGGCCAGCAGCTGCTCGGCCACCGGGCAGCCGGTGGCCCGACCGGTGTTGCGGTGGCTCACCCGGGTCGCCAGCTCCTGGAACGAGACGTAGGCGAGGGTCCGCAGCATCGAGCGCTCGCCGGAGTCGTAGCCGGCGCTCATGTGCTGCATCCGCAGCTGCTCGAGCTGTACCGGGTCGACGCCGCGGGTCACCACGAGGTAGTCCCGCAGGGCCACCCCGTGCCGGCCCTCCTCGGCCGTCCAGCGTCCTACCCACTCTCCCCACGCGGCGTCCCGGGTGAATCGCTCGGAGATCTCCCGGTGGTAGGAGGGCAGGTTGTCCTCGGTGAGCAGGTTGACGATCATCGCCGTGCGGGCGACCGGGTCGAGCCGCGAGTCCTGCGGCACCCAGTCCTCGCCGCCGAGGAACGCGAAGTCGCGGCCCTCGCTCCACGGCACGTAGTCGTGCGGGTTCCAGTCGCGGACCACCTGCAGGTGGCGCTCCAGGTTCTCGGCGACGACGGGCTCGAGCTCCAGCAGCATCCGGGACTGCAGGGCGGCGTCGGCTTCGGGGTCGTGCAGTGGTGGGGCGGTCATCCCGGTTCTCTCGGTCGACAGGTCGGCTTGGTTGCGCCTACGTAACCGTAACCACGGACGCGGTGCTCCTGTCCAGTCCTGCGGGGGAGACTTTGCCGAGTCCGGACGCGGGCCGGACGCCGGCCGGACGTCGTCCCGTCCCCGACCAGCGGCGGTACCCTCACGCCGGCGGTCCCCCGTGGTGTAACTGGCAGCACACCAGGTTTTGGTCCTGGTGGTCAGGGTTCGAGTCCTTGCGGGGGAGCCAGCCGGTGACGTCCCGGTGGCGCGGGGGTTACCGGCCCGCCGGTAGCATGACCAGTCGACGTCACCGCCGAACGCCGAGGAGCCCTGCCGCGTGAGCGCGTCCCGCCCGGCCGCCGTCGTCGTCCTCGCCGCCGGTGAGGGCACCCGGATGAGGTCGTCGACGCCGAAGGTCCTGCACCGGATCGCCGGCCGCACCCTGCTCGGCCACGCGGTGGCCGCCGCCCGCGGGCTCGACCCCGAGCACCTCGTCGTCGTCGTCCGCCACGAGCGGGACCAGGTGGCCGCCCACGTCGCCGAGATCGACCCGGGCGCGCTCGTCGCCGACCAGGACGACGTCCCCGGGACCGGCCGCGCCGTCCGCTGCGGTCTCGACGTCCTGCCCCGGGACCTCAGCGGCACCGTCGTCGTCACCTACGGGGACGTCCCGCTGCTGGAGACCAGCACCCTGGCGGCCCTGGTGGCGGCGCACCGGGACGCCGGCAACGCGGTGACCGTGGTGACCGCCGAGGTGGACGACCCGACCGGTTACGGCCGGGTGGTGCGCGACGCGGACGGCGCGGTCACCGAGATCGTCGAGCACAAGGACGCGACGCCCGACCAGCTCGCCGTCCGCGAGATCAACTCGGGGATCTACGCCTTCGACGCCGCCGTGCTCGCCGACGCCCTGCGCCGCGTCCGGCGGGACAACGCCCAGGGCGAGGTGTACCTCACCGACGTCCTGGGCATCGTCCGCGGTGACGGGCGGCGGGTCGCCGCCCACCGGGTGGACGACGCGTGGCAGACCGAGGGGGTCAACGACCGGGTCCAGCTGGCCCGGCTGGGTGCCGAGCTGAACCGGCGGCTGCTCGAGCGGCACATGCGGGCCGGGGTCACCGTCGTCGACCCGGCGACGACGTGGGTGGACGTCGACGTCGAGCTGGCCCCGGACGTCGTCCTGCTGCCCGGCACCCAGCTGCACGCCGGGACGGTGGTGGAGACCGGGGCGAGCGTCGGGCCGGACACCACGCTGAGCGGCGTCCGGGTCGGTGCCGGGGCGAGCGTCGTGCGCAGCCACGGCAGCGACGCCGAGATCGGGCCGGGTGCCGCCGTCGGCCCGTTCTCCTACCTGCGGCCCGGCACCCGCCTGGGTGCCGACGGCAAGATCGGTGCCTTCGTCGAGACGAAGAACGCCGTCATCGGCACCGGCTCCAAGGTCCCGCACCTCAGCTACGTGGGGGACGCGGAGATCGGCGAGGGGTCGAACATCGGCTGCGCCACCGTGTTCGTCAACTACGACGGGGTCGCCAAGCACCGCACCGTCGTCGGTGACCACGTCCGGATCGGCAGCGACACGATGCTCGTCGCGCCGGTCACCATCGGGGACGGGGCGTACACCGCCGCCGGCTCCGTCATCACCGAGGACGTCCCCGCCGGGGCGATGGCGGTGGCCCGCGGCCGGCAGCGGACGATCGAGGGGTGGGTGGAGCGCCGCCGCGCCGGCACCCCGGCCGCCGAGGCGGCCCGCCGGGCCCGTGGCACGGAGCCGACCAGCAGCACCGACGACGAGGGAGCGGCCGGATGACGGGTATCACGACGACGGGGGAGAAGCGCCTCGTGCTCATCGGGGGCCGGGCGCACCCGGAGCTCACCGAGGAGGTCGCCGCCGCGCTCGGCGTCGAGGTCGTGCCGACGACGGCCTACGACTTCGCCAACGGTGAGATCTACGTCCGCTTCCAGGAGAGCGTCCGCGGCTCCGACGCGTTCGTCATCCAGAGCCACTGCGCCCCGATCAACCAGTGGATCATGGAGCAGCTGCTCATGGTCGACGCGCTGAAGCGGGCGTCCGCCAAGCGGATCACCGTCGTCGCCCCGTTCTACGGCTACGCCCGGCAGGACAAGAAGCACCGCGGCCGGGAGCCGATCTCGGCCCGGTTGATCGCCGACATGTTCCGCACCGCGGGCGCTGACCGGCTGATGAGCGTCGACCTGCACGCCGCCCAGATCCAGGGCTACTTCGACGGGCCGGTCGACCACCTGTGGGCGCTGCCGCTGCTCGCCGACTACGTCGGCAGCCGGGTGGACCGCAACAGGCTCACCATCGTCTCCCCGGACGCCGGCCGGGTCCGGGTGGCGGACCTGTGGTCGGACCGGCTCGGGGCACCGCTGGCGATCATCCACAAGCGGCGGGACCCGAACGTGGCCAACCAGGTCAAGGTGCACGAGCTGGTCGGGGACGTGGAGGGCCGCACCTGCGTGCTCGTCGACGACATGATCGACACGGCCGGGACCATCGTGCAGGCGGCGGAGGCGCTCAAGGACAACGGCGCGGCGGACATCGTCGTCGCAGCGACCCACGCGGTGCTGTCCGGCCCGGCGGTCGACCGGCTCAAGAACAGCGCCGTCAGCGAGGTCATCGTGACGAACACGCTGCCGGTCGCCGAGGAACGACGCTTCCCGCAGCTCACCACGCTGTCGATCGCGCCGCTGATCGCCCGCGCCATCCGCGAGGTGTTCGACGACGGCTCGGTCACCAGCCTGTTCGAGGGCAACGCCTGACCCGAACCTCCTCACGGTGGCCGCACTTCGACCACAGAATGCTGCCCTCGGCCCGGCCTGGCCGGCGTGTCGCGCCACCAACCCAGCATTCTGTGAGCCGGACGGTGGTCGGTGGGTGGCGGGACTGCATGATCACGAAGAGGGGCTTGGCTGGTCGCGGGGGAGGGTGGGGCGAGTTGGGCGAGTTGGGCGAGCGGAGGGGCGCTGGCTAGACTCGCCCGGTTGCCTCGGCGAGGGACGCCGCACGGCTGGCCAGCCGTCCGTCCGTGATCGACGCGGTGGTCCTGCGACCGTGCCGCGCCCCGCGTCGAGGCCACCGCCCGAACGACACCGTCCCAGCCAGACACCATCCCAGCCCAGGAGCGATGCGCCGTGTCCGAGAACAAGATCACCGCCGAGGTCCGCACCGAGTTCGGCAAGGGTGCCGCCCGCCGCATCCGCCGCGCGGACAAGATCCCCGCCGTCGTGTACGGCCACGGCGAGCAGCCCACGCACATCACCCTGCCGGGCCACGAGACGATGCTGGCGCTCAAGCACTCCAACGCCCTGCTCGACCTGCAGATCGAGGGCGGGCGCTCGACTCTGGCCCTGGTCAAGGACGTCCAGCGGGACCCGGTGAAGCGGTTCATCGAGCACGTCGACCTCGTCGTCGTGCGCCGCGGGGAGAAGGTCGAGGTCGAGATCGCCGTCCACGTGACCGGCGAGGCCGCGCCGGAGACGTTCGTCACCGTGGAGCACCAGACGCTGCTCGTCGAGGCCGAGGCCACCCACATCCCGGAGAGCGTCGAGGTCTCCGTCGAGGGCCTCCGGGCCGGCACCCAGATCCACGCCGGTGACATCGAGCTGCCCCCCGGCACGACGCTGGTCACGGACCCCGAGGCGCTCGTCGTCAACGTGTCCCAGGCGATGACCTCGGCCGCGCTGGAGGCCGAGCTGGCCGAGGCCGAGGCGGAGGTCGGTATCGCGCACGAGACCTCCGAGCAGGCCGCCGCGGCGCCCGCCGGGGGTTCGCCGGCCGGGGACACCGAGCAGGAGTGACCCGTCGTCGGGGCCGCCGTCACGGCGGCCCCGACGCACCTCGCCGTCCCCTCGCCCGCACACCAGGAGCGCCCCGTGACCGACCTGTGGATCGTCGTCGGGCTCGGCAACCCCGGCGCCGGCTACGCGGGCAACCGGCACAACGTCGGCCACATGGTCCTCGACGAGCTGGCCGGCCGCACCGGGGCAGTCTTCCGCGCCCACCGCAGCCGGGCCGCCGTCGCCGAGGCCCGACTGGGCACGCTGCCGGGCGGGGCCCCCGGCCCCCGGGTGGTCCTCGCCAAGCCGACCACGTACATGAACGTCTCCGGCGGTCCGGTCGCGGCCCTGGTCCGGTTCTTCTCCGTCGAGCCCACCGACGTCCTCGTCGTGCACGACGAGCTCGACCTGCCGTTCGGGACGCTGCGGCTCAAGCGAGGGGGCGGTGAGGGCGGCCACAACGGGCTGCGAGACATCAGCAAGGCCCTCGGCACCCGGGACTACGTGCGCCTTCGGTGCGGGATCGGTCGCCCACCCGGGCGGATGGACCCGGCGGACTACGTCCTGCGGGACTTCTCCCCGGCGGAGCGTGCGGACCTGCCGTTCCTGCTCGCCGACGCCGCGGACGCCGTGGAGCTCGTGGTGACCGAAGGGCTCGAACGTGCCCAGCTCACCGTGCACACCTCCCAGTGAGCGTGACGCCGCGTCACGTCCTCGTGACGCTCCCGCGACATCGTCGCGGATAAGGGTCAAGCGGAGGTAAAGCACCTGGGCCTGCCCCCGGCTCCTCCCGTGTCATCAGGACACGACGAGGAGGCCGGGTTGATGGAGAGCACCACGGGGCCGGGGCATGACCTCCCGGTACAGCAGGCGGACGTCGAGCAGGCGGGCGTCCCGGACGTCGGCACCCCCCGGACGACGCAGGTGCCCGCGCCTCGCCGGTCCCCGGCGCCGACGTCGGCACCGGCCACCGGGAGCCGTCCCGGCTGGTTCACCCGCCGACCGCTGGCCCCTCGCCCGCCCTGGCAGGGGCACTTCACCCCGTGGTGGCCCGCGCTGCTCGTCGCCGTGGACGTGCTGGCGGTCGCCGGGGCGGCGGTCGTCGTCGAGGAGGTCTCCCGTCGGGTGCTGACGATGGGCGCCCTGACGATCGCCCTGTTCGCCGTCGGTGGGCTCTACCGCAACCGGCTCACCCCGTCCGTCCTCGACGACGTCGCCGGTCTCGTCGGCCGGGCCCTCATCGCCGGCGCGGTGGTCACCGGCCTCGGCGCCTTCCTCGACGGGTGGGCCGGCCGGGCCACGCTGCTCGCCGCGGGGGCGATGGCGGCCCTCGCCACCCTCGGGCGGGCCGTCGTCTACGCGTTCCTGCGGGCGGCGCGGCGTCGCGGCCGGGTCACCCACCGCACCCTCGTGCTCGGCGGCGGCGAGCTCGCCGGGCAGCTCGCCACGACGTTCCTCGAGCACCCCGAGACCGGTCTGTTGCCGGTCGGGTTCCTCGACGACGACCCGCTGCTGCCGGCCGAGCGACGTCCGGTGCCGCACCTGGGACGCAGCAGTGACCTCGTCGACGTCATCATCGACCAGCGGATCGACGAGGTCGTGGTCGCCTACGCGTCCATCCGCGAGGCCCAGCTGGTGGACCTGCTGCGCGCCTGCGACCGGCTCGCCTGCGAGATCCTCCTCGTCCCCCGGCTCTACGAGCTGAGCCCCACCACCCGCGACATGGAGACGGTCTGGGGCACTCCGCTGGTGCGCATCCGGCGGGCGCCGTTCCGCACCCAGATGTGGCGCCTCAAGCGGGTCCTCGACGTCGCTGCCTCGGCGGCAGCGCTCGTCGTCCTGGCGCCGCTGCTCGCCGCCGTCGCGTTCGCCGTCCGGGTCGGGATCGGGTCCCCCGTGCTGTTTCGCCAGGAGCGGGTAGGGCTGGACGGCCGCTGCTTCGTGCTGCTGAAGTTCTGCTCCCTGCGTCCGGCGGGCCAGTCGGAGTCGGCGCAGCGCTGGAACATCAGCCACGACGACCGGTTGACGCCCGTCGGCCGGTTCATCCGGCGCACCAGCCTCGACGAGCTGCCCCAGCTGTGGAACGTGCTGCGCGGTGACATGAGCCTGGTCGGGCCACGGCCCGAACGGCCGTACTTCGTCGAGGAGTTCGCCCGCCGCTTCCCGCTCTACATGGCCCGCCACCGGGTGCCGGCGGGCCTGACCGGGGCGGCGCAGGTGGCCGGTCTGCGCGGTGACACCTCGATCATGGACCGGGCCCGGTTCGACAACTACTACGTGGAGAACTGGTCGCTCTGGAACGACTGCAAGCTCCTGCTGCGCACCGCCGGCCAGGTGGTCCGCGGTGCCGGTGGCTGACACCGCTGCGCCGCCGGCCGGGCAGACGTCGCTCAGCGCCGGGCGGGCCGCGCGCACCGTCGGCTGGGCGGTGGTGTCCCTGGCCGGCAGCAAGCTCGTCGTCTTCGTCACCACGCTGGCGATGGCCCGGCTGCTCGTGCCCGAGCAGTTCGGGGTGGTCGCCGCCGGCCTGACGCTCATCGCCCTGGTCGAGACCGGTCTCGACCTCGGGGTCGGTGCCGCCGTCGTCTACGAGCAGGAGACCGGGGTCAGCGACCGGATCCGGACGGCGTTCACCCTCAACCTTCTGGTCGCGGCCGTGCTCACCGTCACCGCGGTCACCTCGGCCCCGCTCGTCGCCGCGCTGTTCGGCGTCCCGGACGACGTGCTGCTCCTGCAGGTGCTGTTCGGCTACCTGCTGCTGCGCGGCGCCGGACAGGTGCCCGACGCCGTGCTGCGCCGGGACCTGCGGTTCAAGCGCCGGGCGGTCGTCGAGATCTCCCGGGCCGGGGTGCGGGCCGTCGTGTCGATCGGGCTCGCGGTGGGCGGGGCGGGGGCGTGGTCGCTGGTGGGTGGTCTGCTCGCCGGGGAGCTCGTCGGCACGGTGGCGACGTGGTGGGCCATCCGGTTCGTGCCGCGGCTCAGGATCGACCGGTCCGTGGCGGCCACCCTGCTGCGGTTCGGCGGCGCCGTCCTGGCCATCCGGCTGCTGACCGCGGTCGGCGAGAACGCCGACTACGTGGTCGTCGGCAACCGCCTGGGTCCCGAGGACCTCGGGCTGTACCTGCTCGCCGTCCGCGTCCCCGAGCTCTTCCTCGCGAACATCTACTGGATCGTCTCCAGCGTGGCGTTCTCGCTGTTCTCCCGGGTGCGTGCGGTGCACGCCGAGGAGTTCGGCTCCGTCGTCCTGCGCGCCCTGCGGCTCATCACCGTGCCGGCGTTCGCCGCGGCGGCCGGCCTGGTCGTCGTCGCCGAGGACCTTACCGGCGTGCTGCTCGGCGACACCTGGGCCGGCGCGGCCGGGCCGATGGCGCTGATCGCCGTGGCGATGGGCGTGTCTGCGATCGCCTACGCCTCCGGCGACGTGTTCCCCGCCATCGGCCGGCCCGGTGTGCTGGCCCGGGTGCTCGTGCCGGTGGTGCTGCTGCGCGTCCTGGCCCTGCTCGCCGCGGCCCCCCACGGCCTGGTGGCCATCGCCGGTGCCCAGCTCGTCGTGAGCGTGGTCAACGCGGTGGTCCGGCTCGTCCTCGTGCACCGGCTCGTCCGGCTCTCCGGCCGGGCGCTGCTGGGCGCGCTGGTCCCCGCAGCCGTCACGGCGACCGGTGCCCTGCTCGGGGCGGTGCCGGTCACCAGCCTGATGGCACCCGGGCCGGGCCGGCTCGCGGCCACCGTGGTCGCCGGCGCGGGCACGGCGGTGCTGCTGCTGCGCCTGCTCGCACCGGCCGCGCTGGACGACATCGTCGGGGTGGTCCGGTCGGCGACGTCCCGGCAGGCGGTCCGGTGAGGGCAGCGACGAGCCGGTGGGTGCACCGGTGGCTCGTCCGGCTCGCCCTGGCCGGCGACCCGGTGGACGGTCTCCGGCACCGGCTGCTGTGGCCCGCCACGGTGCTCGACCCGCGTACCGTCGGGGTGCTGCTGGGTATGCGCCGGTCCGCGCGGCTCACCACCCCGCTGCTCGACACCGCCCGTACCGGTGCCTACGCCGCCGTGTGGCGGGACGCCGCCCAGGCCGCCGGCGCCCGGGTGGAGCTGGGCCCGGGCGGGACCCTGAGGCTGGACCGCGACGGCCACTGCGTCGAGCTCGGTTCGAACCTCGTGCCGCTGGACGGTCAGGAGGCGCTGGCCACGGCGGGGGACAAGTGGGCGACCCGCCGGCTGCTGCGGGACAGCGGGGTCCCGACCCCGCGGGCGGTGCGCGTCGGCCCGCACGCCACCGGGCCGGCCTTCGACCTGCTCGCCGCGACCGGGCGCTGCGTCGTCAAGCCGGCCCGGGACACCGGCGGCGGGCTGGGCGTCGTGTGCGACGTGCGCACCCCCGGCGAGCTCGTCCGCGCGCTGGTGGCCGCGGGCCGGTGGTCACGCGACGTCCTCGTCGAGGAGCAGCTCGACGGCGCGGAGCTGCGGGTGCTGGTCCTCGACGGCCGCGTGGTCGGCGCGGTCCGGCGGTACCGGCCCGTCGTCGTCGGGGACGGGGTCTCGAGCGTCGCGGCGCTCGTCGTGGCGGAGAACTGGCGCCGCGTCCTCGCGCACGGGGCGGACGGGCAGTGGGGGATCGCGCCGGACCTCGACACCCAGCTCGCGGTACGGCACGCCGGGCTGCGGCTCACCTCGGTGCCGGCGGCCGGGCGGCGGGTGACGGTCAAGGGCGCGGCCAGTGCGACCGCCGGCCACGACCACGAGACGGTGACGGTGGGCGGGCCGTTGGAGGCCGACGTCCTGCGGTCGGTCGACGCCCTGGGCCTGCGGTGGGCCGCCGTCGAGCTCATCACCCCGGACCCGTCCCGGTCGCTGTGCTCCGCCGGCGGCGCGGTGATCGAGGTGAACTCGACGCCAGGGCTGCTCTACCACTACCAGGTCCGTGAGGTGGCCACGCGGGTGCCGGTCGCCCGGGCCGTCGTGGAGACGCTGATGCGGGAGAGCCCGCGCCGGCCGTTGGCGACCCCGCGCCGTCCCGTCGACGACGCCGTGCCCGGCGCGTCCCCCGGCGAGCTCAGGCCCGGGGCCGGCCCGCAGCGGTGACCGCGCGCCGCGCTCGGCGGGCGGCGCCCCGGCCCTTGCCGAGGAGGAAGCGCGCGTCGTGCACGAGCGTCGGTGCGGGGTCGTCGCGGTCGAACACCGGGAGGTGCTGGCGCCGGGCCAGGGACCGAACCCAGTCGCCGGTGGACAGCTGCCCGGCCGACCGGTACGCCCAGAACGCCTGGGCGTCCTCCCACGGGTGCCACTGCCGGACGCCGGTGGCGAAGTCGGCCACCGGCGGGACGTCGAGGCCGACCGCCCGGCGGTAGGCGACACCCGCAAGGTCCACGCCGGCGTTCTGCACGAGCCTGTCCGCGGCGGTGAACCGCGGGTTGCACTCGATGAGGGTCAGGCCGCCGTCCCGGGCGTCCACCTTGAACTCCACGTTGCCGATCCAGGTGAGCCCCACGCCGCGGAAGAAGCGAAGCCCCTCGCGGGCCGCCTCGGGCACCCAGTCGCTCTCGTGCAGCGTGCCGAGCCCGAACCCGGGCGGGTTCTGCCGCGGCTTGCGCTTGGTGAAGTGCAGCAGCGCCTCGCCGTCCGGGGTGAGGTAGGTGTAGTAGCTGCAGTAGGCGTCGTCCCGGCCCGGCACGATCTCGGTGAGCAGCACCGACAGACCGGCCTCGTCGATCGCGGTGAGCGTGCGCCGCAGCTCGTCGACGTCCCGGACGACGACGGCCTTGACACCGAACACCTGGGCGAACCGGTGGGAGTGACGCGGCTTGACCGCGCAGGGGAAGGTGAAGTCCGCGGCCACCCGGTCGAGGTCCGCCCCGGCCTCCAGGGTGGCGGTGCGCGGGGCTCGGACCCCGACCGCCCGGGCCAGCTGGTAGGTCTGCTGCTTGTCGAGCATCGCCAGGGTGACGTCGTCGTCGGACTCCGGCGGCCGCAGCCCGCGGGCAGTCAGCGCGGGCCTGCGGGTGGCCAGGTACTCCAGCGCGATGTCGCTGCACGGCAGCAGCACCGCGCCGTCTGGGGCACGGTCCAGCCAGTCGTCCCAGACCTGGGGTGCCCGGGACGCCGACGTGGCCTCGACGAACCCGGCGACGTGCCGGGAGTACCGCAGCAGCGAGCCGCCCGCCCCGTCGGACAGGCCGTGCACCCGGACCCCTTGCCGGGACAGGGACCGCGCCACGGCGAGGGAGTTCGAGCTGCCGCCCAGGACGACGGCGTCCGGGCCCCCGGCCAGCGCCGGCCGTGCCGGTCCGCCGGCCGTCGGACGCCGGTCAGAGCGCATCGACGGTGAGCCCACCGGCGTCCAGCACGTCGTCGACCCAGCCGTTCGAGAACGCGCCCCGGGCCACCGAGGCCGCGTACGCCGCGTCGTCCCGGCGCCGGCCCTCGAGCCGGTCGTGCACCTCCTTGACGTTCTCCAGCGGGACGACGACCACGCCGTTGGCGTCCGCGACGACGAGGTCGCCCGGGTGCACGACGATTCCGCCGCAGCTCACCGGGTAGTTGATCTCCCCGGGGCCGCGGTGCAGCGGCCCGATCGGGGTCACCCCGCGAGCGAAGACCGGGAAGTCGCCGAGCGCGGCGATGCCGGGCAGGTCCCGGATCAGCCCGTCGACCACGACGCCCGCGATCCCACGGTGGCGGGCCTTCGTGCACACCAGGTCGCCCAGGACGGCGGTCATGGTCGACCCGCTGGCGTCGACGACGAGGACGTCGCCCGGGCGGGCGACGTCGAGCGCCTTGTGCACCATGAGGTTGTCGCCGGGGAAGACCTTGACCGTGCACGCCGGTCCCACCACGGACAGTCGGGGGTCGGTCATCGGCTGGATCGCCACGCACATCGTGTACAGGCGGTTCATCATGTCCGACACGTCGGGGGTGGGGTAGGCGCGGAACGCGTCGACGAACACCTCCCCGGGGCGGTCGTCGGACCGGCGCAACCGAAACCCCGGACCTGGGTTCATCTCCGCCGAACGGGGCCTGCGCGCTGCTGTCTGGGCCACCGGAGCCTCCTGCCGTCGTGCCGTCTCCAGCAACGTAACAACGGCCGGTGCGGCGCGCGGGGCAAACGTAGGATTCGGGCATGGGCCACCTCGTCACCCTCGTCCCCGGCGACGGGATCGGCCCCGAGGTGACCGCTGCCGCCCTTCTCGTCCTGGACGCCGTCGGCGCCGACATCGACTGGGACACAAGGCATCTCGGCAGCAGTGCTCTGGACCGTGGCGAGACCTCCGCCGTCCCGGCCGGCACCGTGGAGTCGGCTCGGCGGACGGGCTGCGTGCTGAAGGGGCCGGTGTCGACTTCCCGTGACGGCGGCTTCCGCTCACCGAACACGGGTCTGCGCCGCGAACTCGGGCTGTTCGTCCAGCTCCGCCCGGTACGGGCGGTGCCGGTCGCCGGCGGAAGCGCCCCACCGCTCGACGTCGTCGTCGTCCGGCAGACCGGTGAGGACCTCTACGCCGGCTGGGAGCTGGCGCCCGGCTCACCCGCCGCGGTCGAGGCGCTGCGCGCCGCCGGCGCCGACGACGTCTCGGCGTCCGGAGTGTCGCTCAAGGCGTTCAGCCCGGCCGCCGTCCGTCGCACCGCTGAGTTCGCTCTGCGGTGGGCGCAGGCGCACGGGCGGCGACGGGTCACGGTCGTCCACAAGGCGACGGTGATGCGGGAGACCGACGGGCTGTTCCTGCGGGTGTGCCGGCAGGTCGCCGCGGAACGGCCCGGCGACGGTCCTACCGCCGGGGTCGAGCTCGACGACGCCCTCGTCGACAACGCGTGCGCCCAGCTGGTCCGCCGACCGGCCGCCTTCGACGTCCTGCTCACCGGGATGCTGTACGGGGACGTGCTCAGCGACCTGGCGGCCGCCGTCGCCGGGGGGGTGGGCCTGGCCCCCGGAGCCGCCTACGGCCCGGACGCCGCGGTGTTCGAGGCCGCGCACGGCTCGGCACCCCGCCACGCGGGCCAGGACCGGGCGAACCCGATGGGTCTGATCCGTTCGGCCGCCCTCATGCTGCGTCACCTGGGGGACGGCGAGCGCGCGGCCCGGGTCGAGTCCGCGGTCGACGCCGTGCTCGCCGAGGGCCGCGACCTCACGTACGACCTGGCGCCGGGGACGCCGGTGGGGACGCGCAGGTGCGCCGAGGCGATCGCCGAGCGAGCGGCCTCGTCAGGGTGAGCAGCCGGCGCCCACCGAGGCCGGCGGCCAGCACGCCGGCGGCGCAGGCCACGGCGAGGCCCACCGGACGGGTCGTCGTGCGCTGCAGCTCCGGCTCGCTGGTGCGTATCGCGTACCGGTAGAGGTCCTGGCTGAACGCCACGTCCTGCAGCAGCTGGCGACCCGCCGCCGAGGCGAGCCGGCTCGCGGTCACCGGGTCCTGGTGCGTCGTCGTCAGCTCGATCACGTCGCTGCCGAAGCGGTGGCGCGCGGACACCGTGGCCTGAGCCGCCAGGGCCGGGTCGATCCCGGTCCGTTCGGCCGCCTGGTGCAGCAGCCCGGGACGGGACGCCAGCGCGTTGAACGTCGCGATCACCTGCGGGCGGGACAGCACGTCCCGGGTGTACGCGGTCTCACCCGCGGGACCGCCGACGATGACCCCGGTCGTCGTCGCGGCCCACCGTTCGCCGCTGGCCACGACGAGCACGGTGGCGGCGACCGCGGCCGCGAGCACGCCGACGCCCGAGGCCCGCGCGACTCGCCGGGTGAGGACGGCCAGCCCCGGGCCGCGGACCACGCGGAAGCCGGAGGCGTCGAGCTCCCGCGTCCGCACGTCGGCGGCGACGACCATCGCCACGACGAGCAGCAGCACGGAGAACCCGGCCAGGTGCAGGAACAGCGAGGACACCGCCCACCCGAACAGCCCCGCGGTGACCCCCCGGGCGAGGTGGTCCGGCGCCCGGGGCGCCGGCAACCCGAGGCGCCGGCGCCGCCGGGCGGTGTCGGCCGACACGACCAGGGTCCCGCCGATGAGGACGAGCCAGCCGGCGAGCCCGGCCACCCCGCTCTCGGCCAGCATCTCGAGGTAGATGTTGTGCGGGGCCAGCGGCTGGGACAGCGGCGTCTCTGTCAGTCGGCGGTACTCCGGCTGCGCTGCCACGAACCCGCCGACCCCGACGCCGGTCGCCGGGTGGTCCGCCGCCATCCGCAGCGCGATCTGCTGCACGGTCGCCCGGTCCACCAGCGACTGGTCGGTGCGACTCGGCGTACCCGGCTCGACCATCGTCAGGGTCGCCAGCCGGGTGCTCGTGCCGGGGAAGGCGACGACGAGCACGACGGCGGTCAGCGCCCCGACCATGAGCCGCCGGGACGACGCCCCGGACAGGACCAGCCACACCGCGGCAGCCAGCATCGTGGCCAGCAGGCCGCCGCGGGACTGGGTCAGGTACTGCCCGCCCGCCATCAGCAGCGCGGCCACCCACCAGGCGTGCCGCCACGCGCCGAGGCGCCGGTCGGTGGCCAGCGCCAGCGCCACCGGCAGCAGCAGGACGAGGTGCCGGGACCAGAAGTTGGGGTCCGACTCCGGGCCGGAGTGCCGCTCGGTGGCCGAGCCGACGTCCGCGCCGACCGGGACGTTGACGAACCCGCCGAAGTCCGCCCCCGGCAGCAGCGTCTCCCGCAGCAGGCTGAGACCGGCCAGCAGCGCCGCGGCCCCGACCGCGGCCATCGCGGTCGTGCGGATCGTGGCTGACGCGCGCCCGGTGGAGGACATCAGCACGGCGGCGGCCAGGAACGGCACGACGTGCTTGAGCTCCTCGACCAGCGCCGCCGTCGACACCGCGGTGTCGAGCGCCGAGACCAGGGACAGCAGCCGGACCGCGGCGTAGACGACGAGCAGCAGGTAGACCACCGACCAGCGGGGTCGCAGTCGGCCGCGCAACCAGCCGACGAGGACGGCCGCCAGCAGCAGCCCGATGAGCAGGACCTGGATGCTCAGCGGACCGAGCGGGCCGACGACCGTGCTGGCGTTCGTCACGACCGCCACCGCGTAGCCGGCGAGCAGGACGCGCGGGCGCAGCACGGCGACCGTCGCAGCCGCGGTCAGCAGGAGCAGGACCAGCACGGCCAGCACGGGGCTGGTGAGGAGGTCAGCCACCGTCGTCCGGGCCGCCGGTGACGGCGACCCGGTCGGTGCGGCGGGAGGCCGGGGTCTGCGGGACGGGCCCGACGAGGTGTCCGACCACGTCCGGGGCCACCCGTCGACGCAGCAGCCGGTAGGCGACCTGCTGGGCGACGACCCCGGCCGCCAGGGCGACCAGGGCCATGACGGTCACCATCGAGCCGGTCGCGATCGACGACAGGCTCGCCGTGCCCTCCGCCGTCCCGACGACCCGCCCCTGGTACGGCGAACCCATCTGCGCGATGGACTCCTGCGCCCACCGGGCGGCGGCGTCGGCGGTCTCCTCGGCGTCCTCGGGGCTGGCCGCGGTGGCCGCCACGTCGATGACGCTGGTGTCGGTGACCACCTGGAACGCCAGCGAGCGCCCCTCCAGCTCACCGCCGGCCAGGTCCAGCTCCGTGTCCAGGAACGGTGCCGGGTCGCCGGCGTCCAGCAGGGCCACGTAGGTGGCCGGGACGTTGCCACGGCTCAGCGTGTCGTAGTAGCCGGCGAGCGCGTCCGGGTTCGCCCCCGGGGTCACCGGCAGGATCAGGACGGTCGCGTGCGCCGTCCAGGACGCCGGCTGGCCCAGGGCTACCGGGACGCCGAGCGCGAGCCCGGTCACCGTGGCGAGGCTCCCGACGACGAGGGAGGTCCGCAGTGCGTGCACTAGGCCACCAGCTCTCTCGTGCGCTCCTCCGGGGGCTCCTGCAGTGGCTTCCCTGAGGTTGCCGGCGTGGGAGCCGCCGGTACCCAGGGACCGCGCGCGGCCCGGCGCCACACCGTCGGCTGCCGCCGGGCAGCCAGCCGGACCGCGCCGCGGACGGCGGCCGCGTTCGTCAGCAGGAACTGCGTCGGAGCGCCGAGGGCGGGCCGGCCGGTGACCCAGCCGGCGGCCCCGGCCCCGTACCCGAGCACCTGCGCGGCCAGCAACCAGCGGGCGCTGCGGTGCCGGGACGCCGCCGCCGCGGACGTCGCCAGCAGCCCGGGCAGCAGGAGCGGGACGACGTGGTTGCGCAGCAGCCGGTGGGACCCGAACGCGAGCGCCGTCATCCCGCGCCGGGGGTCGGCCAGGCGCAGGTGCCGCAGCGAGGTCTGCCAGGTGCCGGCGGCGATCCGGGTGCGCCGCTCCATCTCGTCGGCCGCGCGGGCCGAGACCGTCTCGACCGCCCGGGCTGCGGGGGCGTAGGCCACCCGGTGACCGTGCAGCAGGGCGTCGCAGACCAGGTGGTAGTCGTCGTTGAGGACCCCGGGGGGAATTGGCCGGAACGTCGAGCGCCGCACCGCGCACACCTCGCCGGGGGCGCCCATGACGCATCCGAACCGGGACTCGCCGGCCTTGACCACCGACTCCAGCCGCCAGTACAGGCCTTCCCCGGAGCCGTGGGACCCGGCACCGACGACGACCTTGGCGCCGCTCACCACCGCCACCCGGGGGTCCGCTGCCGCGGCGGCCAGCGCGCGCAGGGCACCGGGGGCCAGGGAGCAGTTCGCGTCGGTGAGGCAGACGAGCTCCCCGGTGGCTGCGAGCACCCCCCGGTTGACCGCGGCGCTCTTGCCGGCCGGCACCGGGGCGGTGAGCACCCGGGCACCCGCGGCCCGGGCCAGCTCCGCGGTGCGGTCGGTGGACCCGTCCGCGACGACGAGCACCTCGAGCAGCGCGGGCGGGTAGTCCTGCGCCAGGCTGTCGCGCACCTTCTCGCCGATGACCTGCTCCTCGTCGAGTGCGGCCACGAGCACCGTGACGGCCGGCAGCGTGTCGTCTGGTTGACCGCCGGCGACTGCCGGGCCGGTGGCGCCCGCCGCGGCGCGGCGCATCAGCAGGGGGTAGCCCAGGTGCGTCCAGGCCGCCGCTGCCACAGCGGCCCAGGTGAGCGCCGCGGCGCGGTCCGCCAGGTCCATGACGACCACGCTCGCAGCCGGTCGGGGCGCCGCGCAGCCGATTCGGCGGAAGTCGTCTCCGCGGGTCACGGGTTCAGTCGAAACGGCCGCCTGCCACGCCGGACGTGCCTAGCCTCGGCACGGTGAGGTTCCTGCTCGTCGAGCACAGTCCGGCCGGCGGCCTGTTCCAGTGGACGCTGCAGCTGGCCGACGCCTTGGCACGCCTCGGCCACGAGGTCGAGCTCCTCACCGGTCGCGGGCCGGAGCTGGCCGCTCGTCATCCCGGCGTCCGGATGCTGCCCGTGCTCCCGACCTGGCACCCGAGCGCGGGTGCCGCGCTCCCGGCGCCGTTGCGCCGGGTGCGCCGGGTCTGGCGCGCCGTGCGGCACGTCGAGGCGTGGCGGCGCGTCGTCCGGCACGTCCGGCGGACCCGGCCGGACGTCGTCCAGCTCTCCGAGTGGCGATTTCCCGTCGACGCGTGGGCGGCGCTGGCCGTGGGGCGGGCGGCGCGGGCCGGCGGCCGGCCGGGCCTGCTCGGCGACGTGGCGCACACCCCGGTCCCGTTCACCGAGGACGGTGACGGCGGGCTGTACAAGTCCGGGGGGCTGCTGCTGTGGTCGCTGCGGCGCGCCTACGCGGGCACCGACGTCGTCCTCGTCCTTGGCGAGCGCTCGCGGGAGGGGTTCGTCGCCGCCTTCCCCGACGCCGGGCAGCCCGTCGTCGTGCCGCACGGCGACGAGGGCATCTACGCCGGGGAGGACCCCGGCCCGGCGGCGGCCGGGGAGTACCTGCTGTTCTTCGGCGCCCTGGCCAGGTACAAGGGGCTGGACCTGCTGCTGGACGCCGTCGACCTCGTCGTCGCCCGGCGTCCGGGCACGCGGGTCGTCGTCGCCGGACCGTGCGTCGACGTCGACCTCGACGCGCTGCGTCGCCGGTGCGCCACGGTTCCCGGTGTCGAGCTGCGGGCCGGGTACGTGCCCGTCGCGGACGTGCCCGCGCTCGTGGCCGGCGCCCGGGCCCTGGTCACTCCCTACCTCGTCGCGAACGCCAGCGGGGTGGTGCACCTGGCGCACACCCTGCGGCGTCCGGTGGTGACCACGGACGTCGGGGACCTGGCCGCCGCCGTCGGCCACGGACGCTCCGGCGTGGTCTGCCCGCCGGGGGACGCGGCCGCCCTGGCCGCCGGGATGCTGCGGCTGCTCGAGGACCCGGCCACGGCGACCGACCTCGGGGACGCCGGGTACGCCGCCACCGGGGACGGGTCGGCCTGGGACGACGTCGCCGGCCGGGTCGCCGCCGCCTACCTGGCCCAGCAGCGGCCCGGCGCCGTGGACGTGGCCCGGTGAGGGTGCTCGTCGTCATCGACTCGCTGCGGGTCGGCGGTGCCGAGAACCTGCTCGTGCACCTGGCCGGGCCGGCCCGCCAGGCCGGGCTGGACGTCGACGTGGTGTCCCTGGGGCCGCCGGACGGGCCTCAGGCGTCCCTGGCCGGTGCGCTGTCGAGGGCCGGTCTGCCGCCACGGTTCCTCGGGGCACGCAGGCTCGCCGACCCTGCCGCCGCGTACCGGCTCGCCGTCGAGGTGCGTCGGTCCGGCTGCGACGTCGTGCACGCCCACCTCGAGCACGCGTCGGTGCTCGCGCCAGTGGCCGGCCGGCTCGCCGGTCGTCCCGTCGTGTGCACCTTTCACCAGCTCGCCGGAGGACTCACCGGCTCCGAGGCGGTCAAGGAGCGGCTCGCCGTGGCCTGCGCCGGGACGGCGCGAGCCACCGTGTTCGTGTCCGAGGCGTGCCGCCGGTCCTTCGCCCAGCGGTACCGGCCCCGGGCCAACTGGACGGTGCTGCCCAACGGTGTCGACCTGGGCGCGTTCGCCGACCCGGCACCGCGGCCGCTGCCGGCGGGCCTGGGTGTGCCGGCCCGGGCCCGGGTGGTGACCGTCGTCGCGGCGCTGCGACCACCCAAGGGGCACCGGGTCCTGCTCGAGGCGTGGCCGGCGGTGCGCCGCCGGGCCCCGGACGCGCACCTGCTCGTCGTCGGGGACGGGGACGCCGGGCCCGCGCTGCGCCGGCAGGCCGGCGAGCTCGGCCTGCGTGACGCGGTGACGTTCGCCGGTGCCCGCGACGACGTCCCCGCGCTGCTCGCCGGTAGTGACCTCGTCGTCCTGCCCACGTTCACCGAGGCCCTGCCGACGGTCCTGGCCGAGGCCGGCGCCGCCGGCCGGGCGGTGGTGGCCAGCGCGGTGGGCGGCGTGCCGGAGGTGGTGCTCGACGGGGTGACCGGTGTCCTCGTCCCGCCCGGCGACCCGGTCGCGCTCGCCGCGGCCGTCAGCGACCTGCTGACGGACCCTGCGCGGGCCGCGGCGATGGGGGCCGCCGCGCGCCGGCGGGTGCAGGAGCGGTTCGGGACCGGGACGTGGCTGGCCGGCCTGCTGCAGCTGTACCAGGAGGCCGCAGGTCACCGGCCCGCGGACGCCGGAGGGCCGCCGTCCCAGGACGCCAGCACGCGCAGCCGGTCCCACGGCAGCCCGGCGAGCCGGTCGTAGTCCGCGGCCAGGCCCGCCCGCGCGAGCCGGTCGTCGCCGTGCGCCGGGGTCTGGAAGATGAGGGCGACCGGCGTGCCGCCGTTGTCCCGCGCGTACGCGCCGTACTGCTGCAGGGCACGACCGACCGCGAGCTCGCCCGGTGACAGCCCGTCGATCGCGCTGAGGTCGACCGCCGGGTCCAGCTGGACGCGCGCGCCCTGCGGGATGCAGTCGTCTCGGTCGCTGGTGCCGTCCGTCTTCGTCGCTGGAGCCCGAGAGTCCCCGGCGCAGGCGTTATCGGTGGAGAACACCAGGGCGTGGCGGATCGTCCCGGAGGCGATCTCCTGCGGGGTGACCAGGCCGTCGACGAGGCCGAGTCCGGCGCCGGTCGCCGAGCTGACCGACGGGACGTCGGGGGACAGGTCGACGACGTCGCCCCACGACGTCACCCACGTGGACGGTCCGTCCCGACGGACCTGCCAGAACTCGTAGCTCGTGCCCCTCCGGCGGTCGACGACGGCCATCGCCGCGTCCGTGCCGGTGCTGGGAGCCGCGTCGTCCGGCACGGGGACCGGGGCCGCCTCCAGCCGGCAGTGCCCCCAGTCGCGCAGGCACTCGACGTCCCGCAGCGGAGCGCCGTCGGCGTCGTACACCGGGACGCCGTACTCGGTGACGTTGGCCGACCACGGACCGGCGCCGAGGTGGGCGGCGATCCGGTCCGAGCGCTGGTCGAGAACCGGGTCGGCCGGGACGGGCTCCAGGAACGCCTGGCGCCGCGTCGGCGACGCCGCCGGCGCCGCGCTGCCCGTCGTCCCCGGCTCACCGGCGCGGACCGACTCGGCTGTCTGCTCCGCGACGGACGTGCCGGTCGGTGTGCAGGCCGCCGCCAGGACCAGGGCGGTGGTGGTCACGAGCAGCCTGCGGACGGCGGTCACCACCTCGCGGCTCGTCCTCGACCGGTCCTGGCTCACCTGTCTCCCGACATCCGTCGTTCCGCCTCCGCCGGTGCTCCGACCCGCCTAACGTAAGCGACGCCGGCGGTGTCCCGCGGGCGAAGTGCGGGATCGACGAGGGGGCGTGTGTGGCGCAGCAGCTGCTCGTCCTGGGGTGGCACAACGTGCACCCGACGTTCGGGTTCCCGGCCTCGCCGCGGCGCGGTGAACGCGGCCTGGCCAGCCAGCTGCGCACCCTCGCCCGGTGCGCGAACGTCGTCGACCTCGGGCAGGCGCTCACCGCGCTGGAGGCCGGTCGTGAGCTCCCGCCGCGCGCCGTCGCGCTGACCTTCGACGACGGCTACCGGGACAACCACGACGTCGTCGCCCCGATGCTGCGCGCCACGGGCCTGCCGGCGACGTTCTTCCTCGTCCCGGAGTTCCTCTCCGGAACCACCGACGTGTGGTGGGAGCGGCTCGGCTGGGCGGTCGCCCGCCGCTCGGCGACGACGCTGTCGTGGGAGGGGACGACCTACCGGCTGTCCGACCAGGGGACGGCCCGCCGCGTCGCCGCGGTGCTCGCCGAGCGGTTCAAGGCCCGCACCGGCGTCGCCCGGGCGCACGCCGTCGAGGAGGTGGTCGAGCGGTTGCGGCCGGTCGGCCCGGACCCGACGCGGCGGCTCCTCATGACCTGGGACCAGGCCCGGTCGCTGGTGCGGCAGGGCTTCTCGGTCGGGTCGCACACCAGCCGGCACGACATCCTCAGCCGGGAGCCGGCCGGCGACCAGGTCGAGGACCTGCGCAGCGCCCGCGCCCTGCTGCAGGACCGGCTGCAGGTGGAGGCCTCCCTGCTCGCCTACCCCAACGGCCGGGACGTCGACTACGACGACACCTCGCTCGCCGCCGTCCAGGCCGCCGGCCACACCCACGCGGTGACCACCGTGGACGGCGTCAACGGCCCCGAGGTCCCGCGGTACGAGGTCCGGCGGACCGTGGTCTTCCCCGAGCGGGGCGTCCCGGACCTGCTGAAGGCCCTCCTGCACAGCGGCCGTGCGCCGCGTCCCGGGCCATGAACCGGCCCCCGGGCGAGGTGCACGTCTGCCACGTCATCCACGCGCTGGGACCGGGTGGCGCCGAGCAGTCCCTGCTCGAGCTCGCCGCCGCCGGGCCGTCCGCGGGACTGCGCACCTCCGTGCTGTGCCTCACCGGGGACGGCCGGCCCTACGCCCAGCGACTCCGGGACGCCGGGGCCAGGGTGGCCGTCCTGGGCGGCAGGACCCGCTGGGACCCGACGCTGCTGCCACGCGCGGTCGCGGCGGTCGGGGCGAGCGGCGCGGACGTCGTGCACAGCCACCTCAAGCACGCCGACCTCGTCGGAGCGTTGGCCGCCACCCGCTACGACCTGCCGCTGGTGTCCTCCCTGCACCTCATCGAGGACGGCGTGGGCCCGGGCGGGCGGGCCCGGCGCTGGCTCGGCCACCAGGCGCGCCGGCACCGGGCCGACCGGGTGGTCGCCGTGTCCGACGCCGTCCGGAGCTGGTACCGCGCCACGTTCGACGTCGAGGACGACCGGGTGGTCACGGTCCGCAACGGCGTCGCCCCCGGTGAGTCGGCGACACCGCAGCGGCGCCGCGCGACGCGGGCCGCGCTGGGACTGGGCGACACCGACGTCGTCGCGGTGATGGTCGGGGTGATGCGTCCGGGCAAGGGGCACGCCGAGCTGCTCGAGGCCGCCCGGCTGCTCGGGGGGGACGGCGACGTCCGGTTCGTGCTGCTCGGGGACGGACCGCTGCGGCCGGCGCTGGAGCAGCGGGCCCGGCAGCTGGCGCTCGACGTCGTCTTCGCCGGCTTCCGGCCGGACGTGCGGCAGGTGCTCGCCGGGGCCGACCTCGTCGTCCACCCGACGCTGTTCGACGCCCTGCCGACCGCCCTCATCGAGGCGCTCGCAGCGGGCCTGCCCGTCGTCGCCTCCGACGTCGGCGGGGTGCCCGAGATCGTCGACGGCACGTGCGGGGTGCTGGTCCCCGCTGGCGACCCGCGGTCGCTCGCGGACGCCGTGCGCGCCCTCGCCACCGACGAGGCGGCGAGGGCGCGCGCGGGCCAGGCGGCCCGACGGCGGTTCGACGCCGAGTTCACCGCCGAGGGCTGGGCCCGCCGGCTGCGTGAGACGTACGACGCCGTGCTGTCAGGCGGTGGGTCAGCTGCCGTTCCAGGTGGCGAGGACGCGTAGGTGGTCCCAGGGCAGGGTGATGTCGTGGTAGTCGGTCCAGCCGGCGGCGGCGTAGGGGTCGGTGCCGTCGGTGGGGGTCTGGAAGATGAAGGCCGCGGTGGTGCCGCCGTTGTCGATGGCGTAGGCGCCGTAGGTCTGCAGGGCGGCGGCGACGGCGCGGTCCTTGGCGGGCAGGGTGGAGATGTCGACGTCGGGGTCGAGCTGGATGCGGGCGCCTTCGGGGATGCAGTCGGTGGTGGTCTTGGCGCCGTCGGTCTTGGCGGCGGGGTAGCGGTAGTCGCCGGCGCAGGCGTTGTCGGTGGAGAAGACCAGGGCGTGGTCGATGCGGCCGGCGGTGAACTCCTCGGTGGTGACGACGCCGGCGAGGCGGGAGATGCCGGCGCCGGTGGGGGCGTTGGGGCCGGTGCCGTCGCCGTCGAGGTCCATGACCGTGCCCCAGGAGGCGGTGGGGTTGCCGCCGTTCCAGGAGTACCGCCAGAACTCGTGGCTGGTGCCGGTCTGGGGGTCCAGGACGACCATGGCGGCGTCGCTGCCGGCGGAGGTGGTGTGCTCGGCGGTCAGCGGGGTGGGGTTGGTGGTGAAGACGTTGGTGCCCCAGTCCTCGGTGAGCCGGACGCTGCGGCGGGGGGTGCCGGGGGCGGGGCGGTGGATGGGCACGCCGTACTGGTGGATGTTGGCGACGTGCTTGCCGTCGGCGAGGTGGCCGGCGATCGCCGCCGAGCGGGGGTCCAGGCGCGGGGACGCCGGGATCGGCTCGGTCAGCCAGTCCGCCTGCGCGAACGGGGAGGACCCCACCGGCGCCACCTGCTCCGGCGCAGGGTCCGGCGCGGGCGGCGGCGTGGGCCGGCCGTCGGGCAGGTCGGCGAGGCCCTCCTCGACGGTCAGGGCGAGCAGCCGGGCCAGGAAGACGGCCATGTGGTCGCGCCGGACGGCGGCGTCCGGACGGTAGCTGCCGTCGGTGTAGCCGGCCGCCACGCCGGCCGAGGCGACCGCGTTGACGGCCGGCTCGTGCGGTGAACCGGCGTCGTCGGGGAAGTAGTCCGCGTGCGCGCTGAGCCGGACGCCGCCGTCCTGGCCGGCGCGGTACTCGGCGGCCCGCAGCAGGTAGCTCGCCATCTGCGCCCGGGTCACCGGGTGGTCAGGCCGGTAGTGGCCGCTGGCTTCGCCGCGCACGATCCCGGCGGCGGCGAGCCGGTTGATGTCGGTGTGGAACGCCGACATCCCGTCGTCGGGAAAGGCGTCGGCGGGCCGGTCCGGCAGCTCCCCGCCGGACTCGGTGACGTACCGGGCGATGAAGGCCGCCATCTGACCGCGGGTCACCGTCTCCGCCGGGGAGTACCGGTACGTCGTCTCCCCGTTGGCGACCTGCCAGTGCCACACGCAGGTCACGGCCTCGGCGACAGCGCCGCTGACGTCGGTGAAGCCGGCGCCGGAGGTCAGGTCCGCCGGGCAGGCAGTGGAGATCGGGCGCGGCTCGGGACTCGGTGCCGCCGCGGCGGGGGCCGCGACGGCGGACAGGCCGAGGCCCACCGACACGGCGGTGGTGACGAGAGCTCTCATAGTGGTGGGGCGGTCCAGGGGGAAGGCTGCGGGGGACGGGTGACGGGACGTCGGGGGACGGGACATCGGAGTGCTCCTTCTGGTCATCGGTTCGTCGACGGGGGGAGTTGAGCCGGGGCGCCGGTGCGTCACCGGTCAGGCGCGGTGGGTCAGCTGCCGTTCCAGGTGCGGGACATCTGGCTTCGCTTCCGTTGGGGGACGGACGGGACATATCGCTCCCGGGTGGAGCGACGCCGCGGGACCGTACCCGAGTGCGCAGAGTGTCCGGTTGCGTCCACGGTGCGTGATGGTGTATGTGGCGGAGAGTGAGCGCCGTGGGACGCTGCACCACGGCGTCCGAGGGCCCGACGTACCCTGGTCCCGGACCCCGGCCGGACCTCGGTGCGGGGCCTGTGCGCTGCCCGCCGGCGCGCACCCGCCTGTGACCAGGAGTGCCCGAATGGCTGTGTCCGGAGTCCTCTCCGCGCTGCGCGAGGACCCCGCGCTGAGCCGTGCGGTGGAGGCGGCCCGGGCCGGGGACGTTCCCCTTCTCGACGTCGCTGCGCCGCCCGGCGCCCGCCCCGCGACGATCGCCGGGCTCGCCGCGCGGCCTCCCCTGGGGGCCGGTCGGCCGGTCCTCGCGGTGACCGCGACCGAGCGCGCTGCCCAGGACCTGACCGCGGCGCTGCGCTGCTACCTCGACCCGGTCTCCGTGGTGGAGTTCCCGGCCTGGGAGACCCTGCCGCACGAGCGGCTCAGCCCCCGCAGCGACACCGTCGGACGCCGCCTCGCCGTCCTGCGCCGGCTCGCGCACCCGGGTGCCGCCGGCGCCGAGGACGGGCCGGTGCAGGTCGTCGTCGCCCCCGTCCGTGCCGTCCTGCAGCCACTGGTCAAGGGGCTCGGGGACCTGGAACCGGTGCAACTGCGGGTGGGGGACGAGGCCGAGCTCGACGACGTCGTGCGGGCACTCGCCGGTGCCGCGTACACCCGCGTCGACATGGTGGAGCGGCGCGGCGAGTTCGCCGTCCGCGGTGGCCTGCTCGACGTCTTCCCGCCGACCGTCGACCACCCGGTGCGGGTGGAGTTCTTCGGCGACACCGTCGAGGAGGTCCGGTCGTTCGCCGTTGCCGACCAGCGGTCCCTCGGCACCGTGGACGGACTGTGGGCGCCGCCGTGCCGGGAGATCCTGCTCACCGACGACGTGCGGCGGCGCGCCGCGCAGCTCACGGAGCGGCTGCCCGGGGCGGCGGACATGCTCGACAAGCTCGCCGCCGGCATCGCGGTCGAGGGCATGGAGTCCCTCGCCCCGGCCCTGGTCGACGGGATGGAGCCGCTGCTCGACCTGCTGCCGGCCGGCACCCACGTCGTCGTCGTCGACCCCGAGAAGGTGCGGGCCCGGGCCCACGACCTCACCGCGACGAGCGAGGAGTTCCTGGCGGCGGCGTGGGCCAACGCCGCCGCTGGCGGGCAGACCCCGGTGGACCTGTCCGAGGCGTCGTTCGCGACGCTGGCGCAGACCCGGGCGCACGCCCTGCGCACCGGGCGACCGTGGTGGTCGCTGACCTCCTTCGCCGCGGACGCCGAGCTCGCCGGCCTGCGTGAGCCGGCAGACGGCGACGCCGACCCGGTCACGGTCACGGTCGCCGCCCGGGACGTGGAGGGCTACGCCGGCGACGTCCCGAAGGTCCTCGAGGACCTGCGGGCCCTGGTGTCCGACGGGTGGCGGATCGTCGTCACCACCGAGGGGCACGGCCCTGCCGAGCGGCTCGTCGAGGTGCTCGCCGACGGGGACGTCGCCGCCCGCCTGGTGCCGTCCGTGGACGACGTCCCGGAGCCCTCCGTCGTCCACGTCACGACCGCCACCGTCGGGCAGGGCTTCGTCAGCGAGCCGCTGCGACTCGCCCTGCTCACCGAGACCGACGTGCTGGGGCGCGCCGGCGCGGCGTCCACCCGGGACATGCGCCGGATGCCGAGCCGCCGGCGCAACGTCGTGGACCCGTTGCAGCTCAAGGCCGGCGACTACGTCGTCCACGAGCAGCACGGCGTCGGCCGCTACGTCGAGATGGTGCAGCGAACGGTGGGCGGCGCCCAGCGCGAGTACCTCGTCATCGAGTACGCGCCGTCCAAGCGCGGTCAGCCCGGCGACCGGCTGTTCGTGCCCACCGACAGCCTCGACCAGGTCACCCGGTACACCGGGGGCGAGGCGCCCACGCTCAACAAGCTGGGCGGCGGGGACTGGGCGAAGACGAAGAGCCGGGCCCGGCGCGCCGTCCGTGAGATCGCCGGCGAGCTCATCCGGCTGTACTCCGCCCGGATGGCCACCGAGGGCCACGCCTTCGGACCGGACACCCCGTGGCAGCGTGAGCTCGAGGACGCCTTCCCCTACGTGGAGACGCCCGACCAGCTCGTCACCATCGACGAGGTCAAGGCGGACATGGAGCGCCCGCTGCCGATGGACCGGTTGATCTGCGGCGACGTCGGCTACGGCAAGACCGAGATCGCCGTCCGGGCCGCGTTCAAGGCCGTCCAGGACGGCAAGCAGGTCGCGGTCCTCGTCCCGACCACCCTGCTCGTCCAGCAGCACCTGGAGACCTTCTCGGAGCGGTTCGCGTCCTTCCCCGTCACAGTGCGGGCACTGTCACGGTTCCAGAGCGACAAGGAGGCCGAGGCCGTCAAGGCCGGGGCCGCCGACGGCAGCATCGACGTCGTCATCGGCACCCACCGGCTCATCACCGGGGAGGTCCGGTTCAAGGACCTGGGACTCGTGATCGTCGACGAGGAGCAGCGTTTCGGCGTCGAGCACAAGGAGACGCTCAAGCAGCTGCGCACGAACGTCGACGTGCTCGCGATGAGCGCCACCCCGATCCCGCGGACGCTGGAGATGGCCGTCACCGGGATCCGGGAGATGTCGACCCTGGCGACCCCGCCGGAGGAGCGGCACCCCGTGCTCACCTACGTCGGCGGCTACGACGAGAAGACCGTCTCGGCTGCGATCCGCCGCGAGCTGCTGCGGGAGGGTCAGGTCTTCTACATCCACAACAAGGTCGACTCCATCGAGCGGGCCGCCGCCCGGATCGCCGAGCTCGTCCCCGAGGCCCGGGTCGCGGTGGCGCACGGCAGGATGAACGAGCACCGGCTCGAGCAGGTCATCGTCGACTTCTGGGAGAAGCGGTTCGACGTCCTGGTCTGCACGACCATCATCGAGACCGGGCTGGACATCTCCAACGCGAACACCCTCGTCGTCGAACGCGCGGACCTGCTCGGGCTCTCCCAGCTGCACCAGCTGCGCGGCCGGGTGGGGCGCGGACGGGAACGGGCCTACGCGTACTTCATGTACCCACCGGAGCGGCCGATGACCGAGACGGCGCACGACCGGCTCGCCACCATCGCGCAGCACACCGACCTCGGCTCGGGGATGCAGGTGGCGATGAAGGACCTGGAGATCCGCGGGGCCGGCAACCTGCTCGGCGGGGAGCAGTCCGGCCACATCGCGGGAGTCGGCTTCGACCTCTACGTCCGGCTCGTCGGGGAGGCGGTGGCCGAGTTCCGCGGCGAGACCGAGAAGGAGAACGCCGAGGTCAAGATCGAGCTCCCGGTCGACGCGCACATCCCCCACGACTACGTCGCCCACGAGCGGCTGCGGCTCGAGGCCTACCGCAAGCTCGCCTCCGTCGAGACCGAGGACGCCGTCGCGGAGATCCACGACGAGCTCACCGACCGCTACGGCGAGCCTCCGGAGCCGGTCCTCAACCTGCTCGAGGTGGCCCGCTTCCGGGTGCACGCCCGGCAGGCCGGCCTCACCGAGGTCACGGTGCAGGGAAACCACGTCCGGTTCGCCCCGGTGGAGCTGCGGGAGTCCCAGCAGCTGCGGCTCAAGCGGCTCTACCCCGGCACGCTGCTCAAGCCGGCGGTGCGCACGGTGCTCGTCCCCAAGCCGGCCACCGCCCGGATCGGGGGCCGCCCCCTGCGCGACCGGGAGCTGCTCGACTGGGCCCGGGACCTCATCGACGCCGTCCTGCTCGACGACGTCGCGGCCGCGGCGACGGCGGGAGCGCGGCGGTGAGCCGCGCCGTCCTCGTCCAGGCCACCCCGCGCACGCCGGCCGGCCTGCTCACCGCCGCCGGGTGGGACGCGCTGCGCGCCGCCGGGACCGTCCGGGTGCACGTCCCTGCGGGGGGCACTGAGCCCGACCCCGGGTGGTGGCAGGCGCTCGCGGACGCCGGCGTCGACGTCGTCCGGGAGACGTCCCTGGCGGACGTGCCGGGGACGTGGTTCGACCCGGCCGGTGACGACGCGCTCGCCGGCGCGCTCGCCCGGGCCGCGGTCGCCGCCGGGATGGAGCTCGAGGTCGTCCTGGGCGCCTACGACCTGCCGGGTGCCCGGCTCCTCGACCTGGTCGCCGTGATGGACCGACTCCGCTCGCCCGGCGGGTGCCCGTGGGACGCGCAGCAGACCCACGAGTCGCTGCTGCGCTACCTCGTGGAGGAGGCCTACGAGGTGGTGGAGGCGGTGGAGACCGGTGACCGCGACCACCTCGTCGAGGAGCTCGGGGACCTGCTGCTCCAGGTGGTGTTCCACGCCCGAGTCGGTGCCGAGCACGCCGAGGCCCCGTTCACCGTCGACGACGTCGCGGCCGGCATCGTCGCCAAGCTGGTCCGCCGGCACCCGCACGTGTTCGCCGGCGCCAGCGCGCCGACCGCCGAGCACGTCGACGCCCGCTGGGAGGAGCTCAAGGCGCAGGAGAAGCAGCGGGACTCCGCCCTCGACGGCGTGCCGCCGGCGCTGCCCGCCCTGGCCCGGGCCGACAAGCTCGTGGACCGCGCCACCCGCGCCGGCCTGCCGGCGCCGCAGCCGGCCGCGCTCGGCGGCGAAGGCGTCGGCGAGCACCTGCTCGCCGTGGTCGTGGCCGCGCGGCAGCACGGCGTCGAGCCCGAGGGCGCACTGCGCGAGGCGCTGCGCCGCTACGAGGCCGAGGTGCGCGCCGCCGAGCGCGCCGCCGAGCGCGCCGGCTGACGCCGGACAGCAGGACGCCCCGGTCGCGATGACCGGGGCGTCCTGGTGAGTCGGTGACTCGGGTCAGGCTCTCAGAGAGCCTGGATGTTGTCGGCCTGCGGGCCCTTCTGACCCTGCACGGCCTCGTACTGAACCTTCTGGCCCTCGTCGAGCGAGCGGTAGCCGTTGCCCTGGATGGCGGAGAAGTGCGCGAACAGGTCCGCACCGCCGTCGTCCGGGGTGATGAAGCCGTAGCCCTTGTCGGCGTTGAACCACTTCACGGTTCCAGTAGCCATGGTGTTCCTCCTTCGAGTGGGGTGGGCGGACCCGGTTGGCCCGTCCGGTGTGTCACGGTGATCCAGCTTGTTCCCCACGAGGAAGAAAAAAGCCCGAGACCGGTGGTCGCGGGCGTCAAGACCTGATGCACTGCAACTACGGGAGCAACCTTAGCAGGTCTCCGGTCGTCGTCCACCCGGACGGCAGTGGAGTGACGTGTTCTGCCTCACGCGCGCAAACCGGCCGGAGGGCCCGGCGCCGTCCGGCCGACGTCACGGCGGCGAGGTTCCCCCGGCCCCGTCGTGGTGTCGCGTAGGAAGATGTCCGTGCCATGCAGTGTGTCCGTGCCATGCAGTGTGTCCGTGCCATGCAGTGGCGGTGAAGGGCCGCTGCCGCGCCGGACTCGGGAGGGAGCGTCGATGGGTCGTGACGTCGGCCCGGTCCTCGTCGTCGTCGGACTTGTCGCCGTCCTCGTCGGTGTCCTGGCGTGGAGCGGTGGACTGTCCTGGTTCGGCCGGCTGCCCGGCGACATCCGGATCGAGCGGGACAACGTCCGCGTCTACGTCCCCTGGGTCTCGATGCTGCTGGTCTCCGTCGTGGTGAGCATCCTGATGTCCCTCTTCCGCCGATGACCCGCCACCCCCACGACCCTCGGTGATCATGCAATCCCGCCACCCTCAACGACCCCCTCGGTGATCATGCAATCCCGCCACCCCCCTTCTCTTCGCAGAATGCTGGATCCGCGACGGCTACGTCGGCGTGTCGCGCCGCCAACCCAGCACTTTGCGACTGGCTGGCCGCCCGCTGGGGTGGCGGGATTGCATGATCACGAGGAGGGGGGTTTCGGACGGATCGCGGCGGGGGGCGGGAGGGATGTGGGGTGGTCCCGGAGTGGCACCGGGGCGGCGCCGCCGGCCCCGACTAGGCTCGCCCGCGTCGAGTCCTGCCCTCCACCGTGAAGGAGCTCTCCGTGGCCAGCATCGAGGCCGTCGGCGCCCGCGAGATCCTCGACTCGCGCGGCAACCCCACCGTCGAGGTCGAGGTCGCCCTGGACGACGGCACGATCGCGCGGGCCGCCGTCCCCTCCGGCGCCTCGACCGGTGCGTTCGAGGCGGTGGAGCTGCGTGACGGCGACGACGCCCGCTACGGCGGCAAGGGGGTCCAGAAGGCCGTCGACGCGGTGCTGGACCGGATCGGCCCTGCGCTCCTCGGCATGGAGGCGTCCGAGCAGCGGCTCGTCGACGCCGCGATGATCGATCTCGACGGCACCGACAACAAGGGCGAGCTGGGTGCCAACGCCGTGCTCGGCGTGTCCCTGGCGGTGGCCCGGGCCGCGGCCGAGTCGGCCGACCTGCCACTGTTCCGCTACCTCGGCGGGCCCAACGCGCACACCCTGCCGGTGCCGATGATGAACATCCTCAACGGCGGCGCCCACGCCGACACCGGCGTCGACATCCAGGAGTTCATGATCGCCCCCGTCGGGGCGGAGTCCTTCCGCGAGGCGCTGCGCTGGGGCGCGGAGGTCTACCACGCGCTGAAGTCAGTGCTCAAGGCAGAGGGCCTGGCAACGGGGCTCGGTGACGAGGGCGGCTTCGCCCCCGACCTGCCGAGCAACCGGCACGCCCTGGACCTCATCTCCCGCGCGGTCGACTCGGCCGGCTACACGCTCGGCACCGACATCGCCCTGGCCCTTGACGTCGCCGCGACCGAGTTCTTCGCCGACGGCGCCTACACCTTCGAGGGTCAGCGGCGCACCGCGGAGCAGATGACGGACTACTACCGCGAGCTCGTCGACGCCTACCCGCTGGTCAGCATCGAGGACCCGCTGGCCGAGGACGACTGGGACGGCTGGACGGCGCTCACCTCCTCCCTCGGCGGCCGGGTCCAGATCGTCGGCGACGACCTGTTCGTCACCAACCCGCAGCGGCTGCAGCGGGGTATCGACTCCCGGGCGGCGAACGCCCTGCTGGTGAAGGTCAACCAGATCGGCACCCTCACCGAGACCCTCGACGCGGTCTCCCTCGCCCACCGCAACGGGTTCCGCTGCATGCTCAGCCACCGCTCCGGGGAGACCGAGGACACGACCATCGCCGACCTCGCCGTCGCCACCGACAGCGGCCAGATCAAGACCGGCGCCCCGGCGCGCTCGGAGCGGGTGGCCAAGTACAACCAGCTGCTCCGGATCGAGGAGGAGCTGGACGACGCCGCCCGGTACGCCGGCCGGCTCGCCTTCCCCCGCGCCGCAGGGGACTGACCGGTACAGGGCGCGACGACGGGACGAACGATGGCGAGCAGACGGCCCACGGCTCCCCGCGGCCGGGACCGTGCTCGCCCCGGTGCCGCCACGTCGTCGGCCCCGGGCGCGTCCCGCCGTCCTGCCGCAGCGCCGAGGCCCCGGACGACGCCGGCCCCACCGGCCGTCGAGGTGCCCCGCGGCCTGACCCGCCGGGCCGCTGTGCTCGCGGTGCTGCTGCTGGCCGCCGCCGTGGTGCTTGCGCCGCACCTGCGGATGCTGGCCGAGCAGCAGGCCACGATCTCGGCCCTGCAGACCCGGGTGACCGAGCAGGAGGCGGACGTCGAGCGGCTGCAGGGCGAGCTCGCCCGGTGGGAGGACCCGGCGTTCGTCCAGGCCCAGGCCCGGGAACGGCTGTTCATGGTGATGCCCGGGGAGACCGGTTACGTCGTGCTCGACCCGCCCCAGGCCGAGGAGCCCGCACCTCAGGCGGCAGCCGCCGCCGAGCAGGCGGTCGAGGCGCTAGGGGAGGACCGTCCCTGGTTCGGCACCCTGTGGGAGTCCGTCCAGCTCGCCGGCGAGCAGGCGCCGGAGCCGGTCCCGGCGCCGGACGGCGGTGCGTCCTCCGCACCCACCCGCAGCGTCCCGGCCCCCCAGCCGTGAGCGGCGACGTGGCAGACGCCCCCGGCGGCGCCGACCGCGCCGACCGCGCCGACCGCGGGGTCGACCCGCGCGACGTCGACGCCGTCAGCCGCCAGCTCGGCCGACCGGCTCGGGGCGTCGTCGCGGTGGCGCACCGGTGCCCGTGCGACCTGCCGGACGTCGTCGAGACGGCCCCACGTCTGGACGACGGCACCCCGTTCCCGACGACGTACTACCTGACCTGCCCGCGCGCCGTCGCCGCGGTGAGCACCCTCGAGGCCAGCGGGCTGATGCGGGAGATGACCCAGCGGCTGCGCCAGGACGCCGACCTCGCTGCGCGCTACCGCGCCGCCCACGAGGACTACCTGCGCCGCCGGGATGTGCTCGGCGACGTCCCGGAGATCGAGGGCGTGTCCGCGGGCGGCATGCCGGCGCGGGTGAAGTGCCTGCACGTGCTCGTCGCCCACGCCCTCGCCGCCGGGCCGGGGACCAACCCGCTCGGCGACGAGGCGCTCGCCGCCCTGGAGGAGCGGGGACTGGGCCACTGGTGGGGAGCAGGGCCCTGCGTCAGCCCGGCCGCGTCGACCTGACCAGGTCCAGCGGGTCGGTGCGGACGCCGAACCGCTGGCGCAGCACCCGGCGCGCGGCGTGCAGCCCGGCCATCCCGTGCACGCCCGGCCCCGGCGGGGTGGCGGCCGAGGCCAGGTAGACGCCCGCCAGTGGCGTGCGGAACGGGTCCCACCGAGGCGCCGGCCGGGCCAGCACCTGCCACGGCGTCATCGCCCCGGTGGAGATGTCGCCGCCGACGTAGTTGGCGTTGTAGGCCTCCTGCTCCGCGGCCGTCCGCACCCAGCGGTGCAGGACCAGCTCGGAGAACCCGGGCGCGAACCGCTCCACCTGCGCCTGCACGGCCTCCCCCATGTCGACCGTCGAGCCGTTCGGCACGTGGGCGTAGGTGGACAGCTGGTGCTGCCCCGCGGGGCTGCGGCCGGGGTCCACGACCCCGGCCTGGACGGCGAGGACGTACGGGCGGTGCGGGTGCCGGCCGGCGGCCACCTCCTGCTCGGTGGCGAGCATCTCCGCGCGAGTGCCGCCGAGGTGCACCGTGCCGGCGGTCTGTATCCCTGGAGCCCGCCACGGCACCGGGCCGCTGAGGGCGAAGTCGACCCGGCACGCCGCCGACCCGTACCGGTAGTGCTGCAGCCACCACCGGTACGCACCCGTCAGCCGGTCGCCGGCGACGTCGAGGACGCCGGCCGGGCCGAGGTTGAGCACGACCGCCCTGGCCCGTGGCAGCTCGCCCAGGGCCCGCACCCGGTGCCCGGTGACGACCCGGCCGCCCAGGCGCTCCAGGGCGCTGACCATGGCGTCGACGATCACCTGGGAGCCGCCGCGGACGAGCGGCCAGCCACCTCCGTGCGCCAGCGTGGCCAGCAGCAGGCCGGCCCCGGCCGGTCCGAGAGCGCGGGCCGGCGCGATCGCGTGCGTGCTGACGCCGGTGAGCATCGCCGGGGCGACGTCGTCGGCGAACCGCAGGCTCCACGCCCGGGACCCCTGCTCGACCACGCGTCCCCCGAACCGCAGCGCGAGCACCGGGTCCGGCGGCACGGTGCGGTAGTCGCTGAGCACGAGGTCGGCCAGGGCCGGCCACCGCCGGACCAGCGGGCCCAGCAGGCTCCGCCACGCGTCGGCGTCCGGGCCGAGGGCCTGCGCCGTGCGCTCGAGGTCCCGGTACGCCAGGCCGGCCCGGCCGTCGTCCAGGGGATGGGCGTAGGCGACGTCGGGCTGGAGGGTCTCCACCCCGCGGGCGGCGAGGTCGAACGCCCGGAAGAAGGGCGAGGCGACGCCGAGCGGGTGCACCGAGGAGCACACGTCGTGGCGGTGACCGGGCAGAGTCGTCTCGGCGGTGCGCGCACCGCCGCCGGCGGTGTCGGCCGCCTCGTACACCTCGACCTCGAGCCCGGCGGCGGCGAGCACCACGGCCGCCGCGAGGCCGTTCGGGCCGGAGCCGACGACGACGACGTCGGTGGAGGCCGCCATGCCCTGGACCGTATCGGCGCGCGGGCCGTGCGGCACGATGACCGGGTGACCCGCGTGGCAGCCGTGGACTGCGGCACGAACTCCATCCGCCTGCTCGTCGCCGACGTGGACCCCACGACCGGCCGTCTGGTCGACCTGGACCGGCGGATGGAGGTGGTCCGGCTCGGTGAAGGGGTCGACCGCACCGGCCGGATCGCGCCCGCGGCGATGGCCAGGACGCTGGAGGCCACCGCCCGGTACGCCGACGTCATCCGCCGGCTCGGCGCCGAGCGGGTCCGGTTCGTCGCCACGTCCGCCAGCCGGGACGCGCAGAACGCGGCCGAGTTCGTCGCCGGGGTGCGTGAGGTGCTCGGTGTCGAGCCGGAGGTCGTCCCCGGCGACGAGGAGGCCCAGCTGTCGTTCACCGGCGCGACGGCCGGCCTGGCCGCGGCGCACGAGGCGCCGTTCCTCGTCGTCGACATCGGCGGCGGGTCCACCGAGCTCGTGCTCGGCACAGACGCCGTGGACGCGGCCAGGTCCGTGGACGTCGGCTGCGTCCGGATGTTCGAGCGGCACCTGCAGGCCGACCCGCCGACGCCGGACCAGGTCGCCGCCGCCACCCGGGACGTCGAGGCCGCCCTCGACCTCGTCGCCGAGCGGGTCCCGCTGGCGCGGGCGCGGACCCTCGTCGGGCTCGCCGGCACCGTCACCACGGTGACCGCGCACGCCCTTCGGCTGGACGCGTACCGGCCCGAGCGGATCCATCGCAGCGTGCTGCCGGTCGCGGAGGTCCTGACCGCCTGTGAGGACCTGCTGGCCATGCCGCGGGACAAGCGGGCGGCGCTGCCGTACATGCACCCGGGGCGCGTCGACGTCATCGGGGCCGGGGCGCTCGTGTGGGGGCTCGTGGTCCGTCGGGTCGCCGACGCGGCCGGCATCACCGAGGTCGTCACCAGCGAGCACGACATCCTCGACGGGATCGCGCTCAGCGCGGCGCGCGCCGGCTCCTGAGCCCTACCCTGCGGCGGGTGCCGACCGAGCCGCTGCCGCACCCCGCGACGGGCCGGCCGTTCCCCTCCCCGGTGCCGCCCGGGACGGGATGGCCGGGGGACCGCGCCGGTCCGGGCACGCCGTGTGCGAACGACGCGGACGACGTCGCCCGGCTGGCCGCGGACAGCCGCGACCTCGAGGTCCTGACAGCCCGGATGTCGGTGTGCCGGGCCTGCCCCCGGCTCGTCGCCTGGCGGGAGGACGTCGCCGCGACCAAGCGCCGCGCGTTCGCCACCGAGCCGTACTGGGGCCGGCCGGTCACCGGGTTCGGCGACCCGCGCGCTGCCGTGCTCGTCGTCGGCCTGGCTCCGGCCGCTCACGGCGGCAACCGCACCGGCCGGGTGTTCACCGGTGACCGGTCGGGGGACTGGATCGTCGCCGCCCTGCACCGCACCGGCTTCGCCAACCAGCCGACCAGCGTCCACGCCGCCGACGGACTGCGGCTCACCGGTGCCCGGATCGCCGCCGCGGTGCGCTGCGCCCCACCGGCGAACACGCCGCTGCCCTCCGAGCGCGACACCTGCTCCCCGTGGCTGGAGCACGAGCTGCGGCTGGTCCGGCCCCGGGTGCTCGTCGCCCTCGGCGCGTTCGGCTGGGAGGCGACTCTCACGGTCGTCCGCCGGCTCGGCTGGGCGGTGCCCCGGCCCCGGCCCCGGTTCGGCCACGGTGCCGAGGCCGTCCTCGGCGGCCCGCACGGCGACGTCCCGCTGCTCGGCAGCTACCACGTCAGCCAGCAGAACACCTTCACCGGTCGGCTCACTGAGCCGATGCTGGACGCGGTGCTGCTGCGCGCCCGCGAGTACGCCGGGCCGGCTCGCTAGCCTCGGCGGCACCTCGCCCCCGTAGCCCAACGGCAGAGGCAGGCGCCTTAAAAGCGCTGCAGTGCGGGTTCGACTCCCGCCGGGGGCACACGCGGCGTAGCGCATGTCGGGTGGTGACCGCGACGACGGGCGGCTTGCCCTCGACGGGTCGACCTCTACGTGGCACCGTTGACATGGTCGGCGAGCGCCGCAACAGCAGTCACGGTGCGCCAGTTTCGTTGCGTTCCGGCGGCCATGGTGTGCTTGTGGACGGCGGCGGCGAGCCTGCTGCGCCCGGTGCCCCCCGGCAGGTACAGATGCACTTCGCGGCCGATGGCCGCGGCCTGCTCGGGCGCGAACCGAGACAGGTCGATCCCGCCGAGCGAGCCCGGCACGTGATCCGGCAGGAAGAGCACCCGCAGCTGCAAAGGGTCGACGCCAGGACCGGTGAACGGGCTAGCGCTGATGACGGCGTGCAGATCAGTGGGTGTGCGCACGACGTCCGGGCGGACCGTCGTCGTTCCTGCAATCGCGGACCGCAGTGCGTCAGCGGCTGTCGCCGGACTCTGGTCCACCGCCCGGAACACGATGTTGCCGCTTTGACCGTAGGTCGCGATGTCGGTGTAGCCACATGCGAGCGTTGCAGCGCGCAGGTCGGCCATCGCCACCCGCCCCGAGCCGCCCACGTTCACTCCCCGTAGTAGCCCCACCATGACCGTCATGCCGCACCACCCTGGCTCACGATGTCCGTAGCGAGGACCGTGTGCACTCGTGGCAGGGTGGCGGGACTGCATGATCACGACCAGAGGGGTTCGACTGAAGCGGCGGGGTGGCGAAGGCGTAGGTGGACTGCGCGCCGGAGGCGCGCGCTCCCCACGAGTGTGGCCGCTCGTGTGCCGTCCTGCCCGGCGGCGGCCATGAGGCTCCTTCTCAGTCCCTATGCCGTCGTTCGACGGCGAAACGTGTTCCCCGTGCTCGTGTGGCCGTTATGGAGACGGCGATCGCGAGGACGGTCCAGAGTGCGAGCACGGCTGCTGAGCTCAGCGGCTCGATCGGGTTGTCCAGCATCACGTCCCGGGCTAGCTGCGCCAGGCGGGAGAGTGGCGTTAGCTCGGAAACCGTCTGCCACGTAGGACCGGCCATCTCGATCGGCGCGAACAGCCCGGTGGCGGCGAGCTGAATCACCCCGAGAACCCCGGCGACGAGAAGGCCGGCCCTGCCCGCAGCGGCGAAGAGGGCATGCAGGACGGTGGTGAGGCAAGCTGCCCCAAGGAGAATCAAGATCAGCAGTAGGCCGGGGCTCGGGCCAGCGACGCCCAGCACGAGCAGCAGGACCCAAAGCGCTAGCGCGCCCAAAGACGCGAGCGCGAGCCGGGGCGCCAGCCCGATGGCAACTGCTCGCACCGGGCGTCCTCCGGCGGCGAGTGTCCAGGGCGGCACAGCCGGCCGGCGCGCAAACATGGCGGCACCTCCGACCCACAGCGCCAGTGCGATAGCAACAGCGGCGAACAGCTCTGGGCCGCCGGCGGACACTCCAGTCAGCGAAACGGTTGCGGGTGACGCCACGGCATCGGCGAGATCGACGTGCGTGGTCTCCTCGTAGGTGGGTACGGAATCTTCAAGCTGGTGCAGGCCGTCCGTGAGGGATGCGGCGCCGTCGGCGACCCCGTGGGCACCGGACGACACGCCGTCGGTCGACCTGGCGACGCTGTCCGCCCCGCTGGCCAGGTCGCCTAGCGCAGCGGCTAGCTCTTCGGAACCCTGTGCCAGGCTCCGAGCACCGCTCGACACCTCCGCCGCACCGGTCGCCACCTGTGTCGTCGCCGCTGAAGCCGCTGTCAGACCGGAGGAGAGACCGGAAGCGGTCGACTCGGTCGCCGCAGCGGACTGGGCCGCCGCGGCGCCTTCCTGTGCGGCGGCCGCGACGGCAGCACAGTACGAGCTACCCGCTGTCGCAGGGCAGCTCTGGGCCAGCTCCGTCAGCGTCGCGGCAGCCGCCGCCGACCGTGCAGTCGTCGTGGAGGCGAGCGGCACCAGCGTCTCTGTCGCAGCCGCCGCGGCGTCACGTAGTGAGGTGGACAGCTCGCCGGCAGCACCGGCGACGTCCGCCGCCCCCCCGGCAACATCGGTCGCGCCAGTGCTCAGCGACTGACTGGTCGCCGCCGCACTCTGTGCACCAGCCGCCAGACCGCTGGTGGCGGAAACGAGCTCGTCGGTCCCGTCGGCAAGCTGTCGGGCCGAGTCGGCGAGCGCCGTGGCGCCGTCCGTAGCGTCGCCGACCGCGGCGCTGATGCTGTCGTACGACTCGTACACAGTCTCCAGGTAGGTGGAGGTGACGTCGTCGTTGAACGCGGCGGTCGACGCCTCGGTAACCTCCCCGACGATCTGGGCTGCGAGCGGGCTCGTGGGGTCGTCGGCCTCCAAGGTGATGGTCGCTCGCTTGGCGTCGCCGTCCTGGAGTCCGGAGATGATGGCAGAAAAGTCTTCCGGGATCGTCACGATCGCGAAGTAGTCCGTCTCGACGAGGCTGGCGGCGTCGGCGTCAATGACAGTCCACGCCAGCGGTGTCTCGGCGCCGGTGACGATCTCCTCCGCCAGGATCCTGCCTGCCGCGACGGTCTGTTCCTGCTCTCCGTCTTGGGGCGTCACAGGTTCATCGCGGTTGATGAGCGCCACCGGCACTGCTTCAACCGCATCCGCCCGTGACGACATGCGGTCGATGGCGAGGCCTGCCATGAGCACGATCAGGCCCGTGCTTGCCAGCACGGTCACTAGGCAGCGTTTCATCGTGCGACGGCCCTCTCCGTTGTGACCGGCAGTGGCTCGCGAGCAGCCAACAGCACCGTGCGCGCCCCGCTGCGCACAGCTGCGTCCGCGAGTGCGGCAGACTCCGCAGGCACCAAGCACACGTCCAGGTCGTCGACCAGGAGAAGCTGAACGCCAGCGGCTCCCGCGAGCACGACGTCGAACATCCGCTTCTCCAGCAGCGTCCACTGAGCCCGCTCCCGCGGGAGACCGCCGTCAGCGATCATCCGCAGCAGCTCGGCAGAAGGACGTCGACGCAGCCCTCGCGCCAGCAGGTACCGCTGTGCGACGCCGACCGCGTCGACGTCGGGCGGAACCAGATCGCTGAACGGTTGCGAGGTCGACAGTGCCACAGCACCCCGGACGGCGGACCGACCGAACGGCATGGCCTGGCCAAGGACGGTGAGCTCACGGGGGGATTCCGTCCATCCGGCTACGGCCGCCATGAACTCACGGCGAACTGCATCGTCCGGCTCGAAGTACCAGGCCCGCTCGCCCGGTCGGACGTCGAGGGGCGGTGACTCGGACCGGATGGCCCTGTCGCCTTCAACGGCCGACCGCTCCTGGACGTGGACGTTGGCTTCGACGGCTGCTCCTTCGACGTCCAGGTGCGGCAACCTCTGGTCCAGCCAGCGAGGAAGCCACCATGCTCTGTCCCCGAGGAGGTAGAGGATGGCGCGTGCCAGGGTCATCCGAACAATGAAGGCGTCGACGAAGACCCCGACCGCCAGTCCGATCGCGATCGGCTTTATCGTGGCCGAGCCGTGGGGAATAAAGGCGACGAAGACCGCCACCATGATGAGGCCCGCCGCGTTCACGACCGTCTGGCTCTGCTGGTAGCCCATGTCGATCGCACGCTCGGCGTCGCCGTTTCGGACGTACTCTTCCCGAATCCGGGCGACGAGGAACACCTCGTAGTCCATGGACAGACCGAACAGGACGGAGATCGTCATGATCGGGAAGAAGCTGATCACCGGCCCGGTCGCTTGCACGTTGAGGAACTCGGTCAACCATCCCCAGCTGTAGATGGCGCTGACGGCGCCGAAGGCGGCTGACGCCGACAGGACGAAGCCCAGGGTGGCCTTCAACGGGATCGCGACCGAACGAAACACCAGCAGCGACAGGAGGAACGACAAGCCGGCGACGATGACGGCGAAGGGCAGGAGAGCGGACGTGAGCCGCTCGGACGTGTCGATGGACACTGCCGTGATCCCGGTGACGGTCACGTCCGTCACACGGTGCTCCTCCTCTATCTGTGGTGCGAGCGCGCGAAGCTCGTGGACGAGGTCGATGGTGGCCTCGTCGCCCTGGGCGTGCTCGGGAATGACCCGGAAGAGCGCAAGGTCGACACCTGGGTTCGGCGTGGCGCGTGTAATGGCGGCCACCCCGTCGACGCGCGCGAGGTCAGCCTCGATCGCATCGACGACGCCGATCGGGTCGGTCGATGTGATGATGTCGGCCGTCACGACAAGAGGTGCGTTGTATCCCGGCCCGAACTCCTGGGCGATGAGATCGTAGGTCTCTCGGGCCGCGCTACCGGGGTCCGCATCTCCGTTGTCATTGAGCGCGAGCCGCAGGCTTGCGGCGGGGACGAGCAGAACGAGCAGAACCGCGGACGACGCGAAGACGGTCGCGACGGGGTGCCGCTTCGTGACGCCGACCCACAGCGTCCCCACCCTGGTCTGGCGGCGCCGGGTGCGTCTCTCTTTCGGCCTCAGGTGCTCGCCGAACGCCGTGAGCAAGGACGGGAGGAGTGTCAGTGTCGACAGCATTGCGAGGGCGACAGTGAGTGCCGCGGCGAGCCCCATGATGCTCAGGAAGGGGATACCGGCGACGCTCAGTCCGGCCAGAGCGATGATGACCGTCGCCCCGGCGAACGACACTGCAGAACCGGCAGTGGCTAACGAGCGCCCTATCGCTTCGTGGACCGGTGCCCCGGCAGCCAGCTCGGAGCGGTGGCGGGAGATGATGAACAGCCCGTAGTCGATGCCGACCGCGAGCCCGATCATGAGCGCGAGGCTCGGCGTCGCTGTCGAGACGGGCGTAGCCGCGGCCACGAGCAGGATCCCTGCGAACGACACGCCGACGCCGACGAGTGTCATCACCAAGGGGATGCCCGCGGCCAGCGCCGAACCGAACGTCACGAACAGAACGAAGAATGCGATGACGATGCCCACGGCTTCTGTCGGGCTCAGGCTCACGCCCCGAGACGAGTACGCCTGTCCGCCGAAGTGGACGGAGACACCACCATCGGCCTGCGCGGCGGTCTCGACATCGGACAACACGTCGGTCGGGAGGTCGCCGAAGGGCACGTCGAACTGCACCGTGACGAGCGCGTACGCGCCGTCCGGCGAGATCGCTGACTCCCGGTCGAAGGGATCGTCCACGTCGCTGACCAGCTCGACGTCCCGTACGGCTTCGAGTGCCCGCTCGACAGCGCCCCGGTACGGGGCGGCGGTGATCCGTTCTCCCTCGGGCGCGCCGTACACCAGTTGTGCGCTCGCGCCACTGGCCTGGGGGAACCGAGCCTCCAAGGTGTCCAGGCCCTGCTGCGAGGGAGAGCCGGGGATGCTGAAGTCGTCCTCGAGGGTGCCGCCCCAGAAGATGGCGCCTGCACCGATGGCCACGAGTGCCGCAAGCCAGACAGCGATCACCCAGCGGGCTCGCCGGGCGCAGAAGCGTCCGAGCCGGTACAGCAGACTGGACACGGTTCTCCTTTAGCCAGCGCGACGGTCACCCTGATCCAAACGCAGGCGGAGGCTGTGCGTGGCCATCCCCGGGGGTAAATCACGAAGCCCGAACCTCCACCTGACGCGGGCGTAACAGACGGCTGGTCCGGACGACGCCGAAAGAACGCTGCGAAGGTGCTGTCTAGCTGACGACGTCCGCTGGCGAGACCCAGGAGACGGTGAACGCAGTGCCTCCCTGCTGCGGTGAGCTGGCGCGCAGCGTGGCGCCCAGCCGACCAGCGAGCCGTGCCGCGATACTGAGCCCCAGCCCGGTTCCGACCGGACGGGCGCTGGCGTACCGGGCTCTCAGCACGCCGCGTTCGAACGCATGGGCCAGGTCGTCCTCGGTTAGTCCGGGACCATTGTCGATCACCGCGATCGTCGGTGGCCGGCTCGAGACCTCGATGCGCACCGACGCGTGCGGCGGCGATACGCGAAGCGCGTTCTCAACCAGACCGTCCACGAGCTGACGGGCGCGTTGGGCATCCGTCTCGACAAGGGCGTACGGGTCGCGCAGGTCCAGCGTCAGGGCGACATCCAACTGACGTGCGTGACCTTGCCAGGCGCCGTGCGCATCTGCCGCGACGTCGACAAGGTCCACCACGCTCTCGTTGAGGGTGAAGTCGTCGGCCTCCAACCGGGCCAGTTCCAGAAGGTCATCGACGAACCTGCCCAGACGAACTGCTTCCGACTGAATCACTGCCCCCGCCCGGTCGGACGAGATGACCTGATCCGCCAGCGCTTCGCCGTAACCGCGGATCGCCGTCAACGGAGTTCGCATCTCGTGGGAGATCGAGAGCAGAAACTCACGTTGCCTGCCTTCGCTGGTTCGGAGAGCCTCATCCAGTGCTCGCAGTGCCAGCGCGACCTCGTGGACCTCCCGGATCTCCGAGTCGGGCACTGTGACTCCGCGCTGACCCTCTGCCATCAGTGCGGCCATGGCCGCTGTGTCGACGAGTGGGCGAGCGATCCGCCGGGCGAGGACGGCTCCTCCGGCCACCGCGGCGAGAATCCCGAGGAAGAGAACTGCGAGCACGCGACGGATCAGCTCGCGGCTGGCATCCGGCAGAACCTGATCGGTGCGCGCAAGCACGAGCCCAGTGGCGCCGATCATCACGCCCTCCAGCAGGACCGGTTCAGATGGGCGAATCTGAAGATCAGAGACCTCTCCCTGCGTACGGAGAGTGGCAACCAGCTCTTGGTCCAGGACCTCCCGTGCCGTCCCCTGAAGGACTCCGTCTGCCGAGACGGTCGCCCACATGGCACCGGTGTGCTCGGCCCAGGCGACCGCTGCCCGAACGGCCTCGTCGGAGCCCCCGGCTGAGGCGACGATCTGCAGCTGGTCTCGCAGCTCGGACCGTGTCTGATCTTGGATGGTGCTACGCAGTAGCTGCAGCGTGAGCAGGGCAGCGACGAGGCCGACGAGCGCCGTGACACTGATCACGAGGGCGGTGATGCGCCCAGCGAGGGACTGGGTGTGCGATCTCGGCCTGCCCTCAGCTGTCTGCGGCATAACCCACGCCCCGGACCGTACGCAATGGGGATGCATCGCCAAGCTTGGCGCGGAGCTGAGCGACATGTACGTCGACCGTGCGGCTGGACGCGTACTCCACCTGACCCCACACCGCGGAGAGCAGCTGGCTGCGAGTAAAGACCCGCCCGGGGTGTTCCATCAGCGCGTGGAGCAGGTCGAACTCCTTCGCTGTCAGCTCCAGCGGTTCGCCCTTTGCGAGCACGAGTCGACGCGTGGGGTCCAGCCTGACAGCACCGACCTCGAGGACGGGGGCCTCGTGCCCCCGCGGCGTCATCGCCGTACGCCGCAGCACTGCCTTGACACGTGCCACCAGCTCGCGGGGCGAGAAGGGTTTGGCGAGGTAGTCGTCGGCGCCGAGCTCAAGACCGATCAGTCGGTCGATCTCCTCGCCCCGCGCAGTCACGAAGATCACCGGCGTCCAGTCCGACGCTCCGCGCAGCCGACGACACAGCTCCACGCCGTCGATCGACGGCAAGGCCACGTCGAGGACGAGCAGGACAGGACGGAGCCTCTGGATCGCCTCCCACGCCGCGCCCCCGTCGCGCTCGACGTGGACGCCGAATCCCGCGCGGCTCAGGTACGCCCGCTCCAGCTCGGCGATGGAGGGGTCGTCCTCCGCCACGAGAACGAGGCCCTGGGTGTCCGGCATGGCCTCATGACAGCACACGGGTATCAGCCTGGAGGCCGGCGTGCTCATTCTTCACGCTGCTCGAACCGCTCGATGACGTTCCCCTGATGTCCTGGCGGCAGCATTGGCGTGTGCCGGTGGAGAGGAGCGCGCAGACATGACGGCGCGACGTGGCGGTCAACGTGTTGCTGCCGCCGTGGTACTGGCGTCGCTCATGGTGGCGACCATGCTCGTCGGAGTCTGTGCGCCTGCTGGTGCCGTGGTTGAGGCGCAGCGGTCTCTCACCGGGTTCGACGGCTTGTCAGCAGAACAGGACGGGTCGGGCGTCGTGGTCGCGGTCGTGGACACTGGTGTCGACCTCGATCACCCCGCCTTCGCGGGCCGCCTGGCACCAGGGTGGGACGTCGTGGACTCCGACGACCGGCCCGACGACCCGCACGGGCACGGCACTCACGTGGCGGGCGTCGTGACAGGGTTCTCCGGTGCCGGCGGAAGTGGCCTCGCACCCGGCGCGACGATCATGCCGGTGCGGGTTCTCGACGCGGACGGCTACGGGAGCCTCGCCGATATCGCGGCCGGCATCGAGTGGGCGGCCGACCACGGTGCGACAGTGATCAACCTGTCCTTCGGCGACTCGGGACGGCTGGATCGCATCCGCAAGAGCGGTCCGGTCGCTGCCGCGATCCGGAAGGTCTCCGACCGGGCGGTCGTGGTCGTCGCGGCGGGCAATGACAGCCAGTTCGAGCAGATCTTCCGCGCGAGCGTTCCCGCGATCGTGGTGGTCGCCGTCGACGATGCGGGCGAACCCGCCGAGTTCACGAACGTCGGGGACCCCCGAGCGATCGCCGCGCCCGGCGTCGAGGTGCTCTCCACCGCACCGGTGGACCCGTCCACCGTCTTTCCCGGCGGAACCAGTGGTGCTGCCGCGCTCAGCGGGACGTCGATGGCGGCGCCATTCGTCAGCGCCGCCGCCGCGGTCCTGCTCCAGACCGGAGCCCCACCGGCAACGGCTGCCGAGCTCCTGCGGGCGACCGCGGAACCGAACGGCGACCCCCGCACGGGCGCCGGAGTCCTCGATGCGGCCGCAGCGGTGGCCGCCGTGCCGGCTTGGGCAGACGCTGCGTCCACGCCGTCACCGCTGCCGACGGACAGCTCTGCGGCGCCGACCGTTCCCGTACCCACAGACCCCTCCTCCACGCCGTCGCCCGGCCTGGCGGACGGTTCGCTGGCACCCCAGGTCAACAGTGAGGAGAACCCTGACAACCGAGGGCTGTCGACAACCACCATGACCCTGCTCGCCATCGGCCTGCTCGCACTCGTCACGGTCCTCGCCGCCGTCTACGCGGCCCGCCGCCGGTGACCACCACTCCTCATCGGCATCCTGGGAGAACCACCATGGCGCTCACACGCTCCGCGCGACGCTGGATCGTCGGAGGGATCGCGGCGAGTGCCTTGATCGCCGCACTGGTCGCGGCTGAAGGAATCACCCGCGCAGCGATACAACCCCGGCTCAACCAGTCGGTACCGGCAGGTGCGCACATGTCACCATCCGGATCTGCGGCATGGGGACTCCTGACCGGTTCGCTCGGCGTGTCCCTCAGGCTCGGCGAGGACGTGCTCTCCGCCGCCATGCAGGACCGGGTCGACGATGTGTGGATTGACGACCGCATTCACGTCTCGATCTCTCGCTCCACACCCATCGGGGACGTGCCCCTGGACGTGGCGCTCGTTCCCGAGGTTGCTGCCGGAGAGCTGACGGTGGAGGTCGTGGAGGTGAACGCGGGCGGGATCTTCTTGTCTCCGCAGCTCATCGAGAGGGGACTCGCTCTCGACCGTGTCCCGGTCGAGAGCAGCTGTCTCGAGCTGCACGACGCGTCGGTGCAGGACGGAGCTCTTATCCTGCACGGCGATATCCCTACGGGGATGGTGGGAGCCCAAGGTTGTTGAGCTCTGCTCTGTCGCCGGACTCTGATCCACCGCCCGGAACACGATGTTGCCGCTTTGAACGTTTAGGTTGCGACGCCGGTGTAGCCGCATGCGGTCGCGGCATCTCCCGCATCCGCCATCGCCACCCGGCCAGAGCCGCCCACGTTGACTCCGCGCAGCAGCGCGACCATGACCGTCATTCCGCACCCTCCTGCCCCCCGACGTCAGGGGGCATGCGTCACTGAGCTGAGTCGACGCTTGTCCTGCTTCGTGCTGCGCTGGAGCATTGTCGCGCCCGAGCCACATCGCCATACCGATGGACACGTCCCGGTTCTCCGTGAAGCCGTGGCGCGCATAGAGGTGTCGCCCCGGCGGGTCTGCCATGAGCGATACGTCAGCATCTGGCGGGGCTCCGTGGCGCACCTGGTCGAGCAGCCAGGTGAGAACCCAGTCGCCGATGCCGCGGCGCTGGTGGGCAGGCAGCACGGCCATGTCGACGACGTGGAAGTACCACCCGCCGTCGCCGATGACTCGTCCCATCCCCACGGTTGCGCCGTCCTGGAGGTGAACGACGTGGCAGGCGGCCCAGCTGCCGGGCAGGGCGCGACTGGCCTGCTCGACAGTGCGTGGGGTCAGGCCAGTACGTCGGCGCAGCCGCAGGTAGTCAGCCGTGCTCGGCACCCCGCGGGACGACGAACACGTCGTTCGGGTTCAGGACGACATCGCGATCACGCAGCTGGATCGTCAGCTGCCCGCTGACGACCATGAAGAACTCATCGGTGTCGGGATGGGTGTGCCAGACGAACTCGCCCTGCACCTTGACCACCTTGACGTCGTAGTCGTTCACGCTGGTCAGGCGGTACGGCTGCCAGGGCTCCACGACCGCCGACAGAGCGTCGTGGCACGTTGCGAACACCGTCTGTCACCTGTCGCCTCCTAGCCGTAGCCGTCTGCGTAGTCCGTGCTCCATGGCCCGGTCGCAGTCCCGAAGATGACCGTCTCCGTCTCGGCCCCGTCGAAGTGCACGGCGCCGGCAGGGACCCACAGGAACGACCCGACGGGGTAGCGCCTGAGCTGGGACCACTCGAACGACTCGCCGTAGCCGAGCATCAACTCGCCACTGGCAACGAACACGTGCGCGTCGGCGCAGTGCGAGTGCGGCTTGTCGAAGACGAGCGGCGGGATAGCGAAGGCGTAGGTGAACTGCACGCCCGAGGCGCGCGTTCCCACGAGTGTGGCCACTCGTGTGCCGTCCTGCGCGGCGGGCTCCCACGGGATCGAGGCCGGCTCGAATGAGACAGGACGGCCGCCCGGGCTGCGCATGGCACGAGCGTAGAGCTGTGTGTCAACCGGCACCGGGACGTCCGGTGACGACTGCGCGGCAACGGTCAGGGCAGCACTGGGACACCGTCCGCCCCGATCGGGAAGGCCGGGTTCCACGCCACCTCCCACAGGTGGCCGTCCGGGTCCGCCAGGTAGGCGGAACGGCCCTCGAACTCGCGGGCGTCGGCCGGTGGCCGCAGGACGCGCCCGCCGGCGGTGGCCCACTCGCGGGCCACCTCGTCGACGTCCGCGGCGGAGTCGCAGTTGACCGCCAGCGACACCGCGCCGGGCGCCACGGGTGATGTGCCGGAGTCCGCGGCGAGGTCGTCGCGGCCGAAGAGCGCGAGCCGGCCGCCGGCCGTGGCGAAGAACGTCACCACGCCGGGGACCGAGGCCGCGGACGGCGTCCAGCCCAGCGACGTGTAGAAGCGGGTGGACGCCTCGACGTCCGCGACACCGAGGGTGACGAGGGAGACGCGGGCGGGGACGGGCACGGGAACCTCCGGCACGGTGGGGAACTTTCGGGGGCGGGCACGCATTACGGTAGGTGCGGGCTCCCGCGCGGGGGCCCACCCGAGCCCTCGACGGAGGACACAGATGCAGAGCAACAACCCGGTGTTCAGCCGGATGCCGGAGTTCACCCGCGACGGGTACGCCACCTTCGACACCCGGCCCGCACAGCAGGCGCAGGCGGGAGCCGCCGGCACCGCGACGACCGACGCCGCCTCGGCCCAGCGGCTCGAGGAGATGTACGCCCAGCCGCCGGCGGGCCCGCTCGAGACCGGGCGGATGACCTACGACGACGTCGTCATCCGCACGGCAAGCGTGTTCGCGGTGCTGCTCGTCGGCGCCGCGGTGGGCTACTTCGTGGCCCCGGGCCTGCTGATGGTCGGGCTCGTCGGCGGCCTCGTCCTCGGCCTGGTCAACGCCTTCAAGAAGGAGCCGTCGCCGGCGCTCATCCTGGGGTACGCGGCCCTCGAGGGCCTCTTCCTCGGCGGGATCAGCCGGGCCTTCGAGACGCAGTGGAACGGCATCGTCTTCCAGGCGGTGCTGGCCACGCTCGGCACGTTCGGCGTCATGCTCGCCCTCTACAAGAGCGGCCGGATCCGGGTCACGCCGAAGTTCCAGCGGATCATGCTGTTCGCAGTCGGCGGCTACGCCGTGTTCGTCCTGGTCAACCTCGTGCTGGTGCTGTTCACCGACCTCAACATGCGCGGGTTCGGCCCGTGGGGCCTCCTCGTCGGTGCCGTCGGCGCCGTGCTCGCGGCTCTGTCCCTGACCCTCGACTTCGACTTCATCGACCGCGGAGTCCGCTCCGGCATCCCGGCCCGGTACGCGTGGACCGCCGCCTTCGGCCTGACCGTGACCCTGGTCTGGCTGTACATCGAGTTCCTGCGGATCCTCGCCATCCTGCGCGGGGACGACTGACCGCAGGCCCGGTCATGGGCAGCGACACCGTCGAGCGGGCCGAGCGTGAGCTGTGGCGGGTCACCACCCGCCTGGCCGCGCTCGGCCCGTCGCGGTGCCGGCGGCCGGGTCCGGACGGCGTGAGCCCGGCGGACCGGGTCCGCCCGGTCCTGCAGTGGGCCGCCGACACCGCCGCCGCCTGTGAGCGACGTCCCCGGCGGGTCGTGCCCGTTCTCGGGGAGCACGCCCTCGGCGACCAGCTCGTCGTCCTGGCCGGTGACCTCCTAGCCGCCGCAGGCGACGACGAGGCGGTCGTGGAGCAGCTCCACGACCGCCTCGTCGCACTACGCAGGGGTTTGTGACCCGGCCACTACGTCGCCGGCGGCGGGCTCAGCTGAGCCGCTCGTAGATGATGGCCATCCCCTGGCCCCCGCCGACGCACATCGTCTCCAGGCCGAGCTGCTTGTCGCGGCTCTGCAGGCCGTTGAGCAGCGTCGCGGTGATCCGGGCCCCGGTCATCCCGAAGGGGTGGCCCAGGGCGATGGCCCCGCCGTGCACGTTCAGCCGATCGAGGTCGATGCCGAGGTCGTCGGCGCTGGGCAGCACCTGCGCCGCGAACGCCTCGTTGATCTCCACGAGGTCGATGTCGTCGATGCTCATCCCGGCCCGGGCGAGCGCCTGACGCGACGCGTCCACCGGGCCCAGGCCCATGATCTCTGGGGAGAGTGCCGAGACCCCGGTGGACACCACCCGGGCGAGCGGGGTGAGGCCGAGGTCGCGGGCCTTGGTGTCGCTCATGACCACCAGGGCGGCGGCCCCGTCGTTGAGGGGGGTGCAGTTGCCGGCCGTCACCGTCCCGTTCTCCCGGAACACCGGCTTGAGCGCCTGTACCCCGTCGAGCGTGACTCCGGCGCGGGGGGAGTCGTCCGCGTCGACGACGGTGCCGTCCGGCGTCGTCACCGGGGTGATCTCGCGGGCGTAGAACCCGTCCGCGATGGCCTTCTCGGCCCGGTTCTGGCTCTCCACCGCCCACTCGTCCTGCCGCTGGCGACTGACCCCGCGCAGGGTGGCGACGTTCTCGGCGGTCTGCCCCATCGCGATGTAGATGTCGGGCAGGGCGCCGTCCTCCCGGGGGTCGTGCCAGGTCTCGTTCGACTCGGCCATCCGGGCCGTCCGCGCCTGGGCCTCGGCGAAGCGCGGGTTCACCCAGTCCTGCGGGGTCTGGCCTGCTCCGGCGAAGTTCTGGTAGCGCGACACCATCTCGACGCCGCCGGAGACGAACACCTCCCCCTCGCCGGCCTTGATCGCGTGGAAGGCCATCCGGGTGGTCTGCACGCTGGAGGCGCAGAACCGGTTCACCGTGACCCCGGGCAGGTGGTCGTAGCCGGCGAGCACGGCAACCACGCGGGCGAGGTTGTTGCCGTGCTCGGCCCACGGCTCGGCGCAGCCCAGGTACAGGTCGTCGACGTCCTTGGGGTCCAGGCCCGGCACCTTCTCCAGGGCGGCGGAGACGATGGTGGCAGCCAGGTCGTCGGGGCGGATGTCTTTGAGCGAGCCCTTGAACGCTCGGCCGATCGGGCTGCGGGCAGTGCTGACGATGACGGCCTCGGCCATGGTGTCCTCCTCGTGCGCCCAGGGCGCGTGCGGGTCTTCCCGGAGATGCTACCTGTGGGTAGCGGCAGCGGGCAGGCGTCGGCGCCGCAGCAGGGTCGCCCAGCGGCCGAGCGGACCGCGGTCGCTGCCGCCCACCTCGGCGCCCGAGACCTCGGTGCCCGGCTGCTCCACCGCCGCGACGGCCGCGTCGGCGACGGGTGCGATGCCCTCGCCGCGGCGCAGGTCCGGTGCCCGCTCGGCACCGCCGTCCGGCCAGTACCCCGCGGCGGCGCAGACGCTCGGCAGCAGGGCGGCAGCCGCGCGCGCGTACCCGGCGGCGGAGGGGTGGAACCGGTCGGCGCTGAACAGCTCCCGGGGCGAGGTGGAGAACTCCGGGCCGAGGATGTCGCCGAGGGAGACGGTCCGGCCGCCGGCCTCGACGACGGCGACCGTTTGCGCCGCGGCGAGCTCGCGGCTCCACCGCCGCGCCAGCGCGCGCAGCGGCTGCGGGATCGGCTCGATCGTGCCGAGGTCCGGGCAGGTGCCGACGACGACCTCGCACCCCGTCGTCCGCAGCCGGCGGACGGCGTCCGCCAGGGCCGAGACCGCCACCGGCACCTGGACCCGGTGGGTGACGTCGTTGCCGCCGACGAGGACGACCGCCACGTCCGGGGCCGGCACCCGGGACAGCAGCCGACTGACCTGGTCGTCGAGGTCGGTCGACTCGGCCCCGACGACGGCCTCGTTCGTCAGCCGGACCCGGCGGCCGGAGACCGCGGCCAGCCCGCCGGCGATGAGTGCGCCCGGGGTCTGCTCGGGCCGCTCGACGCCCAGACCGTCGGCGCTGGAGTCACCCAGGACCGCGAGATCGATCGGCTCACCGGCGCCGAACCCGTAGACGCCGTCGGCGTCCGGAGCGGACAACCCGAACGGGGTGCCGATCCAGCGACGGGCCAGTCGTGCCTCGGCCGCGATCACGGCCAGCCCGAGGGCACCGACGAACGTCAGGCCGCCTCCGCCCAGGGCGGCGGCGGTGGCCACCCGGCGTGCTCGCTGCGCCCGTGTCACCCGTCTCCCCTCCCGCGCGGCGCGTGATCCTTGCCGACCTCACCGTAGAGCCCACTGTCATCGACGCAGCCGTGCCCTCCGATGTTCCCTCCGGTCCGGGCCACAACCGTCCGCGTCGCGGGGGGCACCGACCGCTCGCTCGGGTGTGCCCGACCCGGCTCACGGGGCCGTGAGCCTGCGGGCCACCAGGACGACGTCCACGCCGCGGCCGCCCTCGGGGCGGCGGTCCACCTCCTCGCAGAGTTCGACCTGGAGGTCCCCGGTGAGCCGGCGCAGCGAGTCCGGGTCGTGCAGCAGTCGAGGGTCCCGGGGGCCAGGGGCGTCGGCTATGGCGAGGTTCGCCCGGGAGTGCCCGACGACGACCAGCCGGCCGCCGGGGGCCAGCCAGGCGCCGGCCTGGGCCACGACGTCCGGCAGGGCGGCCCGGACGACGAGGACCAGGTCGAAGCCCGGTGAGCCGGGCGGCGGCTGCCAGACCCGGGCGTCGGCCACCACCCAGTCGACGTCCACCCCGGCCTCCGCGTCCGCCCGGCGGGCGAGCGCAACCGCCTCGGCGGAGAAGTCCACGGCGGTGACCTGCCAGCCGTGGGCCGCCAGCCAGCGCGACGCCGGCCCCGTGCCCGCGGCCACGTCGAGCGCCCGCCCGGGCGGCAGGTCGGCGAGCAGGCCGACGAGCAGCGGGTCGAGGTCCCCCACCGGCCGGCCGGCCGCCGCCCGCGCGGCGTAGGCGGCGTCCCACCCCTCCATCCCGCGTCCGGGTGCGTCCGTGGCGGCCAGCTCGACGACCGTGTGCACCGGGGGCAGGGACGCCTCACCGGTGCAGGTCAGCGGCCGCGGCGGCCCCGGGTGGGCGGTCTCGACGACGACCCGCCAGGTGGCCGGTGCCGCCGCGGCGCGTACCGACCACGTGGTCGTCGTGCGCTGCACCGAGGGGACTGCGTGCCCGGAGCGCACGGTGTGCTCTGACCGTTCCACCTCGAGCACGTGGACGGCGTCCGCCTGCTCCAGGCCGAGGTGGCGGCGCAGGGCGATCTCGGCCGCCTGGGCGGCGAACGGCAACGACGAGCGACCGCGCAGCAGCCGGGTGAGCAGCTGTCCGCTGCGACGGGCGGCGACGAGGTCGGCGGCGTCGGCCGGGGTGACGTGGCCGTAGTACAGGCCCTCGGGCAGGGCGAGCACGTTGCCGGCGAACCGGTCGCCGCCGACGTGGGACACCTCCCACGCCGCGTCCCCGGCCAGGTCGTGCAGGGCGCGCGCGACCGGGCGGCCGTACTCGGCGCAGCAGGCGTCGTGGCGGCCGTGCGTGCAGGTGCCGAGAAAGTCCTCGACGCCGGTCCACCCGGCGGGCACCCGCCCGGCGCGCAGCTCGGCGAGCAGCGAGGCCAGCGGTAGAGCGGCGACGTCCCTCACGTCGTCGAGGCGCCGCTCGGCCGCGACGCCGCCGTCCGGGCGGGTGACGGACAGCAGCACCCGGGGGCGGTCCGGTACGCCGGGGCCGCTGCCGGGACGGCGCATGAGCATGCCGCGGACGCCGTGCCGGGCACACAGCTCCCGCATCCCCTCGCGGACCCCGTCGGGGAACGTGGCGTGCTGCAGCACGCTCCGTCCCCACGGGCCACCGTGCTCCAGGAGCAGGAACGCGCGGACCGTGCTCGCCGTCCCGGCGAGGGGCTCGGCGACCTCCCGGCTCGTCGCGGCGCAGTACGCCCGCCCCGTCACCGACCCGCCCCGGGGCCGGCCGCCGGGTCGGCGACCCGCAGCAGCCCCTCGCGAACCAGCCGCCGGCACAGCACGAGCCGGCTCTCGGCGTCCAGGACGCCGGCCAGGTCGGCCGGGCTCAACCGGTCGCGCCGGGCGACGACCTCGACGGCCGGGGCCAGGCGGGCCGGGACGTCCAGCGCCCGGTCCCCCAGCAGCAGCCGGAGCCGGTCGGCGTCCGGACCCGGCACCACCCGCAGCACCGCGCCGGTGCGGCGCTCCAGGACCGTCGCGTCGTCCAGGCCGGGGAGCCGGGTCCGGTCCACGAGAGCCCCGGCCAGCAGAGCCGGGCGGTGTCGCAGGAACGTCTCGGCCCGCTGCTGCAGCACCGGACCGGCAGGGTGGTCGCGCAGGGCGTCGGCGACCCGGTGCAGGCGCTCGGCGAGGGCGTCCGCGGCTCGGTCGGGTTCCTCGTGCCAGCCCACGGGCAGCGGCCCGGTGAGACCCGTGCCGTCGGTCAGCGTGCCGTCATCGAGCGTGGGGTCGTCGAGGACCGCTCGCACCACGTCCTGGACGACGTCCGCCCAGGAGGTGGTGAGGACCCCGACGGTGACGTGTCCGCTCAGCACGTCCTGGGAGCGGGCGGCGTGCGGCGTCCCGGCCGGTAGGTACTGCACGTCCCCGGGGACGAGGACCTGCTCGACGACGCCGGCGTCCGGCTCGTGACGGGACTGCCAGGGGGTGGGGTGCACCTCCCAGGTCTTCGTTCCGAACGCCTGCAGCACGAGGACGTCGTGCGGGTCGGCGTGCACCTCGAGCCCCCGGGCGCCCGGCGGCGTGACGTAGGCGTTGACCTGGCAGCGGTGGCCCAGGGCCACCTCCAGGTCACGGGCCAGGCGCGCCAGCGGCGGGTGGTACCGGTGGGCCCCCTGCAGCACCAGCGTGGCGCCGTCGTCCATCGCGGCCAGCACCTTCGCGGGTGCCGCGACGCCGTCGTAGCGCCGGCCGCCGATCGTGCCGTCGGTCGTGTACGACGCCACCGGCAGCGGACGGCCGTCCTTAACCAGCCGGAACGTCGGCACCCGAAGCGCCGAGGACGTCACGAGCGCGTCCACGTCGTCGAGCGAGAGCAGGTCGTCCGCGGGCACGTCCGACGGGTGCACCTGCGAGCGGCGGCCCCACACGTGGGTGGCGAACGCGGCGACGTCCCCGACGCAGCGGGCCAGGGTACGGGTCGGTGCGGCGGCGGAGGACAGCGGTGACAGCGGGTCCGGTGGGGTCACGAGGCGACCCTAGGACGCCGGCTCAGGCGCGGGAGTCGGTGGTGTCCGCGTCAGCGTCCGTGGAGTCCGCGTCGGCGTCGGTGCTGTCGGCGTCGGCGTCCGTGCCGTCCGCGTCGGTCGAGTCGGCGTCGGCGTCCGTGGAGTCTGCGTCGGCGTCGGTCGAGTCGGAGTCCGTGCCGTCCGTGGCGTCGATGGTGTCCGCGTCGACGGTGTCGGCGTCCGCGTCGACCGCGTCGGCGTCCCGCTCGGCGCGTGGGTTCGAGGCGCCGACCGTCGTCATGTCGTCGTCGGCGAGCGGCCGGTCGGAGGTCTGCGGGTCGGGGATGTCGGCGTGCTGGCTCACGTCATTCTCCTGTGCTGGGGGTTGTCCGTACCGTTCACCGGAGAACCTAGGTCACCGGACCTCAGGTGGCCAGCCCGACCGGGCAGCTCACCCCGGTGCCGCCCAGACCGCAGTACCCGTTCGGGACCTTGTGCAGGTACTGCTGGTGGTACTCCTCGGCGTACCAGAACGGCCCGGCGTCGGCGGCGGGTCGCAGCTCGGTGGTCACGTCGCCGTAGCCGGCCGCGGCCAGCCGGGCGGCGTAGGCGTCCCGGGTCGCCCGGGCGACCTGCTCCTGCTCGGCGGTCGTCCAGTACACCGCCGAGCGGTACTGCGTCCCGACGTCGTTGCCCTGCCGGTACCCCTGCGTCGGGTCGTGGGACTCCCAGAACGTGCGCAGCACGGTCTCGGTGGACACCGCGCCCGGGTCGTACGCGACGAGCACCGTCTCGGCGTGCCCGGTCCGGCCGGTGCACACCTCCTCGTAGGTGGGGTTCTCGGTGTACCCGCCCTGGTACCCGACCGCGGTCGTGACCACGCCGGGCAGCTGCCAGAACACCCGCTCGGCGCCCCAGAAGCAGCCCATCGCCAAGGAGATCACCTCGGTGCCCTCCGGCCACGGGCCCTCCAGCGGGGTGCCGAGCACGGCGTGCCGGTCGGGCACGGTGAACGGCCGGGTCGAGCGGCCGGGGAGGGCCTCCTGCGGAGGAACCATCTCGGACCTCGTGCGGCTGCCGAACAGGTACATGGTGCGCACTCTCCTCACGGGCGGCGACGAACGCCGCGGTTGCCCCACGGCGGCAAGGCGTGTGCCGCGGCGTGACCGCGGCGGTCCCTGGGGCAGTCAACCGCGAGCGGGGTCGCGGCGTTCCCGGGGCCAGAGCGTCCTACCCTGGCTGCGCGTCCTACCCTGGCTGCGTGACCTCGCCGGCGGCCGGTGCGCTGCGCCTCGTGCGCGCGCTCGCCGTCGCCCTGGTGGTCGTCGCCCTCGCCGCCGGCGGCCACGTCCTGGCCGGCGGAGCCGCCCCGTCGCCGCTGCTGCTCGGAGCCGGTGGCGTCGCGGTCCTGCTCGCGGCCACCGTGCTCGCCGGGCGGCGGCTGTCCGGCGCCCGGATCGTCGCCCTGCTGGGCCTGGGGCAGGCCGGCCTGCACACGCTCCTGGCACTGTCCCCGGCACCGGCGTGCGCGGCCGGCGTCCCGGCCGCGGTGTCCGGGCACGCCGGCCACTCCGTCCAGGGGGTCGGCGACGCCGCCTCCGTGGCCACCGGGCTGTGCGCCACCGCCGGCGGCCACGCCCACGCCGGGGACGCCCTGCTCGCCGGTGGGACGGTGATGCTCGCCGCCCACGTCGCTGCGACCGCCCTGACCGCCGTGCTGCTGCTGCACGGGGAGCGGGCCCTGTGGTCGCTGTGGGGCTGGCTGCTGCCCGCCGTCCGGGTGGTCCGCGCGGTCCCCCTGCCGGTCTTCCCGCGGCTGCCGCGGCCCGAGGCCGCCCTGCGCGTGGCCCCGCGGCCGGTGCTGCTGGACGCGGCGTCGCGTCGAGGGCCGCCGGTGCGGCTGACGGTCCGCCCGACCTTCAGCTGACCTGCCCGCCCCCGACCCCCTGAGAGCCGTATGCCCACGCGCCTGCGGCCCGTCGGTGTCGTCCTGGCCACCGTGCTGCTCGTCGTCCTCGGGACGGCGCTGCTCACGGTGCCCACGGCCGCACCCGGGCACGCCCACGACTACCTCGTCGACGCCGAGCCGGCCGACGGGGCCGCGCTGAACCACCCGCCCGACGTCGTCCGGCTGACCTTCAGCGACCAGGTGCTACCGACAGCGCCGGCGGTCCTGCTGCGCCGCGGCGACACCGTCCTGCTCGAGGCCGAGCCGGACCTCGACGGCCGCGTCGCCGAGGCCGACCTGCCCGACGACCTGCCGGACGGCGAGTACACCGTCGCCTGGCGGGTCGTCTCCGCCGACGGCCACCCGGTCTCCGGTCTGATCACCTTCACCGTCGGCGCCGTCACTGCCGGCGAGACGGCCACGCCGGCCGAGACGCAGGACGCCGCGTCCCCGTCGGCCGGCCCGACTGAGCCGACCACCGCGGCCGCGGCTCCCGCCACCGTCCCCGCCGCGCTCGTCGCCGCGGGCGTGGTCCTGCTCGCCGCGACCGCCACCACCCTGCTCGCCCTGCTCGCCGTGCACCGTCGACGCCGGCGGCCCACCACTCGGGAGAACCCCTGATGCGACCCACCCGCACCTCGACCACCCGCACCTCGACCACCCCCACCGCCCGCGCCACCGGCCGGGCCCTCGCCGCCGGCCGGACCCGCGCCACCGGCCGGGCCCTCGCCGCCGGCGCCCTGCTCCTGCTCACCGCCTGCGGCACGGCGGACGGCGCCACGCCGTCACCGGCGGCCTCGACGGCGACCACCACCGCTGCGACCGGGACCGCCTCGGCGCTGACCCTCACCGACGGGTGGGCGAAGGCGGCCGACGAGGGCATGACCGGCGTCTTCGGCACGCTCGTCAACGCCTCGGACGCCGACGTCCACGTCGTCGCGGCTCACAGTGACGTCGCCGCCCGCGCCGAGCTGCACGAGATGGTGTCGGCCGACGGCGGCCAGATGGTGATGACCGAGAAGGAGGACGGCGTCGTCGTCCCCGCTGGCGGTCAGTACGTGCTCGCCCCCGGCGGGGACCACCTCATGCTCATGGACCTCACCGCGCCGCTGCTGCCCGGAGACGACGTCGTCGTCACCCTGGAGGCTGCCGACGGCAGCACCGTCGACGTCACCGTCACCGCGCGCACCTTCAGCGGTGCGGAGGAGTCCTACGTGGAAGGTGACTCCTGATGCCGGCCGAGCCACGCGCAAGGCACTCGGAGGACACCGGTCCAGGCGCCGGTCCGAGCCGGCGCAGCCTGCTGCGCACCGGGGCCGCAGCGGTCGGCGGGGCCGTCGTGGCCCTCGGTGCCCGTGAGGCCGTCGCCGGTCCACCTGCCCCGGACCCGGTTCCCCCGGCGCCGGACGCCGTCGGGCGGGCCGTCGTGCCGTTCCACGGCGAGCGGCAGGCCGGGGTCGCCACGCCGCCGCAGGCGTTCGCGACGTTCGTCGCCCTCGACCTGCTCGACGGCGTGGACCGCGACGCGCTCGTCCGCCTGCTGCGGATCTGGACCGACGACGCGGCCCGGCTCACGGCGGGCCGCCCCGGTCTCACCGACACCGAGCCGGAGCTCGCCGCCGTCCCCGCCTCGCTCACCGTCACCGTCGGCCTGGGTCCCGGGGTCTTCACCGCCGCGGGCCTGGAGCACCGTCGCCCGTCCTGGCTCGCGCCCCTGCCGGCCTTCGGGGTCGACCGGCTGCAGGAGCGGTGGACCGGCGGGGACCTGCTGCTGCAGGTCGCCGCCGACGACCCGACGACGGTCGCGCACGCCGTCCGCGAGCTGCTGCGCCAGGCCAGGACCTTCGCCCGGGTCCGCTGGCTGCAGAAGGGCTTTCGGCACGCTGCCGGCACCCAGCCGGCGGGCACCACCCACCGCAACCTCATGGGTCAGCTCGACGGCACCCGCAACCTCGTCCCCGGGGGGCCCGACGACCGGCTGGTCTGGCACGGCGACGAGGCCCCGGCGTGGCTGCGCGGCGGCACGTCCGTCGTCGTCCGACGGATCGCGATGCACCTGGACACCTGGGACCAGCTGGACCGGCCGGCCCGCGAGCAGGTGATCGGCCGCCGGCTGGACACCGGCGCCCCGCTGACCGGCACCCGCGAGCACGACGAGCCGGACCTCGAGGCGCGCACCGCCCTCGGGTTCCCCGTCATCGAGACGTTCGCGCACCTGCGCCGGGCCCGCTCGGAGAACCCGGACGAGCGGTTCCTGCGCCGCTCGTACAGCTACGACGACCCGCCGGCGCCGGGAGAGCTGAGCAACAGCGGCCTGGTCTTCGTCACCTACCAGGCCGACGTCGTCCGCCAGTTCGTCCCGATCCAGCGCCGGCTCGACGAGCTCGACCTGCTCAACGAGTGGACGACGCCCATCGGATCGGCGGTGTTCCTCGTCCCGCCGGGCGCCCGGCAGGGGGAGCACCTCGCCCAGCGGCTGCTGGAGGGCTGAGACCACCTGCCTACCGTTGGCCCGGTGACGAACCTGACCCCGGCCTCGGCGGCACGCCGGCAGCGTGCGTCACGTGCTGGCGTGCCCGTCGTCGCCTGCGTGGACGTCGGCTCCACGTTCACCAAGGGGGTCGCCGTCGACACCCGGACCGGCGCCGTGCTCGCCACCGCGTCGGTGCCGACGACGGTGCCCGGCGACGTCCTCGACGGTCTGCACCGGGTGGTCGAGGACCTCGCCGGCCGGGCCGGGACGCCGCTGGCCGCCGAGCACGTGCTGGCCTGCTCCTCGGCCGGCGGGGGGCTGCGCCTCGCCGTCGTCGGCTACGAGCGGGCCGTCACCGCCGAGGCCGGGCACCGTGTCGGGCTGTCCGCCGGGGCGCGGGTCGTGCACGTGCACGCCGGGCCGCTCGCGCCGGCCGACGTGCGGGCCCTGCGCGCCGCCGCCCCGGACCTCGTGCTGCTCGTCGGCGGCACCGACGGCGGCAACGCCGAGGTCCTGCTGCACAACGCCGAGCGGCTCGCCCGGGCCAGGATCGGCGTCCCGGTCGTCCTCGCCGGCAACGCCGACGCCACCCCCCGCGCGCAGGAGCTGCTGCGCGCCACCGGACGCCGCGTCGTGCCTGCCGCCAACGTGCTGCCCCGGATCGGGGTGCTCGAGCCGGCCGGCGCCCGGGCCGCGATCCGCGACGCGTTCCTCCAGCACGTCATCGGCGGCAAGGGCCTGTCCCGCGGGCCCACGTTCGCCCGGCTGGTCCGCGGCCCGACGCCGGACGTCGTCCTGGCGGGGGTCGAGGTGCTCGCCGACGGCGCGCCGGACCAGGGTGTGCCCGGCCTCGGCGACGTGCTCGTCGTCGACGTCGGCGGCGCCACCACCGACGTGTACTCCGTGCTCACCCCCGAGGGAGAGGACGCAGCCCTGCGCAAGGAGGTGGTCGCCCCGCTGTGGCGGGCTCGCACCGTCGAGGGGGACCTCGGCATGCGGTGGGGGGCGCCGGGTGTCGTGGAGGCCGCCGTCGCCGAGCGGCTCGTCGGGGCGGGCGAGGCGGCCCGCCTGCACGACGCCGCGCAGCGCCGCGCCGAGGACGTCGCGATGGTGCCCGTCACCGCCGAGGAGACCGCCGAGGACGCCCGGCTCGCCGAGCTGGCGGTCACCGTCGCGCTGCGCCGGCACGCCCGGGCGGCCGGTCCGGGGAGCGCCGGGCGGGACCTGCGACGAGTCCGGGCCGTCGTCGGCTCGGGCGGCGTCCTGCGCCACGGCGGGGTGGCGGTGCGCCGCCAGGTGCTGCGGCCCGCGACGACCGACCACGCCGGCGGCTGGCGGGTCCCGGAGTCGCCGGCGGTCGCCGTCGACGGACGGTACCTGCTGTTCGCAGTCGGCCTGCTCGCCGGTGACCACCCGCAGGCGGCCGCGCGCCTTGCCCACCGGATCGTCACCGGGCGCGACACACTGACCCCATGATCCAGCGCAGCCGGCTGACCCGACCCGCCCCACGGCCGCTGGACCGCGACGTGCGCGTCCCGTACGGCGTCCGGCTGGTGTCGGACTGGACGTGGCGGCTGCTCGTCATCGCCGTCGGCATCGTCTGCGTCGGCTTTCTCGCCGCCCAGGTCAGCGTCGTCTCCGTCGCGGTGGTCATCGCGCTGCTGCTCACCGCTCTGCTGGCCCCGCTGCAACGGACCTTCCGCCGCACGGGCATGCCGTCGCTGCTGGCGGCCGGCCTCACCATCGTCACCGCGGTCGCCGCGGTGGTGGCGATGTTCACTCTCGTCGGGCAGCGGATAGCGAGCAGCTTTGCCGACCTGCGCGACCAGGCCATCAGCGGGTTCGAGCAGGTGCAGACGTGGCTCGTCACCGGTCCCCTGGGCCTGGACGAGGCCCAGGTCAACGGGTACGTCGAGCAGGCCCGCCAGCAGCTCTCGGCGAACAGCGACGCGATCGTCAGCGGTGCCCTGACCGCGACCGTGACCCTCAGCAACGTCGTCACCGGGTTGTTCCTCGCCCTGTTCGCGACCCTGTTCTTCCTCGGCGACGGACGCCGGATCTGGGCCTGGCTGGTCGGACTGGCTCCTCGCGACGTCCGGGAGCGGATCGACGGGGCCGGCCGTCGCGCGTGGGTCACGCTCACCGCCTACATCCGGGCGACGATCCTCGTCGCCACCGTCGACGCCGTCGGGATCGGCCTGGGAGCCGTCATCCTGCTGGGCCCCTCGCTCGCCGTCCCCATCGCCGTCCTGGTGTTCCTCACCGCCTTCGTCCCGATCATCGGTGCGATCTTCTCCGGCGCCGTGGCCGTGCTCGTGGCACTGGTGACGGAGGGGTTCGTCGTGGCCCTGATCATGCTCGCGGTCGTCGTCGGCGTGCAGCAGCTGGAGAGCAACGTCCTGCAGCCCGTGCTGCTCGGCCGGGCCGTCGCCCTGCACCCGCTCGCGGTCGCGCTGGCCGTGACCACCGGCATTCTCGCCGGCGGGATCGTCGGCGGACTGTTCGCCGTCCCGCTGCTGGCCGTGGTCAACACGGTGGGCCTCTATCTCAGCGGGCGGGAGGAACCCGAGCACGAGCGGCTCGACGAGCTGCCGGACCACGGGGGGCCGCTCCCGCCGCCGACCGTCACCCCGGACGGCACGGACGCTGACTCGGACACCGGCGCGGACTCGGACGCCGACTCGGACTCGGACACCGGCGCGGACTCGGACGCCGACTCGGACTCGGACTCAGACGCCGACGCGGAGGGCGCGACCGTCCGCGACCAGCGTCTGGGAGGATGACGCCCCGTGCCCCCGACGACGCTGCCGGTCACTCTCCCCGACGTCGAGGCGGCCCGTGAGCTGCTGACCGGGGTGGTGCGCCCGACCCCGCTGGAGTACTCCCGGGCGCTCGCCGAGCTCGTCGGCGGACCGGTGCACCTCAAGTGCGAGAACCTGCAGCGTGCCGGGTCCTTCAAGATCCGTGGCGCGTACACCCGGATCGCCCGGCTGAGCGAGCAGGAGAAGGCCCGCGGCGTCGTCGCCGCCAGTGCCGGCAACCACGCCCAGGGGGTGGCGCTCGCCGCCCGGCTGCTGGGGCTGCGTGCCACCGTGTACATGCCAGTCGGCGCCGCGCTGCCGAAGATCCGGGCCACCGAGGGGTACGGCGCCCACGTCGTCCTGCAGGGCAGCACCGTCGACGAGGCGCTGGTCAGCGCCCGCGAGCACGCGGAGGCGACCGGGGCGGTCCTCATCCACCCCTTCGACCACGTCGACATCGTCGCCGGCCAGGGCACCGTCGGCCTGGAGATCCTCGAGGAGTGCCCGGACGTGCGGACCGTCGTGGTCTGCACCGGCGGCGGCGGGCTGCTCGCCGGGATCGCCACCGCGGTCCGGGCCCTCCGACCCGACGTCCGGGTCGTCGGCGTCCAGGCCGGTCAGGCGGCAGCCTGGCCGGCGTCCCTGGCGGCCGGGCACCCCGTGCCGCTGGAGCGGATGTCCACGATGGCCGACGGGATCGCGGTCGGCCGCCCCGGTGACGTGCCGTTCGCGGTGGTCCGCGAGCTCGTCGACGACATCCGGACGGTGGGGGAGGAGGCCATCTCCCAGGCCCTGCTGCACCTGCTCGAGCGCGCCAAGCTGGTGGTCGAGCCCGCAGGGGCGGTCGGCGTCGCGGCGCTGATGGCCGAGCCCGGGGCGTTCGAGCCGCCCGTCGTCGTCGTCCTGTCCGGTGGCAACATCGACCCGCTGCTGCTGCTGCGCGTCATCCGGCACGGGATGGCCTCAGCCGGGCGCTACCTGTCACTGCGGGTGCGGGTCGCCGACCGCCCCGGCTCGCTGGCCGGCCTGCTCGCCGTCCTCGCCGACGCCGACGCCAACGTGCTCGAGGTCGAGCACGTGCGCACCGGTGCCGCGCTGTCCGTCGACGAGGTCGAGATCGGGCTGCAGCTCGAGACCCGGGGTCCGGAGCACTGCGATGCCGTGCTCGACCGGTTGCGGTCCGAGGGGTACCCGGTCACCTCCGCCTGAGCGGGATCAGCCGGAGAACGGCGTCGCCGAGAGGATCTCGACGTCCATCTCCTTGCCGTTGGGGGCGACGTAGGTGACGGTCTCGCCCGCCTTGCGTCCGTTGATGGCGACACCCAGCGGCGACTTCTCGCTGTAGACGTCGAGCTCGGTGTGCCCGGCGCTCTCCCGGCTGCCGAGCAGGAACTTCATCGTCGTCTGCCCGACCCTCGCCTCGACCACCATGCCCGGCTCGACGACGCCGTCGTCCGCGGGCGGCTCACCCACCTTGGCGTGCCGCAGCAGGTCCTCCAGCTGGCGGATCCGGGCCTCCTGCTTGCCCTGCTCCTCCTTCGCGGCGTGGTACCCGCCGTTCTCGCGCAGGTCCCCCTCCTGGCGGGCGGCCTCGATCCGCTTGGCGATCTCGGTCCGGCCCTCCCCGGTCAGGTGGTCGAGCTCGGCCTTGAGGCGGTCGTAGGCCTCCTGGGTCAGCCAGGTCTGGGTGCGCGTGGTCTGGGTGTGCGTGGTTTGGGTGTGCGTGGTCTCGGTCACGGTGGTGTGGTCTCCTCGTGGTACGTAGTGCCGTCCCGGGCCGGGCCCTGGGTCGTCGTCCGAACGGTGTCGGCGGCACGCCGTCGCTCAGGGCCTCGGCTCTGCTGCGGAGGCCCCGGTGGTGCGGGAAGAGAACAGGATAACAGTCGGTCCGCGTGTACCGCTGGTGACGGCGGACGGTCACACGATCCGGCAGCTGTCGACGACGCCCGTCACCGCCGGCTCGGAGGTGCGAACGACGCCTGTGCTGCGGACCCCTTGCTCCTCGGCCGGCCCGACCTCGACGGTGGCCAGCCCGACGACGGCGAAGCGCTGGTCGAGCGCCTCCAGGGTGCACTCCGCGGTCGCCTCCGGGTCCTTGACCACCGAGAACGTCACCTCGACGGTGGTGGCGTCCACGATCCGGTAGCCGACGTCGCTCCACCGGACGTCCCGGTCCGCGGCGCCGACGCCGGCCCAGAGGACCCAGCCGACGAACACCGCGCCGAGCACGAGCAGGGCGACGACCGCGCCGGGACGGCGACCGGTGCGGTCGCCGTAGCGGTCGGCCGGACGGGTCGGTGGGTGTGACATCGTGCTCCCGGTGGCGTCGGCGCGGGGACGGGCGTGAATGATGGTTCCCGCCGATTGTCCCTCAGACCCGGACGTCGGCACCGACCGGACCGACGACGAGGAGGCCACGTGGGCGACGAGCCGCTGCGGCTGATGGCTGTGCACGCGCACCCGGACGACGAGTCGAGCAAGGGAGCGGCGACGATGGCCCGTTACGTCGCCGAGGGCGTCGAGGTCATGGTCGTCACCTGCACGGGTGGGGAGCGCGGCGACATCCTCAACCCCGCGCTGGCCGACGACCCGGCGATCCTGCGGGACATGCCTGAGGTGCGTCGGCGGGAGATGGCCGAGGCGGTGCGGATCCTCGGCGTCCGGCACGAGTGGCTGGGGTTCGTCGACTCGGGGCTGCCGCAGGGCGACCCGCCGCCGCCGCTGCCCGAGGGGTGCTTCGCGCTGCAGCCGCTGCACGTCGCCGCCGAGCCGCTCGTCCGCCTGGTGCGTCGGTTCCGTCCGCACGTGATGACGACGTACGACGAGAACGGTGGCTACCCGCACCCCGACCACATCATGTGCCACAAGGTGTCGGTCGAGGCGTTCGAGGCCGCCGGGGACCCGGAGCGCTACCCGGGCGAGGAGCCGCCGTGGCAGCCGCTCAAGCTGTACTACAACCAGACCTTCCACAGGGCCCGGATGCAGGCCTACCACGAGGCGTTGCTGCACGAGGGACGCGAGTCGCCGTTCGCCGACTGGCTCGCGCGCTGGGAGGACCGCGAGGAGCGTCGGATCACCACGCGGGTGCCGTGCGCCGAGTACTTCCCGGTGCGGGACCGGGCGCTGCTGGCGCACGCCACCCAGGTGGACCCGAACGGCAGCTTCTTCGCCATCGACCACGAGCTGGCTGCGCGGGTGTGGCCGACGGAGGACTACGAGCTGGCCCGTTCGCTGGTGCCGACGAAGGAGCCCGAGGACGACCTGTTCGCCGGGATCCGTGACACGTCGGCGGCGGGTCGGTGAGCGCGCTCCCGGCGGCACTGGCCGTCGTCCCGGCGTCGTCGTTGCTCGCCGCCGGCACCGACGGCGAGGGCCTTGACCCGAACTCGATCAGCCCGGGGCTGATCGGGTTCCTCGCCACCTTCGCGGTGGTCATCGCCGCGGTGCTGCTGTTCATCAACATGTCGCGGCGGCTGCGTCGGATGAAGTACCGCGAGGAGCGGGACGCCGCCGCCGAGCGTGCTGCGCAGGAGCAGACAGATCAGCGGGCAGGTCTCGACGGAAGACCGGACGACGGTGACGGGAACCCGGGCGCCGGCTCCAGCGACGACCCTGGCGACGACCCTGGCGAGCCGGGTCGTCCCCCGGCAGCCCCGCCGTCCTGAGATACCCTGGGGGGTATGAAGCCGTCTTCCCGTCCGGCCGCCCTGGCCGCCGTCGCCCTCGCCGCCGTCCTGGCCACCGCCTCCTGCGGTGAGGCCGCGGACCCCCAGGCGCCGGCCGGCCCGGCTGCGGTGGCGTCCGCGGACGCCGGCGGCGTCCGGGTCGTCGACGCGCCGACCGCGGTCGAGCTCATCGCCTCCGGCGAGCCGCTGGTGATCGACGTCCGCACGCCGGAGGAGTTCGCCGCCGGCCACGTCGAGGGCGCCCGCAACATCGACGTGCAGTCCCCGGACTTCTCCGCGCAGGTGGCCGAGCTCGACCCGCAGGGCGGCTACGTCCTGTACTGCCGCACCGGCAACCGGTCCGCCGCCGCCGCGTCCATCCTGCGCGAGATGGGCTTCACCGACGTCGCCGACGCCGGTGCGTTCGACGCCCTGGTGGCCGCCGGAGCCCCCACGGCCTGACCGTCGTCCTCGGCTGTGTCGTGGGGGCGGGCTAGCGTGAGCGGGTGACGAATCGGCTCGCACGATCCATCAGCCCGTACCTCCTGCAGCACGCCGACAACCCGGTGGACTGGTGGCAGTGGGGTGAGGAGGCCTTCGCCGAGGCCCGCCGCCGCGACGTGCCGATCCTGCTGAGCGTCGGGTACGCCGCCTGCCACTGGTGCCACGTCATGGCGCACGAGTCCTTCGAGGACCACGAGACCGCGGCCCAGATGAACACCTCGTTCGTCAACGTCAAGGTCGACCGCGAGGAGCGGCCCGACGTCGACGCCGTCTACATGGCCGCCACCCAGGCCCTGACCGGGCAGGGCGGTTGGCCGATGACGGTGTTCCTCACCCCCGAGGGCCGCCCCTTCTACGCCGGCACGTACTACCCGCCGGAGCCCCGGCACGGGATGCCGTCCTTCCGGCAGGTGCTGACGGCGGTGGCCGAGGCCTGGCGGGACAGGCGCGACCAGATGGACGCCGCGGCCGACCGGATCGCTGTGACCCTGTCCCGGCGGAGCACGCCGGAGGGGTCCGCCCCGCCCACCGCGCAGGACCTCGAGCGAGCGGTCCGCCAGCTCGGCGCCCAGGAGGACCGCACCCACGGGGGGTTCGGCGGGGCACCCAAGTTCCCGCCGTCCGCCGTCCTGGAGTTCCTGCTCCGGCACGCCGCCACCGACGCCCCGACCGCTGCCGACGCCGCCGCGATCGCCGGACGCACCCTGCGGGCGATGGCCCGCTCCGGCACGTACGACCAGCTCGAGGGTGGGTTCGCCCGCTACGCCGTGGACCCCGGCTGGGTGGTGCCGCACTTCGAGAAGATGCTCTACGACAACGCCCAGCTCGCCCGGGTCTACCTGCACTGGTGGCGGCTGACCGGCGAGCGAACCGGGCGCCGGGTGGCCGAGGAGACCTGCGACTGGATGCTCGCCGCGCTCGGCACGCCGCACGGCGGGCTCGCCTCCAGCCTGGACGCCGACACGGTCGTCGACGGTCACGGCGTCGAGGGGGCCACGTACGTGTGGACCCCGCAGCAGCTGACGGAGGTGCTCGGCGAGCCGGACGCCGCGTGGGCGGCCGAGCTGCTCGGGGTGACCGACGGCGGCACCTTCGAGCACGGCGCGTCGACGCTGCGGATGCTCCGCGACGTCGCCGACGCGCCGGACCACGACCCCGAGGCCGCCCGCTGGCGGCGAGTCCGCGAGCAGCTCCGCCAGGCGCGCCGGCAGCGACCCCAGCCCGCCCGGGACGACAAGGTGGTCACCGCCTGGAACGGGCTGGCGGTCGCGGCTCTGGCAGAGACCGGCGCGCTGTGCGACCGACCCGACCTCGTCGCCGCCGCCGAGCGGATCGGCGACCTGCTGGTGGCCGTGCACCGCACCGACGACGGCCACCTCGTGCGCGCCTCCCGGGACGGCACGCCGGGCGCTGCCCCCGGGGTGCTCGAGGACTACGGCGACCTGGCCGAGGGCCTGTTCGCGCTGTCCGCGGCGACCGGGAGGACCTCCTGGGCCCAGGCCGCCGTCGGCCTGCTGGACGTCGTCCTCGCCGAGTTCCCGGACGGCGCCGGCGGGTTCCACGACACCTCCGTGGCGGGCACCGACGCCGCCGTCGCCGCCGTGGGCAGGCCCTCCGACCCCACCGACAACGCCGCTCCGTCCGGCTGGACCGCCGCCGCCGGCGCGCTGCTCACCGCCGCCGCGCTGACCGGGGAGGACCGCTACCGGCGCTCCGCCGAGGCTGCCCTCGCCGTCGTGACGGCCCTCGCCGGTCAGGCCCCGCGGTTCGCGGGCTGGGGTCTCGCGGTCGCGCAGGCGCTCCTCGACGGTCCGCGCGAGGTCGCCGTCGTCGGCCCGTCCGGCGACCCGGCGACCGACGCGCTGCACCGCACCGCGCTCGCCGGCACCGCCCCCGGGCTCGTCGTCGCCCGGGGGGAGCCGGACGGCGGCGACGCGGACGGCGGAGACCGACTGCCGCTGCTGCGCTACCGCGGCCTCGTCGCGGGCCGACCGGCCGCCTACGTCTGCCGCGGCTTCGTCTGCGACGCGCCCACCACCGACCCGGTCGAGCTCGCCCGCGCCGTCGGGACCGAGGTCCGTGGCTGAGCGACGCCCCGACGTGCCAGGGTGACCCCATGAGTCCCTGGGAGCCGCCGCAGTTCAGCCCCCCGATCCGCGGCATCGTCGTCGGGCACGACGGGTCGCCCGCCGCCGACGACGCCCTGAGGTGGGCGATCGAGGAGGCCCGGCTGCGGCACTGCCCGCTGCACGTCGTCCGGGCCTGGGTGCTCGCGACCGCGATCCGGGACACGGGTGTCCCCTACGGCACCGTCCCGTCGATGGAGGAGTGCCAGCGGGCCACCGAGCGGCACCTCGCCGAGGCCGTCGCGGCCGTCGACACCACCGGTGTCGAGGTGCACCAGCACGTCGTCCACGGGCCGTCGGCGCAGGCCCTGATGGCCGCGGCGGCCGACGCAGACCTTCTCGTCGTCGGTGAGCGCGGCGGCGGGGGGTTCGCCGGGCTGCGGCTGGGGTCGGTGGCCGAGCAGGTCAGCCGGCACGCCCCGTGCACCGTCGTCGTCGTCCGGGCCGCCGGGGGATGAGCGAAGCGGTGGCCTCGCTGCTGCTCGAGCCGGGCGACACCGAGCGCCCCGGGCGCCCCGGGCGCCTCAGCCGGGCTCGGCGAGCACCGCGAGCGACACCCCGGCCACGTGGGCGAGGAACGCCGCCACGGTGAGGGCGTGGAACACCTCGTGGAAGCCGAACCAGCGCGGGCTCGGGTTGGGCCGCTTGATGCCGTAGACGACGCCGCCGACGGTGTAGAGCAGCCCGCCCAGGACGACGAGAGCCAGCACGACCGGCCCGCCGCCGCGCAGGAAGTCCGGTACGAAGGCCACCGCCACCCATCCCATGGCGATGTACACCGGCACGTAGAGCCAGCGTGGGGCACCGACCCACAGCACCCGGAACAGCACCCCGGCGACCGCCGTCCCCCAGATCATCCACAGCAGCACCCGGCCGGAGCCCTCTGGCAGCAGCAGCACGGCGAACGGCGTGTACGTCCCGGCGATGATCAGGAAGATGTTGGAGTGGTCCAGCCGCTTGAGCAGCGCGTTGGTGCGCGGCGACCACGTGCCACGGTGGTAGAGCGCGCTGACGCCGAACAGCAGCGCCGCGGTGGTGCCGAAGATCCCGACGGCGACCCGGGTGCGGGTGTCCGGGGCGAGCGCCACGAGCACGATCGCCACGACCACGGCCACCGGGAACGTGCCGAGGTGCAACCAGCCGCGCAGGCGCGGCTTCACCGAGTCGGCGACGGCGTGGGCGACCTCGCCGGGGGAGCGGTGCTGGTGGTCCATGCTCCGACTCTAACCTACGGACCAGTAACCTACGAGCCCGTAGGTGTAGCGCGCGAGGGGCGTCGCGTGCGGCGCAGTAGGTTGAGGGTGTCACGCGCGAGCACGGCGAGCAGGAGGTCGGGACGGTCATGGCGCGACCCCACCCGCTGTACCGACTGTACGAGCGCCGGCTCGCTCGTTCACTGCCTGCGGACCGGGTGCCGCGCCACGTCGGAGTCATCCTCGACGGCAACCGGCGCTGGGCCCGCGCCTCCGGCGCCGACACCCGCAGCGGCCACGAGGCCGGTGCGGAGAAGGTGCTGGAGTTCCTCGAGTGGTGTGAGGAGGCCGGGGTCGAGGTCGTGACGCTGTGGATGCTCTCCACCGACAACCTCAACCGCCCCGCGGAGGAGCTTGCCGCGTTGCTCGAGGTGATCGAGGGGGTCGTCGGTCGGCTCGGGGCGGCGGCCCGCTGGCGGGTGCACCCGGTCGGGGCCCTGGACCTGCTGCCGGAGGCGACCGCCCGTCGGCTCAAGGAGGTCGCCGAGGCCACCCGCGACGTCCAGGGTCTGCACGTCAACGTCGCCGTCGGCTACGGCGGCCGCCGGGAGATCGCCGACGCGGTGCGAGCGCTGCTGCACGAGCACGCCAGCCGCGGCACCACGATCGAGGAGCTCGCCGGCCTGCTCGACGTCGAGCACATCGCCGAGCACCTCTACACCAAGGGTCAGCCGGACCCCGACCTCGTCATCCGGACCTCCGGCGAGCAGCGGCTGTCGGGGTTCCTGCTCTGGCAGAGCGCGCACACCGAGCTGTACTTCTGCGAGGCGCTGTGGCCCGACTTCCGCCGGGTCGACTTCCTGCGGGCGCTGCGCGCCTACGCCCACCGGGACCGCCGATTCGGCTCCTGACCCCCCTCGTGATCATGCAATCCCGCCACCCCGCACACCTTGCCGTGATCATGCAATCCCGCCACCCCCTACCCCGCCCCAACTCGTGATCATGCAATCCCGCCACCCCGCGCGAGACCTTTTGCGCTCGCAGAATGCTGGGTTGGTGGCGCGACACGCCGTGAAAGTGGCGTCGAACCCAGCATTCTGTGCCGGACGCGTGAGACCCCGCCCTCTCCTGTGACCCCGTCGCCGCCCTCGTGAGGGGGTGGCGGGATTGCATGATCACGGGCGGGGTGCGCGTGGTGAGGGGGTGGCGGGATTGCATGATCACGAATGGGGGCGGGGGAGGGGGTGGCGGGATTGCATGATCACGGGCGGGGTGCGCGTGGTGAGGGGGTGGCGGGATTGCATGATCACGAAGTGAGGAGGGAGAGGGTCTGGCGGGCGATCTCGAGCTCCTCGTTCGTCGGGACGACGAGCACCGCGACCGGCGAGGACGCGGTGGAGATCCGCCGGGCACCCTTGTCGGGCCGGGCGTTCGCGTCCTGGTCGAGCTCGATGCCGAGCCCCTCGAGACCCCGCAGTGAGCGCTCCCGGACCACCTGGTCGTTCTCCCCGACCCCGCCGGTGAGCACGACGGCGTCCAGCCGGCCGAGGACGGCGTAGTAGGCGCCGACGTACTTGCGGATCCGGTGGCAGTACACGTCGAGGGCCAGCTCGGCGGCGCGGGCCTGCTCGACGTCACCCGAGGCCGCCAGCCGGTGCACCTCGCGCAGGTCGCTCGCCCCGGCCAGCGCCAGCAGTCCGCTGCGGCGGTTGAGGGCCGCGTCGACCTCGTCGATGCCGAGGCCGGCCACCCGCTGCAGGTGCGCCGCCAGGGCCGGGTCGACGTCCCCGGAGCGGGTACCCATGACCAGGCCCTCGAGCGGGGTCAGCCCCATCGACGTCTCCACGCTGCGGCCACCGCGCACCGCGCACGCGCTGGCCCCGTTGCCGAGGTGCAGCACGATGAGCTCGACGTCCTCGGGCGGCCGGTCGAGCAGGCGCGCGGCCTCCCGCGAGACGTAGGCGTGCGACGTGCCGTGGAACCCGTACCGGCGGACCCCGTGGTCGCGCTGCCACTCCCGCGGTACCGCGTAGGTGTACGCCGCGGGCGGCAGGCTCTGGTGGAAGGCGGTGTCGAACACGGCGACCTGCGGCACGTCGGGCAGCATCCGCAGCGCGACCTCGAGGCCCTCGACGTTCGCCGGGTTGTGCAGGGGCGCGAGCGGCACGAGCGAGCGGACGACGTCGACGAGCTCGGCGTCCACCCTCGCCGGGGCGGAGAACCGGTTCCCGCCGTGGACGACGCGGTGGCCCACGGCGACCAGTCCGGCCTCGGCGAGGCGGGGACCGTGGGTGGCGAAGGCCTCCAGGACGGCGGACAGCGCCGCCTCGTGATCCGGCAGGTCCAGGTCGGTGACCGTCTCGCCGTCCGGCCCCCGGTGGGTGAGCCGCCCGCCGCCGACGCCGATCCGCTCGGCCAGCCCGGAGGCGTCGACGTGGCCGGAGCCGGGGTCGAGCAGGGAGTACTTCACCGACGACGACCCGGTGTTGAGCACGAGTACCCGGCCACTCACCGGTCCACTCCCACGGACTGCGCCTGGACGGCGGTGATGGCGATGGTGGCGACGATGTCCTGCACCGTGGCGCCCCGGGACAGGTCGTTCACCGGCTTGCGCAGTCCCTGCAGCACCGGACCGACGGCGACCGCGCCGGCGCTGCGCTGCACGGCCTTGTACGTGTTGTTGCCGGTGTTGAGGTCCGGGAAGACGAACACGGTGGCCCGGCCGGCGACGGTGCTGTCCGGGAGCTTCGTGCGGGCGACACCGGCGTCCACCGCCGCGTCGTACTGGATGGGCCCCTCGACGTCCAGGCCAGGACTGCGCTCCCGGGCCAGCCGGGTCGCTTCCCGGACCTTCTCGACGTCCGCCCCGGAGCCGGACGTCCCGGTGGAGTACGACAGCATCGCCACCCGTGGCTCGACGCCGAACTGGCGGGCGGTGCGCGCCGAGGAGACGGCGATGTCGGCGAGCTGCTCGGCGGTCGGGTCCGGGACGATGGCGCAGTCCCCGTACACGAGCACCCGGTCCGCCAGCAGCATGAAGAACACGCTGGAGACGACGGAGACCCCCGGCGCGGTGCCGATCACCTCGAACGCCGGCCGGACCGTGTGCGCGGTGGTGTGCGAGGCGCCCGAGACCATCCCGTCGGCCATCCCCAGGTGGACCATCAGCGTGCCGCAGTAGGACACGTCCACGACGATGTCCCGAGCAGCCTCCAGGGTGAGGCCCTTGTGGGCGCGCAGCCGGGCGTACTCCTGCGCCAGCCTCTCCCGCAGCACCGGGTCCTGCGGGTCCTGTACCCGGGCCGCCGACAGGTCCAGACCGAGCCGGGCCGCCCGCGCCGCGACGTCCGAGGGGTCGCCGAGGACGACGAGGTCGGCGATCCCGCGGCGCAGGACCGTGTCCGCTGCCCGGAGCACCCGGTCGTCGTCCCCCTCGGGCAGCACGATGAGCCGGCGGTCCGAGCGGGCCCGTTCCATCAGGTCGTGGGAGAACATCAGTGGGGTGACGACGTCGCTGCGCAGGACGTCGACCCGGTCGAGCAGCCCCTCCCCGTCCATGTGCCGTTCGACGAGGGCCAGCGCCGTCTGCACCTTCCGGTCGCTGCCCGAGGTGATGGCGCCCCGGACGGCGGAGGCGCGCTGGGCGGTCACGAAGGTGTTCCCCGCGGTGGACAGCACCGGCAACGGGGACCCGACGCCCTCCACGAGGCGGCGGATCGGGTCGTCCAGCGGGATCCCGCCGGTCAGCAGGACGCCGCTGAGGCTCGGGAAGGTGTCGGCACGGTCGGCCATGAGCAGCCCGACGAGCACCTCCTCCCGGTCGCCCGGGGTGATGACGACGGACTCCTCGGTGAGGTAGTCGAGCACCCGGGGCAGCGTCATCGCGGCGACGACGAAGCCCCGGGCCTCCCGGTGCAGCAGGTCCTCGTCTCCGAAGAGCAGCTCGGCGTCACAGGCGGCGGCGACCTGGCCCACGGTGGGGGCGCTGAGCAACGGCTCCGCGGGCAGGACCCACACCGGCGCACCGTTCAGCTCGCCGTCGGCGAAGACCGCCCGGACGGCGTCGAGGTCCCGGGGCTCGACCCGGTTGACGACGACGCCGACGACGGACGCGTGCTCCGAGCGCAGCGTCCAGCAGGTCAGCTCCGCGGCGGCGTGGACGTCCTCGGCGGGGCGGCCGCCACCGGGGACGACGGCCAGCACCGGAGAGCCGAGGTTGGCGGCGAGGCGGGCGTTGAACGCCAGCTCGGTCGGCGCGCCGACGTCGGTGAAGTCCGTGCCGACGACGAGGACCGCGTCGCTGTGCTTCTCCAGCTCCCGGTAGCGGGCCAGGACGTCGGCGACGGCACGCTCGGGGTCGGCGTGCACGTCGTCGTAGGTGATCCCGACGCAGTCCTCGTAGGGCACGTCGAGCCGGTACCGGTCGCGCAGCAGCGTGACCACCGGGTCGGGGACGTCCCCGCCACGGACCACCGGCCGGAAGACGGCGGCCCGGCCGACCCGCCGGGTGATGAGGTCGAACAGGCCGAGGGCCACCGCGGACTTGCCGCTCTCGGCCTCCGAGGCGGCGAGGTACAGGCTGCTGGCCACGGCGGACACGCTATCGGCGTGTTGCGCACCACACCGGTCCGGACCACGGCTAGCGTCGGTGAGGTCGGGCGGTCCGGTGCCGCCCGAGCGGGAGGCCCATCGATGGAGCGATCTGTGCTCCGGGAGGCGGGCCGGACCCGGCCGCCGTCCCTGACGGCGGGCCGACCGGACCCCGACCGCGAGTGACCCGGCGCGTCCGCGCCGGACAGGGAGCTGCAGTGGCCACGACCCGCCGTCCTGAGCGCCGCACGTACGTCCTGGACACCTCCGTCCTGCTGTCCGACCCCCGCGCGATGCTGCGCTTCGCCGAGCACGAGGTCGTGCTGCCGGTCGTGGTGATCACCGAGCTGGAGGGCAAGCGCCACCACAGCGAACTCGGTTACTTCGCCCGCGAGGCCCTGCGGCTGCTCGACGACCTGCGGGTGCAGCACGGTCGTCTCGACGCGCCCCTGCCGGTCGGGGACGACGGAGGCACCGTGCGGGTCGAGCTCAACCACACCGACCCGAACGGGCTGCCGGCCGGCTTCCGCCTCGGGGACAACGACAGTCGCATCCTCGCGGTCGCGAAGAACCTCGCGACCGAGGGACACGACGTCACCGTGGTGTCCAAGGACCTGCCGATGCGGGTCAAGGCGGCCGCGGTCGGCCTGGCGGCGGAGGAGTACCGCGCCGAGCTCGCGGTCGACTCCGGGTGGACGGGTACGGCGGAGCTCGACGTCACCGCCGAGCAGATGGCCGACCTGTACGAGCACGAGCGCCTGGACCTCCACGAGGCCCGTGACCTGCCCTGCCACACCGGCCTCGTGCTGCTCTCACCACGTGGTTCGGCCCTGGGACGGGTGGGCCCCGACAAGCAGGTCCGTCTCGTGCGCGGTGACCGGGGGGTCCTCGGGGTGCACGGACGCAGCGCCGAGCAGCGCATCGCCATCGACCTGCTCCTGGACCCCGAGGTGGGGATCGTCTCGCTCGGCGGCCGCGCGGGCACCGGCAAGTCCGCGCTCGCGCTGTGCGCCGGCCTGGAGTCCGTGCTCGAGCGCCGCCAGCACCGCAAGGTCGTCGTCTTCCGCCCGCTGTACGCGGTGGGCGGTCAGGACCTCGGCTACCTCCCGGGCTCCGAGGCCGAGAAGATGAACCCGTGGGGGCAGGCCGTGTTCGACACCCTCGACGCCCTCGTCGGCCGCGAGGTGATCGAGGAGGTGCTCGACCGGGGGATGCTCGAGGTGCTGCCGCTCACCCACATCCGCGGCCGCAGCCTGCACGACGCGTTCGTCATCGTCGACGAGGCGCAGTCCCTCGAGCGCAACGTGCTGCTCACCGTGCTGAGCCGGATCGGGCAGAACAGCAGGGTTGTCCTCACCCACGACGTCGCGCAGCGAGACAACCTCCGTGTCGGCCGGCACGACGGCGTCGCCGCGGTCATCGAGGCGCTCAAGGGGCACCCGCTGTTCGCGCACGTCACACTCACCCGCAGCGAGCGGTCCCCCGTCGCCGCCCTCGTCACGGAGATGCTGGAGCAGATCACGCTGTAGCGAGTAGGCCGTGGCTCAGGACTGCGGTGGCCGCGTCATCGCCAGGACGTCGAGCGCGGCGTCCAGCTGCTCTGCGGTGATCTCGCCCCGCTCGACGAAGCCGAGGTCGGCCACGGCCTCGCGGATCGTCGTCCCGGCGGTCACCGCGTGCTTGGCGATCTTGGCGGCGGCCTCGTAGCCGATGATCCGGTTCAGGGGGGTGACCACGGACGGCGACGCCTCGGCGTAGCGGCGGCAGCGCTCGACGTCCGCCTCCAGGCCGGCGACGGTGCGGTCGGCGAGCACGCGGGAGGCGTTGGCCAGCAGCCGTACCGACTCCAGCACGTTGCGCGCCATCACCGGGATCATGACGTTGAGCTCGAAGGACCCGGAGGCGCCGGCCCAGGCCACGGTGGCGTCGTTGCCGACGACCTGGGCGCACACCATGAGCACCGCCTCGGGGACAACCGGGTTCACCTTCCCGGGCATGATCGACGAGCCGGGCTGCAGGTCCGGGATGCGCAGCTCGGCGAGCCCGGTGTTCGGCCCCGAGCCCATCCAGCGCAGGTCGTTGCACACCTTGGTGAGGCTCACGGCGATGACCCGCAGGACGCCGGACAGCTCGACCAGCCCGTCCCGGGCGCCCTGGGCCTCGAAGTGGTCACGGGCCTCGGTGATCGGCAGGCCGGTCTCCTGCGCCAGCAGCTCGATCACCCGCTGGGGGAAGCCGGCAGGGGTGTTGATGCCGGTGCCGACCGCGGTCCCGCCGAGCGGCACCTCGGCGACCCGCGGCAGCGCCGCGTGCAGTCGCTCGATGCCGTGCTCGACCGCGGCGGCGTAGCCGCCGAGCTCCTGGCCCAGCGTGACCGGGGTGGCGTCCATGAGGTGGGTGCGCCCGGACTTGACCACGTCCATGAGCTCGTCGGCCTTGGCGCGCAGCGTGCTCGCGAGGTGCTCCAGGGCCGGGACGAGGTCGCGGACGACGCCCGCCGTGGCCGCCACGTGCACCGACGTCGGGAAGGTGTCGTTGCTCGACTGCGAGGCGTTCACGTGGTCGTTGGGGTGGACGTCCCGGCCTAGCCGCCGGCTCGCCAGGGTGGCGATGACCTCGTTGGCGTTCATGTTCGACGACGTCCCGGAGCCGGTCTGGAACACGTCGACGGGGAAGTGCTCGTCGTGCAGGCCCCGGGCCACCTCGTCAGCGGCCTGCGCCACGGCGTCGGCCAGGTCCGGCTCCAGGACGCCGAGCTCGGCGTTGGCTCGTGCGGCCGCCTTCTTCACCCGGGCCAGTGCCTCGATGAGCCCACGCTCCAGCCGGCTGCCGCTGATGGGGAAGTTCTCCACCGCCCGCTGGGTCTGCGCCCGGTACAGCGCCGATGCCGGCACCCGCACCTCGCCCATCGTGTCGTGCTCGATCCGGTACTCCTGCGCCTCGGGCGTCGCCTCGTTCGTCATGTGCTCATCGTGGCCGGTGCCGTTGCGGCGTGCCAGGGTGGGGTCCGTGGATTCCCGGTACCCCCTCGTCGCCAGCCAGTTCACCGCGCTGGCCGTGCTCGCCTGGCCGGGCCGGCCGCGCTGGCGGCTGCCCGCCGCGGCCGCCGCCGGGGCAGGCGTGCTGACCGCCGCCGGTGGCGAGCTCGCCGAGGCCGGCGCCCGCGCCCAGGGCCGCCAGCTCTCCCCGTGGATCGCCCCGCCGAGGCAGGGCCGGCTGCTCACCAGCGGCCCGTACGCGGTGAGCCGCAACCCGATCTACGCCGGCCTGCTCGTCGGCGGGCTCGGGGTCGCCGTGCTGCGACGCCGGGTGCGGCCGCTGGCCGCCTGGACGTCGCTCGCGGTCGTGCTGCACGTCAAGTCCGGCAAGGAGGAGCAGGCGCTGCTGGAGCGCTTCGGCGCCGAGTACGAGGCCTACCGGCGCCGCGTGCCGCGGCTTCTCGGCGTCCCGCCGAGGTAGAGCAGGTACTCCAGTTCGCGCCCGGACCGTCGCACCGTGAGCCGTTCGACGTCGCAGCGCCCGCAGACGCGCACCAGCCGCTCGGCCAGGTCGGGTGCCTCGTGGCCCGACCACACGGCGAGCAGCCCGCCCGGGCGCAGCGCCGCCCGGGCCACGTCGAGCACCCCGCTGCCGTAGACCCGCGCGTTGCCCGGGTGCACGAGGAAGTGCGGGCCGTTGTCGACGTCCAGCAGGACGGCGTCCAGGGACCCGGGAGGCACCTGGCCGAGCACGTCGGCGACGTCACCGACGAGGACGTCGACACGCGGGTGGGCGAGCAGGTCCGGGTGGTCGGGGACGAGTCCGGCGCCCACCCAGCGCACGACGTCCGGCTCGACCTCCACGACGGTGACCCGCACCGGTCGGGGATCGGCGAGGGCGGCGGCGACGGTGTACCCCAGCCCCAGCCCGCCGACGAGCAGGTGCGGGGCCGGCGCGTCGACCCGGGCGAGCACCTCGGCGGCGAGGCGCCGCTCGGTGGAGGTGTCCGCCGAGTCCATCAGCAGGACGCCGTTGCTCACCAGCTCGACGGCGGCCCGCCCGTCGATCCGGCGACGGCGCAGGACGAGCTCGCCGAGGACGCCGTCGGCGCGGGCCAGCTCCACCGGCGCGGCCGGCTGGTCAGTCGGTGAGGTCACCGACGCCGTCGACGAGCCGGGTCCGTCCGTCGGCCAGGGCGTAGGTGAGGCCGATGACCGCGCAGCGCCTCGCCTCCAGGGCGTCGGAGAGCACCACGGACCGCTCCGCGAGGAGCCGGGCGGTGTGCCGGACGTGCTCGGCGACCAGGCCGTGCAGGTCGGTGGCGCCGCCGCGCCGGCCGGTCAGCACCGACGGCAGCACGCGTTCGACGACGTCCCGGACGTAGCCACCGGGCAGGACACCGGACTCGACCGCCTCGACGGTCGCCGCCACCGCGCCGCAACCGTCGTGGCCGAGGACGACGACGAGCGGGATGCCGAGTACGTCGACGCCGAACTCGACGGACCCCAGGACGCCGCTGTCGAGCACGTGCCCGGCCGTGCGGACGACGAACAGGTCACCCAGGCCCTGGTCGAAGACGGTCTCGGCGGCGACGCGGGAGTCCGAGCAGCCCAGCACGAGCGCCCAGGGCCGCTGGCCGTCGACGAGTTCGGCCCGTCGCGACGCGTCCTGCCGGGGGTGGGCCGGTTCGCCGTGGACGAACCTGGCGTTGCCCTCCTCGAGGGCCCGCCAGGCCTCGGTGGGTGTCCGGGGCGCGATCACGGCACCGCATCCTGCCGTACTCGAGCGCCGGCCACCCCTCGGCGGCCCGCGGCGCGGCCGCCCGGGGGGCGTTCCTCGTCACGCTCACCGAGCCACCACGCCGCGTACGGCGGCACGGCCAGCTCGTCGCCGGAGGCGCCCGGCTCGGTGTGCGGGGCGAACCCCGAGACGTGCTCCCACAGCCGCTGGAGCCCGGCGGCGCGGACCCGTCCGGCGGGCACCCGCTGCCAGGCGGAGCTGACGTTGTAGAGCTGGACGAGGGTCCCGGCGGCGTGCCGTCGCAGCAGGGCCAGCACGGCGTCGTTGCCGACGTCCAGCGGTACCGACTCGACGGCCGCGTGCAGCGACGGCAGACCGGCGCGGACCGCGGCGAGGTGCCGCAGCCCGGCGAACACCCGGCCCGGGACCGTGGCGGGGTCGTGCCGCTGCTCGGCGAGCGCCCAGTCCATCCGCGGCCGGTGCACCCACCGGTTGTCCGCCGCGTGGCCGGGCTCGGCCGCCCAGTGCGGGTCGCCGAGGTGCGCGAGCTCGTCACCGCTGTAGAGCAGCGGGACGCCGCCGAAGCCGTAGACCGCGGCGTGCAGCAGGAACAGCCGGCCGAGGGCCAGGTCGACCTCCTCGGCGCTGTCGTGCTCGAGCGCCGCCGCCAGCCCGGCGAGGGCGGCCGCGGACCCGCTGATCCGTGCGTCACCGGTGGCCGGGTTGTGCTGGAAGACCAGCCCGCGGGCGAAGGATCCGGGGTACCGGCCGGAGTAGAACGCGGACAGGAACGACCGGTGCGCCCAGCCGGACAGTCCCACCGCGGCGGCGTCCGCGTCGTCCACCGCCCAGCCGATGTCGTCGTGGCACCGGACGTAGGTGGCCCACGCGGTCCCGACCGGCTTGGGCGGCCGTCCCGTCAACGACTGCCGGGCCAGGTCGGCCCGCCCCGTGGCGAGGGCCGACCACAGCTGCACCATGAACGAGTTGTGGTAGGCGAGGTCGCTCACCCGGCCGGCGCGCCGACCGGTGCCCAGGTAGGCGGTGAGCCGGTCCGGCGCCACGATCGCCTCGGCCTTGAACACGACGCTCGGGGCCGCCACCCGGGTCGCCGCCCGTAGCGCCTGGACGATCGCGTGGACCTCCGGCTGCCCCTGGCAGTCGGTGCCCATCCGCTTCCAGATGAAGGCGACCGCGTCCAGGCGCAGGACGTCGACGCCGAGGTTCGCCAGGTCCAGCACGACTCCCAGCATCTCCAGCAGCACCTCGGGGTTGGCCCAGTTGAGGTCCCACTGGAAGGAGTTGAACGTCGTCCACACCCAGCCGCCGCGGCCGCCGAGGAGATCAGGGTCGTGGGTGAAGGAGCCGGGGGCGAAGTCGGGGAACACCTCCGGCAGGGTCCGCTCGTAGGCGGCCGGCGTCGTCCGGTCGGCGAACACGTGGAAGAACCGGCTGAGCCGTTCGTCGCCTGCGCGGGCGCCGACCGCCCACTCGTGCTCGCGGGCGACATGGTTGAGGACGAGGTCGACCGTCAGCGAGATGCCGGCCTCGTGCAGCCGGTCCGCGAGGTCGGCCAGGTCCTGCACCGTCCCCAGGTGCGGACGGACCCGCCGGTAGTCGGCGACCGCGTAGCCGCCGTCGTCACCGCCCTCGGCGGACGGGTCGACGTCCGTGCGCGTCGCCAGCAGCGGCATGAGGTGCAGGTAGCCGACCCCGAGCTCGCGCAGGTAGCCGATCCGGTCCGCGACCCCGCGCAGGGTGCCGGCGAACCGGTCGGCGTAGGCGACGTAGCCGACGACGTCCGGCTGCTGGAACCAGTCAGGGCGCAGCAGCCGCTGGGCGTCCCGGTGACGCAGCGCCGGCCGTCGGGCGGCCGCGGCGGCCCCGACCCGGGCGGCTACCCGCGCGGTGAGCTCCTCGGCGTCCGGGTAGACGTCGGCGAGGCCGTCGAGGACGTCCGGGCCCCACCTGTGCCAGCGGTCGACGAGCTGCTCGACGACGTGCTCCGGCAGGTCCGATGCGCTGTCGCGCAGCGCCACCAGCGCCCGCTCCAGCGGGGGGCTCGGGTCGTTCACCGGTGGGACGGTACCGGCGTCCGGGTGGCGCACGGACGTCGCGGGCGGTAGGACCGGGGGACACACCGGCGACGACGCCGGGTGGCCGACGGCTGGCGAGGAGGGGACTCGTGGCACGACGACCTTCGGGACGCAGCGGGGCGGGGGCGGCCGCGGTCGCCGTCGGTGCCCTGCTCACCCTCACGGCGTGCGGTGGTGAGGCGGGTGGTCCCCCGACGCTCACCTGGTACGTCAACCCGGACGCCGGCGGGCAGGAGCGGATCGCCGAGCAGTGCACCGAGGAGTCCGGCGGGGCGTACCAGATCGACCTGCAGCGGCTGCCGCGGGACGCCCCCGGTCAGCGCGAGCAGCTCGTCCGGCGCCTGGCCGGCAACGACACCTCCGTCGACCTGATGAGCCTGGACCCGCCGTTCATCCCGGAGTTCGCCGCCGCCGGCTACCTCGCCGACGTCCCCCCGGACGTCGCCGAGGAGGTGACCGAGGACGTCGTCGAGGGCGCCCTGGCCGGCGCCACCTGGAAGGACGAGCTCGTCACCCTGCCGTTCTGGGCGAACACGCAGCTGCTGTGGTACCGCCAGTCCGTCGCCGAGGAGGCCGGGCTCGACATGGAGCAGCCGGTCACCTGGGAGCAGGTCGTCGACGCCGCGGAGCAGACCGGGACGACGGTCGCCGTCCAGGGCACCCGGGCGGAGTCGATGACGGTGTGGGTCAACGCCCTCATCGAGTCGGCCGGCGGGCAGATCCTGGAGAACCCCGAGGCCGAGGCCACCGAGTACGAGCTGGGGATCGCCTCGGAGGCCGGACGCCGAGCCGCCGAGATCATCGAGGACATCGCCGACTCCGGTGTCGGCGGCCCGCAGCTCGCCACCGCGAACGAGGACATCAACGCCTCGATGTTCGAGAGCGAGGACGCCGGGTTCATGGTGAACTGGCCGTTCGTCTACCAGCGGGCGGCCGGGTACGTGGAGGCCGGCAACCTGGAGCGCTCCGAGTTCGAGGACTACGGCTGGGCGGTGTACCCGCGCGCGGTGGAGGGAGAGGAGTCGCGTCCCCCCTACGGCGGCATCAACATCGGGGTGAGCGCGCTGAGTGAGAACGTCGACCTGGCGTTCGAGGCAGGTCGCTGCATCGTCCAGGCGGAGCACCAGAAGCAGTACTTCCTGTCCGACGGCAACCCGCCCGCCAAGGCCTCCGTCTACGACGACCCCGAGGTCGTCGAGCAGTACCCGATGGCCGAGACCATCCGGGAGTCGCTGGAGAACGCCGCCCCGCGGCCGCAGACGCCGTACTACAACGAGATCTCCGTCGGGATCCAGCGCACGTGGCAGCCGCCGTCGTCAGTGGATCCGCAGACCACCCCGGAGCGCTCCGAGGAGCTCATCACCGACGTCCTGAGAGGGGAGGCGCTGCTGTGAGCACACTGGCCAAGCAGCCGCCGCACGGCGAGGCCGAGAGCGAGCAGGCCGACCGGACGGTGCGCAGGCTGCGCTCCGACCGCGCTCGCGGCGAGCGCCGGCTGGGCTGGATGCTCGCCGGCCCGGCGTTCGTCGTCATGCTCGCCGTCACCGCCTACCCGATCCTGCAGGCGATGTACGACTCGCTGTTCGCCTACCGGCTCACCGACCCGGAGTCCCGGCGGTTCGTCGGCCTCAACAACTACGCGGTCATCCTCACTGACCCGGTGTGGTGGAACGCGTTCGGGGTGACCGTGCTCATCACGGTGGTGACCGTGCTCGTCGAGCTGGTGCTCGGTTTCGCGCTCGCGCTGGTCATGATGAAGGCGCTGAGCACGATCCGGCCGGTGCTGCGCACCGCCATCCTCATCCCCTACGCGATCATCACCGTGGTCTCCGCGTTCGCGTGGTTCTTCGCGTTCGACATCACCAGCGGCTTCGTCAACCCGACCTTCGGCCTGGAGGGCACCGACTGGTTCGCCAGCTTCCCCACCGCGGTCTCGGTGATCATGATGTCGGAGATCTGGAAGACCACGCCGTTCATCTCTCTGCTCATCCTCTCCGGCCTGGCCCAGGTCCCGGAGGACCTGCAGGAGGCGGCCAAGGTCGACGGCGCGACGTGGTGGCAGCGGATGTGGAAGGTGACGATCCCGAACATGAAGGCAGCCATCATGGTCGCCCTGCTGTTCCGCACCCTGGACGCGTTCCGCATCTTCGACAACGTCTTCATCATGACCGGCGGTGCGGCCGGCACCGAGACGCTCTCGTTCGGCGCGTACCGGCAGACCATCTCCCGGCTGGAGATCGGGCTGGGCTCGGCGTACTCGGTGCTGCTGTTCCTCTCGGTGGTGGCCATCGCGCTGGGCTTCATCAAGATCTTCAAGGTGGACCTGTCCCAGGCGAGGGGGGAGAAGTAGATGGACTCGCAGAACTACTCCACGAGGGAGAAGGTCCTGTGGTGGGTGGTCGGTCTGCTGATCGTCGCCTACGCGCTCGTCCCCGTCGCCTGGATCGTCTCGCTGAGCCTCAAGCGCGGCGCGGACCTGTCCTCGCAGACGTTCCTGCCGCCCGACCCGACGACGGAGAACTACGAGCTCATCCTCAGCGGGTCGGCGTCCGACCTCTTCCTGCCGGCGCTGCGGAACTCGATCGGGATCTCGCTCATCGCCACGCTCATCGCGGTGGTCCTGGCGATGTTCGCGGCGTACGCGATCGCGCGGCTCGACTTCCCCGGCAAGAAGGTGATCCTCACCACCGCCCTGGCGGTCGCCATCTTCCCGGTGATCTCCATCGTGACCCCGCTGTTCAACGTGTGGCGGACGATCGGGCTCTACGACACCTGGCCGGGTCTGATCATCCCGTACATGTCGCTGACCCTGCCGATCTCGATCTGGACGCTGTCGGCGTTCTTCCGGGAGATCCCCTGGGAGATGGAGCAGGCGGCCCAGGTCGACGGCGCGACCTCGTGGCAGGCCTTCCGCAAGGTCATCGTCCCGCTCGCGGCGCCCGGGGTGTTCACCACCGCGATCATCGCGTTCTTCATCGCCTGGAACGACTTCGTCTACGGCATCTCGCTCACCTCGACCGAGGCCTCCCGGCCGGTGCCCGCCGCGCTGGCGCTGTTCACCGGGGCGTCCCAGTTCGAGGAACCGACCGGCGCGATCTCGGCCGCGGCGGTGATCGTCACGATCCCCGTGGTCGTGCTCGTCCTCATCTTCCAGCGGCGCATCGTCGCCGGCCTGACCAACGGTGCGGTCAAGGGCTGACGCCCGACGCCCCGGGCGACACCCTCGGACAAGGAGTAGCGGACCATGGCAGCGATCGAGCTCAAGCACATCGAGAAGGTCTACGGCGACGGCTTCAAGGCCGTGAAGGACGTCAACCTCGACATCGCCGACGGCGAGTTCATGATCCTCGTCGGCCCGTCCGGCTGCGGCAAGTCCACCCTGCTGCGGATGATCGTCGGTCTGGAGGACATCAGCGACGGCGAGCTGCTCATCGACGGCAAGCGCGTCAACGAGAAGGCGCCGCGCGAGCGGAACCTGTCGATGGTGTTCCAGAACTACGCGCTGTACCCGCACCTGACCGTCTTCGAGAACATCGCCTTCCCGCTCCGACTGGCCAGGGGCAAGCACAGCGAGGAGGAGATCCGGGCCAAGGTGCAGCGCGCCGCCGACCTGCTCGAGCTCAACGAGCACCTCGACCGCAAGCCGGCCAACCTCTCCGGCGGCCAGCGCCAGCGGGTCGCGATGGGCCGGGCCATCGTGCGGGACGCCGACGCGTTCCTGTTCGACGAGCCGCTGTCGAACCTCGACGCCAAGCTGCGTGGGCAGATGCGCACCGAGATCGCCCGGATGCAGCGCCGGCTGGGGACGACGACCGTCTACGTCACCCACGACCAGACCGAGGCGATGACGCTCGGCGACCGGGTGGCCGTGCTGCGAGCCGGGGTCCTGCAGCAGGTCGCCAGCCCGCGGGAGCTGTACGAGCAGCCGGTGAACCTCTTCGTCGCCGGGTTCATCGGGTCACCGCCGATGAACTTCATGCCCGGGCGGGTGGAGGGCCGCACCCTGCACCTGCCGTTCGTCGACGTCGAGCTCGCTCCGGACGTCGCCGAGCGCGTCGGTGGACGCGACCTCGTCATCGTCGGGGTCCGTCCCGAGCACTTCGAGGACGCCAGCGTCCTGGACGAGAACAAGCAGAGCCGGGGGGTCGTGTTCGAGGCGGACGTCGACGTCACCGAGTGGCTCGGGGACTCGCTGTACGCCTACCTGCCGTTCGAGCCGGACCCGCAGGTGCAGGACAAGCTCGAGGAGCTCGACCGTGAGCTCGACGGCGAGGGGATGCGCACCCAGCTCGTCGTCTCCCTCGACGGGATGAGCCGGGTCCGCGAGGGCGAGCGCGCCCGCCTGTGGTTCGACGCTCGCCGGATGCACCTGTTCGACCCGGAGACCGGCGAGAACCTGACCCGGGACGAGCAGGAGGCGGCTCGGATCAACGAGGAGAACGAACGGGCCCGCACGGAGGCGCTGGAGCGGGCACGGGAGGCCGAGCGGCGGGCCGAGGAGAAGAACGGGGGCGGCGAGCGGCAGAGCGCCTGAGGGCGGGTGCGGTTGCCCGGCCGGTCCCGTCAGGCGACCTCTTCCCGGCGCGGCGGGTCCGCGCCGGGACGGGACACCGTCACGGCGGCCACCCTCGCGGCGTGCTCGACGGCCTCGCGCAGCCGCTGGCAGCCGATCGCCGTCAGGTCCTCCCGCCGGTCCCCGCCGAGCAGTCCCGCCGTCCACAGCGCGTCGAGCAGCCCGGCGGTGAACGAGTCCCCGGCGCCGACGGTGTCCGCCACCTCGACCGCCGGGCTCGGCACGTCCACCACGCCGTCCCGGCAGACCGCGGTCGCGCCCGCGGCGCCGCGGGTGAGCACGACGAGCGCCGGCCCCGTGCCGAGCCACTGCTCGACGAGGTGCTCCGGTCGGGTCCCGGGCGCCAGCCAGAGGGCGTCCTCCTCGCTGAGCTTGACGACGTCCGAGGCTGCGACCATGGCCTCGACCTGGGGTCGGACGGCGACCGGCGCGCCCATGAGGTCCGGGCGCAGGTTCGGGTCGTAGCTGACCGTGGCGTGGTGCCGGGCTCCCAGCACGATCCGCTCCACGGTGGCGGCACCCGGCTGGAGCACCGCGGCCAGCGACCCGGTGTGCACGACGAGCGGGTCCGGCGGCAACGGGACGCGCGGCAGCGACCACTGCAGGTCGAAGGTGTACGTCGCCACGCCGTCGGCGTCCAGGACCGCCCGGGCGACCGACGTCGGCGCGGCCGTGACGGAGCCCTCGACCACATGGACCCCGGAGCGGGTCAGGTGCTCGCGGACCAGCCGGCCCCGGTCGTCGTCCCCGAGCCGGGTCAGCAGGTGCGTGGGGCGGCCGAGCCGGGCCAGGCCGAGGGCGACGTTCGCGGGACTGCCGCCGGGGTGCTCGGTGAGCGTCCCGTCGGGCCGGGTGACGACGTCGACGAGCGCCTCCCCGACCACGAGGGCGTCGCCCACCTCAGCGCCACCCGCCGAAGTCCACCGAGGAGAAGGCCGCCAGCTTGCGCACCTGGTGCTCGGCCTCGACGAGCCGGATCGTCCCGGACTTGGAGCGCATGACGATCGACTGGGTGGTGATCGTGCCGCGCCGGTAGCGCACGCCCTTGAGCAGGTTGCCGTCGGTGATGCCGGTGCCGACGAAGTAGCAGTTGTCGCCGCGGACGAGGTCGTCGGTGAGCAGGACCCGGTCGAGGTCGTGGCCGGCGTCCAGGGCCTTGCGCCGCTCGGCGTCGTCCCGCGGCCAGAGCCGGCCCTGGATCACCCCGCCCATGCACTTGAGGGCGCACGCGGCGATGATCCCCTCGGGCGTGCCGCCGATCCCCAGCATGAGGTCGACGCCGGTCCCCTCCCGGGCGGCCATGATCGCCCCCGCCACGTCCCCGTCGGTGATGAACTCGATCCGGGCGCCGGCGTCCCGGACCTCGCGGGCGAGCTGCTCGTGGCGGGGCCGGTCGAGCATGACGACCGTCACGTCGTCCGCGCTGCCGCCCTTGGCCTTGGCGAGCCGGCGGATGTTCTCCCCTACCGGCAGGCGGATGTCGACGACCTCGGCGCCCTCCGGTCCGGTGGCGAGCTTCTCCATGTAGAAGACCGCGCTCGGGTCGAACATCGAGCCGCGTTCGGAGACCGCCAGGACCGACAGCGCGTTGTTCATCCCCATCGCGGCGAGCCGGGTCCCGTCGATCGGGTCGACCGCGACGTCGCACTCCGGCCCGGTGCCGTCGCCGACCTGCTCGCCGTTGAACAGCATCGGGGCGTCGTCCTTCTCGCCCTCGCCGATGACCACCGTGCCCCGCATCTCGACGGTGGCGATGAGGGCCCGCATCGCCTCGACCGCCGCGCCGTCCGCGCCGTTCTTGTCACCGCGCCCGACCCAGCGGCCGGCCGTCATCGCGGCCGCCTCGGTCACCCGGACGAGCTCCAGGCCGAGGTTGCGGTCCGGCACCCGCGGGTCGACGGCCGGCTCGGCGGGGACGACGGTCTCGGGCATGCGCTGACTCCTCGGCTCGGTATCAGGTCGGCTCGGTACCAGGTCGGCTCGGTACCAGGACGGCTCGGTGTCGGGTCCGTGGCGATGCTATCGGCGGCGGTGGCACCATGCCGGGGTGAACGAGTCGCCGACGGGTCAGGCCACGACGGGCCAGCCCACGACGGGTACGGCGGCCCCGCCGCGGCGGGGCCGGCAGACCGTCGCCGACATGCTCCGGTCCCTGGCCGTCGTCGGCGTCGCCGTGGCGGCGCTCGTCCTGCTGCTGCCCCGGCCGGCCGAGCCGCTGCGCCAGCCGGTGGACGTCGCGGGCGCGGTCGAGGTCGCCCGGACCGCCGGCCTCGACGTCGCGGTCCCCGCGGTGCCCGAGGACTGGCGGCCCAACGACGCCCGCTACCGGGAGCGTGGCCCCGCCGAGGTGCCGACGTTCCACGTCGGCTACGTCACCGGCTCCGGGGAGTACGCGGGCCTGGAGGTCACCGACGCGGCGACGCCCCAGTGGCTGGAGGCGACGACCGCCCGCGGTACCGAGGTCGGCACCCAGGTGGTCACAGGTCGGACGTGGAGCGAGCGGCTGTCCGAGGACGGCCGCCGGCGCAGCCTCGTGCTGGACGACGGGCCGCGCACGACGGTGGTCACCGGGACCGCGACGATGGACGAGCTGGTCCTGCTCGCCGGACTGGTCGGCTGAGCGGTCAGTCCTCTCGCGGGGCGCCGTCACCGGCCACGGTGTCGTCCTCCACAGTGTCGTCCGCGTCCCCAGCGGCGATGGCCGCGTCGAGCCGCCGCCGGGCACCGTCCAGCCACTGCTCGCACCGGGCCGCCAGCGCCTCGCCGCGCTCCCACAGCGCCAGGGACTCCTCGAGCGTGCCGCCGCCGGCCTCCAGGCGACGAACCACCTCGACCAGCTCGTCGCGGGCCTGCTCGTAGCCGAGGTCGGCGACGTCGTCCGCGGCGTCCCCGGTGCCGGTGCGTTCGCTCACGGCGACCACCCTAGGACGTCTCTCCGGCCGGCTCGGTGACCTGCGCGCCGATCTCGCCCTCTGCCAGCCGGACCCGCAGCCGGTCGCCGGGGGAGACCTCGGCCGGGGAGCGGACGACGTGCCCGTCGGCGCGCTGCACCACCGCGTAGCCGCGCTGCAGCGTCGATGCCGGCGACAGCGTCCGCACAGCCCCCGACAGGTGCCGCACCTCGTCGCCGGCCCGGTCGAGCCGGACCGACAGCGCCCGGCGGGCCCGCTCCCGCCCTGCTCGGATCTGCTCGGCGCGCTCGGTGATCCCCCGGTAGGGGTCGGCGAGGGCCGGGCGGCTGCGCAGCGCGGTGAGCCGGTCGCCCTCGACGTCCAGCCGGTGGCGCACGGCCCGGCGCAGCCGGTCGCGGGTGTGCGCCAGCCCGGCCAGCTCCTCGGCGACCGCGGGGACCACCCGGCGGCCGGCGTCCGTGGGGGTGGAGGCGCGCACGTCGGCGACGAGGTCGACCAGCGGGGAGTCCACCTCGTGGCCGATCGCGCTGACCACGGGGGTGCGGCAAGCGGCCACCGCCCGGACCAGGGTCTCGTTGCTGAACGGCAGCAGGTCCTCCAGGGAGCCGCCGCCCCGGGCGAGCACGATGACGTCGACCTCGGGCAGCGCGTCGAGCTCGGCGAGCGCCGCGGTCACCTGCGGCACGGCGTCCGGGCCCTGGACGACGACCTGGCGGACCTCGAACCGCACCCCCGGCCAGCGGCGCCTGGCCGTGACCACCACGTCCCGCTCGGCGGCGCTGGCGCGGCCGCAGACCAGCCCGACGACCCGGGGCAGGAACGGCAGCGGCCGGCGGCGGGCGGGGTCGAGGAGACCTTCGGCGGCCAGCACCCGCTTGAGGTACTCGATGCGGGCGAGCAGCTCACCGACCCCGACCGGGCGGATCTCCCCGGCGGTCAGCTGCAGCACTCCCCGCTTCGGCCAGAACTCCGGCTTGGCCCGCACCACGACCCGGGCGCCGGGCTCCAGCTGCACCGGTAGGGCGTCGAGCAGCCGGGTGCCCGCGGTCACCGGCAGGGACATGTCGACGTCGGTGTCCCGCAGGGTCAGGTAGCAGGTGCTCGCACCGGGACGCCGGGTCAGCTGCACGACCTGCCCCTCGACCCACACCGGCGGCATCCGGTTGACGTACTCGGTCATCTTCGCCGTCAGCAGCCGGACCGGCCACGGGTGCTCCGCCGAGGTCTGGGCGGCGGTGGCGGGGACCCGGCGGGGCGCGTCGGGGCGGGGAGCGGTGCTCACCGGGTCAACCTACGATGGGTGGGTGACTGCCTCGACCGACGGAACCACGCGACGGGTGCTGCTCGCGGCCCCCCGCGGCTACTGCGCCGGCGTGGACCGCGCCGTCGTCGCGGTCGAGAAGGCCCTGGAGCTGCACGGCGCCCCGGTGTACGTCCGCAAGGAGATCGTCCACAACAAGTACGTCGTGCAGACGCTCAGCGAACGCGGGGCGGTGTTCGTCGAGGAGACCGACCAGGTGCCCGAGGGGGCTCTGGTGATCTTCTCCGCGCACGGCGTGTCTCCGGCCGTCCACGCGCAGGCCGAGGCGCGCGGGCTGCGCACGATCGACGCCACCTGCCCGTTGGTGACGAAGGTGCACCGGGAGGCGGTCCGGTTCGCCCGGGACGACGTCGACATCCTGCTCATCGGCCACCAGGGGCACGAGGAGGTGGAGGGCACCGCGGGGGAGGCGCCCGAGCACGTCCAGCTCGTCGACGGCCCGGACGACGTCGACAAGGTCACGGTCCGCGACCCCGAGCGGGTTGTGTGGCTGTCCCAGACGACGTTGAGCGTCGACGAGACGATGGAGACCGTGCGGCGGTTGCGCGAGCGGTTCCCGGCGCTGCAGGACCCCCCGAGCGACGACATCTGCTACGCGACCCAGAACCGCCAGGTCGCCGTCAAGAAGATCGCGCCCGAGGCCGACCTCGTCATCGTCGTCGGCTCGGCGAACTCCTCGAACTCGGTGCGTCTGGTCGAGGTCGCCCTCGACCACGGGGCACGAGCCGCCCGGCGGGTGGACCGGGCCGCGGAGCTCCAGGACGCCTGGCTGGAGGGGGTCAGCACCGTCGGGGTGACCTCCGGGGCGTCGGTGCCGGAGATCCTCGTCCGCGACGTCCTGGACTGGCTCGCCGCCCGCGGCTTCGGCGACGTCCACGAGGTGCGCACCGCCGAGGAGGACCTGCTGTTCTCGCTGCCGCGCGAGCTGCGGCCGGCCCGGACCGCGGGCCGGTAGCCGCCCGCGGGCACGTAGGCTCTGCGTCCCGTGGCTCTCACCATCGGCATCGTCGGCCTGCCTAACGTCGGCAAGTCCACCCTGTTCAACGCGCTCACCCGGAACTCGGTGCTCGCCGCGAACTACCCCTTCGCGACGATCGAGCCGAACGTCGGCGTCGTCCCGCTGCCCGACCCCCGGCTCGACCGGCTCGCCGAGATCTTCGGCAGCGCCCGCGTCATGCCGGCGACGGTGTCGTTCGTCGACATCGCCGGCATCGTCCGCGGCGCGAGCGAGGGGGAGGGGCTCGGCAACAAGTTCCTGGCGAACATCCGCGAGGCCGACGCCGTCTGCCAGGTGATCCGGGCGTTCGAGGACCCGGACGTCGTCCACGTCGAGGGCCGCGTCGACCCCCGGTCGGACATCGAGACGATCAACACCGAGCTCGTCCTCGCCGACCTGCAGACCCTGGAGAAGGCGCTGCCGCGACTGGAGAAGGAGGTCAAGGGCAAGCGGACCGACCGGGCGGTGCTCGACGCCGCGCTCGCCGCCCAGCGCGTGCTCGAGGAGGGCCGGACCCTCGCCGCCGCGTCCGCCGAGCTCGACCTCGAGCCGCTGCGCGAGCTGTCCCTGCTGACGACGAAGCCGTTCATCTACGTCTTCAACGTCGACCAGGAGGGCCTGGCCGACCAGGCGCTGCGCGAGCGGCTGCAGGCGCTCGTCGCACCGGCCGAGGCGATCTTCCTCGACGCGAAGCTGGAGGCAGAGCTCACCGAGTTGGAGCCGCAGGAGGCCGCCGAGCTGCTCGCCAGCACGGGCCAGGAGGAGTCAGGGCTGGACCAGCTGGCCCGGGTCGGGTTCGCCACCCTCGGCCTGCAGACGTACCTCACCGCCGGCCCCAAGGAGGCCCGCGCCTGGACCATCCGGAGAGGCTGGACGGCGCCCCAGGCGGCCGGGGTGATCCACACCGACTTCCAGCGGGGGTTCATCAAGGCCGAGGTGGTCTCCTACGAGGACCTCGTCGAGGCCGGGTCGATGGCCGAGGCCCGGGCCCGGGGCAAGGTGCGCATCGAGGGCAAGGACTACGTCATGGCCGACGGGGACGTCGTGGAGTTCCGCTTCAACGTCTGAGCCGGCGCGTTGCGCAGCTGTCCAGGTGCTCCGCGACCACATCGGAACCAGCGGCGACCTCATCTTCTGGTGCTGAGCCGGAATGGCCGTTGACCATCTATTTAGTGGAGGATCATCTCGGCTATATGAGAACTGAGGCGCCGCTCCTCGCTCCGATCTCCCGGTCGGACGGTCAGGCACGCCTGCTGTCCACATTGTTGCTCCCGGCGATGAGCTGAGCGCGGTCTACGAGGCGTGCACCCGGGTCGAGGCCGCTGTGCACCGTCCCGTGCACCCGGCGATCCTCACGCCTGGGGAGTTCGCCGTCCCCTCCGGGTTCCTGGACAACGTGCGCAGCGGCCCGGCGGTCCCCGTGATCTGGGAGCTGCCGTGGCGCTGACTCCGCTCGCCCGGTGTCAGCAGGCGACAGTGCTCGGCCTCCGTGGAGGCACGCCGCCACCACACTGTGCCCGCGGATCGTCTGCGCGGTCTGGTTCCTGCGCCAGCGTCACGGCTGGAGTAGTTTGAGGGCATGCCGCTGAGCGCATCGGAGTTCTACGAGGCGGGCCTTGCCCTGCCTCCCTCGGTGCGCAAGGACGTTGCCCTCCGGCTACTCGAGTCGGTCGAGGTCGTCGATGACGACTCGATCGAGGAGGCGTGGACGAACGAACTCTCGTCTCGCGTGGACGACATCGTGAGCGCCAAGGTCGCGGCCATTCCCGGTGAGCAGGTGTTCGCCGACATTGCGGCACGTCCGGTCGCGCACGACGCATGACCCTCGCCTTCAGCTTCCACCCGGAAGCCCGGGCCGAGTTCATGGCTGATGTCGAGTGGTACGACGCCCGTGAGGCTGGCGTAGGTGGCCGCTTTGCGGGAGCGGTCCGTGCTCATCGACGTCGCCGCGGATGACCCCGCGGCGTGGGCGACGTGGCCTGGTTGGCGGCGTGAGCCGGTGGTGCGGTCGAAGGGCGTGACCGGCTTTCCCTACCGGGTCGTGTACATCGTTGATCACGACGTGCTGACAATCGTGGCCGTGGCTCACGTCAAACGGCGACCCGGCTACTGGCGAGATCGAACCACCCCCTGATGCACCGATGCATCGCAGCGATCCTCTTGTGACTGCCCGGTGAGGTGGTCGGGCAAGGCCGCGGCGGGCTCGACGTGGTGGTGCTGCCGATTCGTCGACCGGAGCCAGCGCAGTCGCCACGCGTGGTTGTCCAGCGGTTCACCACGGCCTCCTAGCGTCCGGACCGTCCTGCTCATCCACCGCTCGACCTCCGTGGAGGAACCGTGTTCAAGCCCGCCCTCGCCGCCGGCGCCGCCGGCGTCGCACTGCTCGGCATGGCCGCTCCGGCCGCCGCCAACGGCCCGTTCGACGTCGAACCGATCTCAGGCTCCGCCTACGCCGACCAGACCGCCGAATGGACCGAACCGTTCGTCGTCCCGGACACCTGCACCCAGCGGCTGGTCGCCGACGAGACCGTTCTGGACATCTATCCAGGGGTCGACGACCTCACCGACATGAACACCCTCAACGAGACCGGCAAGTACGCCGGGCGCTACCTGTACCGCACGCACGAGGTCGGCAGCAACGGCTCGCTGTCGGTGGTGGACCTGCGGACCGGCGAGGCCAAGGTCCTCGTCCAGGACGAGGGCTACCGCCGGCTGGACGGGCTGCGGTGGACCCCCTGGGGCACCCTGCTGTTCGCCGAGGAGACGGCCGGTGGCCGGCTGTTCGAGGCGTTCCTCGACCCCAAGGACCCCTCGCAGGTCCTCCGCGTCGAGGAGCGCCCTGAGGTCGGCATCATGCGCCACGAGGGCATCGGCGTCGACGAGCAGGGCAGCGTGTACGTCATCGACGAGCTCAACGGCGGTTCGATCTACCGCTTCGTGCCGACCACCCGCGGCGACTTGTCCGACGGCCAGCTCTACGCCCTCCGGCTGACCGACCTGGCCGAGGACGAGCAGGAGTACGCCGAGGAGACGGCGGTCCTGGCCGACCGCGTCGGACCGTACGAGTGGGTGCCGCTGGACATGGCGACCGCCGTGGTGGACGCCGAGCAGGCTGCCGACGACGTCAACGCCACCGGCTTCGGTCGTCCGGAGGACGTCGAGCTCATCGGCAACACGCTCTACGTCGCCAACACCACCGAGGACCGGGTCGTCGCGATCGACCTCAAGACCGAGGTGCTCACTACGTTCGTGGGAGCCGGAGTGAACGTGCCGGTCGAGGACCGCGCGACGGCGACCACCGGCTTCAACGGCCCGGACAACCTGGCCAGCAGCACTAACGGTCAGCTGTTCATCGTCGAGGACAACGTCCCCAGCGACATCTGGGTGGCGAGCAAGCACGACAAGAGCACGAGCGGCGTCGCCGACGACGTCGAGCTGTTCGCCTCGCTGAAGGACCCGGGAGCCGAGGGCACCGGGATCTACTTCGGCAAGGACCCGCGGACGCTCTACGTCAACGTCCAGCACCCCGCCAAGCCCGAGGCCGACGGCACCTGGGCGATCACCTGCCGCTGATCGAGCGACTCGAAGGCCCGCCGCGGCGGCCCTTCACCCCCCGTCGTGCGGGCATGGCGTGGGGTGAGGGCCGCCGCGGCCACGTCGTGCGGGCATGACGTGGGGTGCGAGCCGCAGCGGTCAGCTGCGCCGTCTCGACTCGCGGACACGTCTCGGGTCGGTCTCATCTCGGTAACACCCCCTCGCGGGTCCTTGCCGCATGCGTCCGGATGGTGTTCGTTTAGGCCCGTCCCACAGCACGACGGCGCTCGAACGCGCGCCCTCGACCGTACCGAGGAGATCCCCGGGCCGGTCACGTGCGACTTCACGAGGGAGGACCCACACCTTGAGCACATCGCGCAAGGGCGCCAAGTTCCTGGCGCTGCTGGTCGGCGGCTCGCTGGCGCTCTCCGCCTGCGCCACCGACGACGGCGACACCGGCACCGACACCGAGGCCACCGAGACCGCCACCGACGGCGACACCGGTGCCAGCGGCGAGACGAAGGACGCCACGATCACCGTGGCGCACGAGCAGGAGTTCGGCTCCTACAACAACAACACCGCCGAGGAGAACGCGGTCAAGAACACCGTCGTCCTCAACCAGGTCCTGCGGGGCTTCTGGTTCTTCGGTGAGGACGGCTCCGTCACCCCGGACACCGAGTTCGGCACCTACGAGCTCGTCTCCGAGGACCCGATGACGGTCCGCTACACCTTCGCCGACGAGGCCGTCTGGTCCGACGGCGAGCCGATCGACTGCGACGACTTCCTGCTCGTCTGGGCCGCCAACTCCGGCACCTACACGACCGGTGAGACCGACCCGGACACCGGCGAGGAGGGCCTGCTGTTCTCCACCGCCGGCACCACCGGCTACGACATCCAGCAGAAGCCGCAGTGCGCCGACGGCGACAAGGAGATCGAGGTCGTCTACGACGAGCCGTTCGCCGACTGGCAGGGGAACTACGGCAGCTTCCTGCCCGCGCACGTCGTGGAGGAGCAGGCCGGTGGCATCGACCTCATCGACGCCATCCAGAACGACGACCAGGAGGCTCTGGCCGCCGCTGCTGAGTTCTACAACACCGGCTGGGTGTTCAACCCGGGCGAGATCGACCCGGCCATCACCCCGTCCGCGGGCCCCTACATGCTGGACTCGTGGCAGGCCGGCCAGTCGCTGACCCTCACCGCCAACGAGAACTGGTGGGGCACCCCGGCCAAGGTCAAGAACATCGTCATCCGCTTCATCCCGCAGGAGGGCCAGGCCCAGGCGCTCGCCAACGGTGAGATCCAGGTGGCCGAGCCGCAGCCGAACCCGGACGTGGTCTCCCAGCTCGAGGGCCTTGGCGACCAGGTGACGATCATCCAGGGTGACGAGTACACCTACGAGCACCTCGACCCGAACTTCGCCGGCGCGATGGCCGACGAGAACCTGCGTCGCGCGTTCGCCCTGTGCGTCCCGCGCCAGCTGATCGTCGACAACCTGATCAAGCCGGTGAACGCCAACGCCGTGGTGATGAACTCGCGGTACGAGTTCCCGTTCGGCCCGAACTACGAGGACGTCGTGAGCTCCTCGTACCCGGGCGGCTACGACGAGGCGAACGTCGAGGAGGCCCGCACCATCCTCGAGGAGAACGACCTCACCGGCACGACGGTCCGGATCGGCTACCAGACGCCGAACCAGCGTCGTACCAACGCGGTCGACCTCATCCGCTCCTCGTGCAACGAGGCGGGCTTCGACATCCAGGACGCCGGCCAGGAGGACTTCTTCGGCAACGGCCTGGCAGCGGGTAACTTCGACGTGGCCCTGTTCGCGTGGGCGGGCTCGCCGCTGGTCACCGGCTCCTCCTCCACCTTCGAGACCGGTGGCGGCAACAACAACGGCAAGTACTCCAACCCCGAGGTCGACGCGCTCATCGCCGAGCTCAACACGACCCCGGACCCCGACGCCCAGCTGGAGCTGATCAAGCAGATCGAGACGATCCTGTGGGAGGACCTGGCGACGATCCCGCTGTTCGCCTTCCCGGGTGTCGTGGCGCACTCCAGCGACGTCTCGGGCGTGAAGTTCCAGCCGTCGCAGACCCAGGTCACCTGGAACATGCACGAGTGGGACACCACCGCCGGCTGACGCAGCCGTAGTACGGTCGTCACCGACCAGTGACAGGGGGCCGGGAGCCCAGTCTCCCGGCCCCCTGTCCTACGGTCTGAGTCACCTCGTACGCTCTGTCCGCAGCGCCCGCCCACCGGCGGGCCGCACCCTTGGCAGCGCCCGTCACCCCGGGCCGGACCTGCGTCGCCCGCTCCCGGGCGTCACGACCAGGAGGAACGCGTGGTCGTCTTCATCGTGCGGAGGCTGATCGTCTCCTTCTTCGTGCTCCTCGTGGCGACGTTCATCATGTACACGCTGGTCTCCCTGTCCGGCGACCCGTTCGAGGACCTGTACGGCATCCAGAACGTCGCCGACCGCGAGGCCCGGATGGCTGCCCGCGCCGAGGTGCTCAACCTCGACCAGCCGATCCCGCAGCGGTACCTGACCTGGCTCGTCGGGGTGCTGGGCTACCTCGTGCCGTTCGCCGACGGGACCCTCGGCACCAACATCCAGGGCCAGGACGTCGAGGCCCTGCTCGGCCAGGCGCTCAGCGCCACGCTCCAGCTCGTCGTGGCCGCCACCCTGCTGGCGATCATCACCGGCGTCACCATCGGCATCGTCTCCGCGCTGCGCCAGTACACCGCGTTCGACTACTCGATCACCCTGGTGTCGTTCCTCTTCTTCTCCCTGCCCATCTTCTGGGTGGCGATCCTGCTCAAGGAGTACGGCGCCATCGAGCTCAACACCTGGCTCGGTGACCCGGTGATCGCCCCGTCCTGGTTGGTGGGTCTCTCGGTGCTGAGCGGCCTGTTCTGGACCGCCCTGCTCGGCGGCCGGCAGTGGCGACGCCGGATCACCGTCTTCGGCGTCGCCGCCGTCGCGACCGGAGCCCTGCTGGCGTACCTGTCCGCGGTCCGCTGGTTCGCCCAGCCGTCGCTCGGCGTCCCGGTCATGCTCGTGCTGTCCGTCGCGGTGGCGGTGGGGCTCACCGCTCTCGCCGCCGGGCTCCAGCGCCGGTCGGTGCTGTACGCCGGCCTGGCGGCCGGCGGAGTCGCTTTCGTCGTCTACCTGGTCACCCTGCCCATGCTCGAGGACCCGACGTGGCCGCTGCTGCTCGGCGTCATGGTGGTGAACCTGGCCCTGGCCGGTGGCGTCGGCTGGTTGCTCGGCGGGCTGGACCGCGACCAGGCCGTGCGGACCTCGGTCCTCGTCGCGTTCGTCGTGGGCGTCCTCGGGTTCGTCGACCACCTGCTGCGCGTCTTCCCGGACTACGCCGCCCGCCTCGGTGGCCGTCCGATCGCCACCATCGGGTCCAACACCCCCAACTTCGAGGGCACGTTCTGGGAGACGTTCCTGGACTCGGCGACGCACATCGTCCTGCCCAGCCTGGCGCTGATCCTCATCTCGTTCGCCACCTACACGCGGTACACCCGGGCCAGCATGCTGGAGGTGATGAACCAGGACTACGTCCGGACGGCGCGCTCCAAGGGGCTCACCGAGCGCACCGTGGTGATGCGGCACGCCTTCCGCAACGCCCTCATCCCGGTGACGACGTTGATGGCCTTCGACTTCGCGAGCGTGCTCGGTGGCGCGGTGATCACCGAGACCGTGTTCGGCTGGCGGGGAATGGGCAACATGTTCCTCACCGGCCTCAACGCCGTGGACCCGGCGCCGGTGATGGGCTTCTTCCTCGTCGTCGGCACCGCGGTCGTCGTGTTCAACCTCATCGCCGACATCACCTACGCCTTCCTCGACCCGAGGATCCGGCTCAGCTGAGCCCTAGTCCGAGCCGGTTGACCGGGTCACCAGACCCGGTCCGACGACAGAGGGAAACCCCCTGATGGCACAAGAACCGGGACAGAACGTCCCCGACGAGCGGGCGGTCACCGTCGAGGACGGCGCCGCGCGGCGGACCTCCCGCGACGACGCGAGCGGTCTGCAGATCAAAGCCCGCTCCCAGGGCGAGCTCGTGCGACGGCGGTTCCTCCGCCACCGTGGCGCCCTCGTCGGCATGGTCATGCTGGCCTTCGTCCTGCTGCTCGCGTACACCTCCATCGGCTTCGCCGGCATCCCCGGCTGGTGGGACAAGGACTACATCAGCACCGCGCCGGTCGTGGACGGCGGACGGCCGACCCTCGACCTCGTCCCCTGGCTCGACGGTGACGGCGTGTCGATCGGGGAGTACCCCTTCGGGCAGGACAACGTCGGCAAGGACTACTTCGCCCTGACGATGCGGGGAGCGCAGCGCTCGATCACGGTGGCCATCGTCGTCGGCATCGTCGCCACCATCGTCGGCTCCGTCATCGGAGCGGTCGCCGGGTTCTTCCGGGGCTGGGTCGAGTCGCTGCTCATGCGGTTCACCGACGTCATGATCACGATCCCGACGCTGGTCATCGCCGCGGTCCTCGGGCGCCGGTTCGGCGAGCTGGGGCTGTACGTCTTCGCCACCGTGCTGGGACTCATCGTCTGGACGTCGCTCGCCCGCCTCGTCCGCGGGGAGTTCCTGTCCCTGCGGGAGAAGGAGTTCGTCGAGGCCGCCCGCGCCATGGGAGCGAGCAGCAGGCGGATCATCTTCCGGCACATCATGCCCAACACCCTCGGGGTGATCATCGTCAACGCCACGCTGACCGTCGCCTCGGCGATCCTGCTGGAGACCGCGCTGAGCTACCTCGGCTTCGGCGTCCGGCCCCCCGACACCTCCCTCGGCCTGCTCATCAGCGAGTACCAGACTGCGTTCACCACCCGGCCCTGGCTGTTCTGGTGGCCCGGCGTGTTCATCGTCCTCATCGCCCTGTCGGTGAACTTCATCGGCGACGGCCTGCGGGACGCCTTCGATCCTCGACAGACCAGGGTGCGTGCCTGATGACCGACTCCTACGAGACCCCCCTGGGCAGCGGCGTGGCCCACCTGTCCCGCACCTCCTCGGCGATCCGCCCGCCCACGGAGAACGAGCTGCTGCGGGTCGAGGACCTGTCGGTGTCGTTCCCCACCGAGGACGGCGTCGTCAAGGCCGTCCGCGGCGTCTCCTACTCGCTGCGCGAGCGGGAGGTGCTCGGCATCGTCGGCGAGTCCGGCTCCGGCAAGTCCGTGTCCTCGATGGCGGTCATGGGCCTGCTGCCGAAGTCCGCGCAGATCACCGGCCGCATCCTGTTCCGCGGGGACGACGTCCTGCAGATGTCGCCCAAGCAGCAGCGGGCCCTGCGGGGCCGGAAGATCGCGATGATCTTCCAGGACCCCATGACGGCGCTCAACCCCGTCTACAGCGTCGGTGACCAGCTCGCTGAGGCGGTGCGCTCGCACGAGGTGGTGTCGAAGAAGGCCGCCCTGCGCCGCGCCGAGGAGATGCTCGACCTCGTCGGGATCCCGCAGCCGAAGCAGCGGCTGCGCAACTACCCGCACGAGTTCTCCGGCGGCATGCGCCAGCGCGCGATGATCGCGATGGCGGTGATCAACAACCCTGACGTGATCATCGCTGACGAGCCGACGACCGCGCTCGACGTCACCGTGCAGGCGCAGATCCTCGAGAAGCTCATCGAGGTCAAGGACGCCGTCAACGCGGCCATCGTGCTCATCACCCACGACCTCGGCGTCGTCGCCGGGATGGCCCACCGGGTGCTCGTCATGTACGCCGGCCGCTCGGTCGAGCTCGGCAGCACGGACGACATCTTCTACCGGCCGCGGATGCCGTACACCGGCGGGCTGCTCGGCTCCATCCCCTCCCTGGAGGGCGACAGCGAACGGCTGCGCCCGATCAAGGGCGCCCCACCGTCGCTGATCAACCTGCCGTCCGGCTGCCCCTTCCAGCCGCGCTGCCCGCTGGCGACCGACATCTGCCGCGAGGTCGAGCCACCGCTGGCGCCGACCGACGACCACGACCACGCGGCCGCCTGCCACCACTGGGACCAGATGGCCGAGGCCGAGGACCCGACCGCCTTCTTCCGCACCGAGAGCGAGGCGAAGCGATGAGCACTCCGGTCCAGGAGACCACGGGCACCTCCCCGCAGGCGGCCGGCGCCGACCCCGACCGGGACCACCTGCTCGACGTCCGGGACCTGGTGATGAACTTCCCGGTCAAGGGCGGCGGCCTGCTGCGGCGCACCGTCGGCTGGGTGCAGGCCGTCTCCGGCGTGACCTTCCACGTGGACGCCGGGGAGACCCTCGGCGTCGTCGGCGAGTCCGGCTGCGGCAAGTCGACCACCGGCCGGGCGGTGCTCCAGCTGCACACACCCACCTCGGGGTCCGTGCGCTACAACGGCACCGAGCTCGTCGGCCTCGGCGCGAAGGAGATGCGGGCGGTCCGCAAGGAGCTGCAGATCGTCTTCCAGGACCCGTACGCCTCGCTCAACCCGAAGATGCCGGTCAACGACATCGTCGGCGAGCCGCTGCGCATCCACGGCCGGTGGGACAACGACAAGCAGGGCAAGGCCAGGGTGGCCGAGCTCCTCGAGCTCGTCGGCCTCAACCCCGAGCACGGCAACCGCTACCCGCACGAGTTCTCCGGCGGCCAGCGCCAGCGCATCGGCATCGCCCGGGCGCTGGCCCTCGAGCCGCGGATGCTCGTCCTCGACGAGCCGGTCTCCGCCCTCGACGTCTCCGTCCAGGCGGGCGTGGTGAACCTGCTGGAGGACCTGCAGGACCAGCTCGGCCTCGCCTACATGTTCATCGCCCACGACCTGTCGGTCGTGCGGCACATCTCCGACCGGGTCGCGGTCATGTACCTGGGCAAGATCGTCGAGGTCGGTGACCGGGACGACATCTACGAACGGCCGATGCACCCGTACACCCAGGCGCTGCTGTCGGCGGCGCCGACCGCCGACCCGCAGGAGGAGCGCCGCCGCGAGCGGGTGATCCTCACCGGCGACGTGCCCAGCCCGCTGAACCCGCCGTCCGGCTGCCGGTTCCGCACCCGGTGCTGGAAGGCGCAGGACATCTGCGCGACGCAGGAACCGGCGCTGATCCAGCGCGGCGGCGAGCAGCGGGTGGCCTGCCACTTCGCGGAGGTGGACTCGAACGTCGTGTGAGCGCCCCGCCTACAGTGGCGTGGTGATCACCGACCCGCCGCTGCGGGCCGGGGTGCTCGTCGTCGGCGCCGCGATCCTCGACGACCTCACCCGGCCGACCCGGTTGCTCGCCGCCCGGCGCACCGCCCCACCCCGGCTGGCCGGCGGCTGGGAGCTGCCGGGGGGCAAGGTGGACCCCGGGGAGGACCCGGACCAGGCCCTGCACCGCGAGCTGCGCGAGGAGCTCGGTGTCACCGTCCGCCTGGGCCAGCAGGTGGCGCCTCCGGACGGCGGGGACTGGGCGCTGCCTCCGTCGGCGCTGCTGCGGGTCTGGACGGCGCAGGTGCTCGACGGCGAGCCGGCCACCCTCCAGGACCACGACCGGTTGCTGTGGCTCGACCTGGCGGACGCGGTGGACGCCGTCCGCTGGCTGCCCGCCGACGTCCCCGTCGTCCGCACCGTGTGCCGGCTCACCCTCCGCCGCTGAGGGCGGACGTCGCCCGTTTGCCACCGTCGACGAGGTGCGGCAGGGTCGACGACCGGCGACCACCGATCCCCGCGACCCAGGAGGTCCCCTGATGGCGTCCGCCACGGCCACCCCCCCGGGGTCCCGCCGTCGAGGCCCCTCGCTGGCCCCCCGCGTCTTCTACCCCTCCCTCGCCGTCATCGGCGCGTTCGTCCTGTTCGCGGTCGTCGCTCCCGAGGCCGCCAGTGCCGGGATCGGCGCCGTGCAGGGCGGCATCATCGACACCCTGGGCTGGTACTACGTCCTGCTCATCGCCGCCTTCGTCGCGTTCTCGCTGTGGATGGGCTTCAGCCGGTACGGCGACATCCGGCTCGGCCGCGACGACGAGGCGCCCGAGTTCGGCGTCCGCTCCTGGTTCGCGATGCTGTTCTCCGCCGGGATGGGCATCGGCCTGGTGTTCTGGGGCGTCGCCGAGCCGCTCAACCACTACGCCTCGCCCCGGCCGGGGTTCGAGGGCGGGGAGGTCGCCGCCGCCCGCCAGGCGATGACCCAGACGTACGTGCACTGGGGCGTCCACGCGTGGGCCATCTACGTCGTCGCCGGGCTGGCCATCGCCTACGCGGTGCACCGCCGCGGCCGCCCGGTGTCCATCCGCTGGGCGCTCGAGCCGCTGCTCGGCGACCGGGTCAAGGGCTGGCTCGGTGACCTCATCGACATCACCGCGATCGTCGGCACGCTCTTCGGGGTGGCCACCTCGCTGGGCTTCGGCGTCGCCCAGATCGCCGCCGGGCTCGACTTCACCGGCCTGGTCGAGGGCGGTTCCGGGTCCGTCGGGCTGCAGTCGCTGCTCATCGTCGTCATCACGGCGGTCGCGGTGGCCTCCGTGGTCAGTGGCGTCGGTCGCGGGATCAAGTGGCTCTCGAACGTCAACATGGGCCTGGCCGGGGTCGTCCTGCTGTTCGTCCTGCTCGCCGGGCCGACGTTGTTCCTGCTGCGAGAGTTCGTGCAGAACTTCGGGGACTACCTCACCAACGTGCTGCGGCTGACCTTCGACGTCAGCGCCTACCGCGGTGAGGAGGGCGAGGTCTGGCAGGCAGCCTGGACGACGTTCTACTGGGGCTGGTGGATCTCCTGGGCACCCTTCGTCGGGGTGTTCATCGCCCGGATCTCCCGCGGGCGCACCGTCCGTGAGTTCGTCGCCGGCGTCCTGCTCGTCCCGACGCTCATCACCTTCCTGTGGTTCTCCGTCCTCGGCGGCAGCGCCCTGTACCGGGAGCTGTTCGGCGGCGGCGGACTCGTCGGCGAGGACGGCTCGGTCGGTACCGAGTCCTCGCTGTTCACGCTGCTCGACGGCCTGCCGGGCGGGTCCGTCGTCATGGGCCTGGTGATCCTGCTCATCGTGACGTTCTTCGTCACCTCCTCGGACTCCGGCTCGCTCGTCGTCGACATGCTCGCCTCCGGCGGTGACATCGACCCGCCGACGTGGAGCCGGGTGATGTGGGCGGTGCTCGAGGGAGCGGTCGCGGCCGCCCTGCTCGTCGTCGGAGCCGGTGGGCTGGGGGCGCTGCAGACCGCGGCGGTGATCACCGCGCTGCCGTTCAGCCTCGTCATGGTCGCGATGGCGGTGGCCACCGTGCGCGCCTTCCACCGGGAGCACCACGCCCGGCTGCGTCGGGAGCAGGCGCTGCACCTGGAGACGGTCACCCAGCACGTCACCACCCGGCTCAGCGACGGCGCCCCCGCGGACCGTCGTTAGCGTGCTGGCGGTGCGCACCCGTTAGCCTGCGTGAGCACCCCTTCCCGACCGGAACGAGTCCTCCCGCATGCCGCTCCGCACCGATCTGCGCAACGTCGCCATCGTCGCCCACGTCGACCACGGCAAGACCACCCTCGTCGACGCCATGCTCTGGCAGTCCGGCGCCTTCGGCGAGCACCAGCACGTCCAGGAGCGGGCGATGGACTCCGGGGACCTGGAGCGGGAGAAGGGGATCACCATCCTCGCCAAGAACACCGCCGTCCGGTACCGCGGACCGGCGGCGGCTGCCGCGGGAGCCCCGGACGGCGTCACGATCAACATCATCGACACCCCCGGTCACGCCGACTTCGGTGGTGAGGTCGAGCGCGGCCTGTCGATGGTCGACGCCATCGCCCTGCTCGTCGACGCCAGCGAGGGGCCGCTGCCGCAGACCCGGTTCGTCCTGCGCAAGGCTCTCCTCGCGCACCTGCCCGTCATCGTCGTCATCAACAAGGTCGACCGGCCGGACGCCCGCATCGCCGAGGTGGTCGACGAGGTCTACGAGCTGTTCCTCGACCTCATGGACGAGGGCGACGACCAGGCCCTGGAGTTCCCCGTCGTGTACGCCTCCGCCAAGGCCGGCCGTGCCAGTCTCGAGCGTCCCGCGGACGGCGAGCTGCCCGACAGCGAGGACCTGGAGCCGCTGTTCCGCACCATCCTGGAGACGGTGCCGGCGTTCGAGTACGAGGAGGACGCCCCCCTGCAGGCACACGTGACGAACCTCGATGCCTCGCCGTTCCTCGGCCGGCTCGCCCTGTGCCGGGTGCACGCCGGCAGGATCCACAAGGGTCAGCAGGTCGCCTGGTGCCGCCGGGACGGGTCCGTCGAGCGGGTGAAGGTCACCGAGCTCATGCTCACCGAGGCGCTGGACCGGGTCCCCGCCGACAGCGCCGGACCCGGCGACATCATCGCGCTCGCCGGCATCCCGGAGATCACCATCGGGGAGACGCTCGCCGACCCCGAGCACCCGGTGCCGCTGCCGCTCATCACCGTCGACGAGCCGGCGATCTCGATGACCATCGGCACGAACACCTCTCCGCTCGCGGGGCGGACCAAGGGCGCCAAGGTCACTGCGCGGCTCGTCAAGGACCGCCTGGACCGCGAGCTCGTCGGCAACGTCTCGCTGCGGGTCCTGCCCACCGAGCGACCCGACACCTGGGAGGTGCAGGGCCGCGGCGAGCTCGCACTGGCGATCCTCGTCGAGACCATGCGCCGGGAGGGCTTCGAGCTCACCGTGGGCAAGCCGGAGGTCGTCACCCGCGAGATCGACGGCCGGGTGCACGAGCCCGTCGAGCACCTCACCGTCGACTGTCCCGAGGAGTACCTCGGCGCCGTCACCCAGCTGCTCGCCGGCCGCAAGGGTCGGATGGAGCACATGGTGAACCACGGGACCGGCTGGGTCCGGATGGAGTTCCGGGTGCCGTCCCGCGGCCTCATCGGGTTCCGCACCGAGTTCCTCACCGAGACCCGCGGCACCGGCATCGCCCACCACGTCTTCGAGGGCTACGAGCCGTGGTCCGGCGAGCTGCGCACCCGCCGCAGCGGCTCCCTCGTGGCCGACCGTGCCGGGTTCGCCACGTCCTACGCGATCCTCAACCTGCAGGAGCGGGGCAGCCTGTTCGTCGGCCCCGGCACCGAGGTGTACGAGGGCATGGTCGTCGGGGAGAACTCCCGTGCCGACGACATGGACGTCAACGTCACCAAGGAGAAGAAGCTCACGAACGTGCGGTCCAACGCCGACGAGCTGGAGCGGCTCGTGCCGCCGCGGGTGCTGTCCCTCGAGCAGTCGCTGGAGTTCTGCCGTGAGGACGAGTGCGTCGAGGTGACCGCGGACGCGATCCGGGTCCGCAAGGTGGTCCTGGACGCCACCCAGCGCGACAAGGCCCGGGCGCGGGCCCGGCGGGGATGACCTGCGTGGGGTACCGGTGACCGGCACCCGTCGCCTGCTGCTCGTGCACGCCCACCCGGACGACGAGTCGATCTCGACGGGGGCGACCATCGCCCGGTACGCCGCCGAGGGCGCCCAAGTCACCCTGGTCACGTGCACCCGCGGCGAACGGGGCGAGGTCATCCCGCCCGCGCTGGCCGCCCTCGAGGGTGACGGCCCGGCGCTGGCCGCGCACCGCACCGGCGAGCTGGCCGAGGCGGTACGGGCGCTCGGTGTCACCGAGCACCTGTTCCTCGGCGCCGACGCCGGCGTCCGGTACCAGGACAGCGGGATGGCGTGGGGGGCCGGCGGGCAGGCGGTCGCCGCCCCAGACACCGGACCGGAGGCCTTCGCCCGCGCGGACGTCGACGCGGCGGCCCGGCACCTGGCGCGGGTCCTGCGGCGGGTCCGCCCGCAGGTCGTGGTCGGCTACGAGCCGGACGGCGGGTACGGCCACCCTGACCACGTCCAGGCCCACCGGGTCACCGTGCGGGCCGTGGACCTGGCCGCCGCACCCGGGGACGGTGGGGCGCCGTGGCAGGTCGCCAAGGTGTACGAGGTGGTCGAGCCCGAGTCCGTCGTCCGCGGGACGCTGCGCCGGACTCGGCCGGTCAACCCGTTCACCGCCCCGGACCCGGACGGGCCGCTGCCGTCGGTCGTCGTCCCGGACGCCGAGGTGACGACCATCGTCGTCGCCGACGACCACCTGCCCGCCAAGACCCAGGCGCTGCGGGCCCACGCCACCCAGGTCGCCCTGGCGGACGGCTTCTTCGCGCTGAGCAACGGGGTCGGCCGCCCGCTCACCGGCACCGAGTGGTTCCGCCTCGTCCGGGGTGTCGCGGCACCCGACCCGGCTCGGCCGGACGGCCGGGAGAGCGACCTGTTCGCCGGGACCGAGGTGCCGCCACCGTCAGTGACCGGCTTAGGCCGGACGGGCGACGCCGGCGTGTGACCGCGCGGCGCAGGGGGTATGCCTGGCACATCCGTCTGAGTTGGCCTCACACCCGTCCGAGCTGGCCTGGAGGCTGGTCGTGCCCGTCGACGCTGCTGCCCCGCCCCTGCCGCTGCGTGACAGCGCCGACGTCGGCCGCGTCCGGGAGCGCAACCGGCAGCGCCGCCTGCTGCGGATCGCCGTCCTGCTGTCCCCCCTGGCCGTCTGGTTGTGGTGGCGGCTGCTGACCGGCGACCCGGTCGGGGCCCCGCGGCTGCCGGCGGTCGACCCGCTGTACCTCATGGCGGGGCTGTTCTTCGTCGTCCTCATCGTCGTCCTGCTCAGCACCACGGTCGTCGCCGGTCGCTCACCGCACGTCACCTACCGGCCCGAGCAGATCGACGTCCGGATGGACGACGTCAAGGGGCTCGCCCCGGTCAAGGAGGACGTCCAGCGCTCGCTCGACCTCTTCCTCGCCGGGCGCACCTTCCGCCGCGACATGGGCGGCACGCCGCGGCGGGGCCTGCTGTTCGAGGGACCGCCCGGCACCGGCAAGACGCACATGGCCAAGGCGATGGCTGCCGAGGCCGGGGTGCCGTTCCTGTTCGTGTCCGGCACCTCCTTCCAGTCCATGTACTACGGCGCCACCGCCCGCAAGATCCGGTCGTACTTCAAGGCGTTGCGCAAGGCGGCCCGCAGCGAGGGCGGCGCCATCGGGTTCATCGAGGAGATCGACGCCATCGCCACCGTCCGCGGGGGGATGAGCGCCGTGCCCGCCCCCGCCGGGCTCAGCCCCGCGGTCAGGCAGTGGGTGACGCCGGGCTGCGGTGGCCTGGAGGGGCTGCCCTCGCTCGGCCTGCCCGCCGGGACCGTGCCTGTCGGCAGCCTGCCCGCCGGCACCCTGGTCCACCGGGCCGTCAGCGAGGGCGTCGGCGGAGTCGTCAACGAGCTGCTCGTCCAGATGCAGTCCTTCGACGAGCCGACCGGGTGGCAGAAGGTCCGGGCCCGGGCCACCGACGCGGTCAACCTCCTGCTCCCGGCCGCTCGCCAGGTCCGCCGGCCCCGGACCGAGCCGGTCGACGTCATGATCATCGCCGCGACGAACCGGGCCGACAGCCTCGACCCCGCGCTGCTGCGGCCCGGGCGGTTCGACCGCCGGCTCACCTTCGACCTGCCCGACAAGCGGGGCCGCCGGGAGATCGTCGACCACTTCCTCAGCCGCAAGGCGCACGAGGCCGAGCTCGACACCGACGAGCGGCGCGACGCCCTCGCCGGGGTGACCCAGGGGTACAGCCCGGTGATGATCGAGCACCTCCTCGACGAGGCGCTCGTCAACGCCGTCCGCCGGGGGTCCGTGACGATGAGCTGGACCGACATCGAGCACGCCCGGCTCGTCGTCGAGGTCGGGCTCGGGCAGCCCGTCGGCTACACCGAGCACGAGACCCGGCTGATCGCCACGCACGAGGCCGGGCACGCCACCGTGGCGCACCTGCTGGCCCCGCACCGCCGCCTGGAGATCCTCACCATCGTCAAGCGGGCCGGTGCGCTGGGCCTGCTCGCCCACGGGGACACCGAGGACGTCTACACGCGTTCACGCAGCGAGCTGCTCGCCCTGATCCGGATCGCCTTCGGCGGACAGGTCGCCGAGGAGCTGTTCTTCGGGGACGTGTCCACCGGTCCCAGCGGTGACCTGCACTACGCCACGAACGTCGCCGCCCAGATGGTCGGCGCAGCCGGCATGAGCGACACGCTGGTGTCCTTCGCCGCCATCGAGACCAGCGGCCTGTCCGGGGCCAACCTCGTGGCCCGGGTGCTCGGCGACGCCGGCGGCCGCCGGATGGTCGAGGAGCTGCTGCGCGACCAGAAGCAGCACGTGCGCGACCTGCTCGAGCAGAACCGCCACCTCGTCGCGGCCCTGCGCGACGCGCTGGTGGAGCGGCACGAGCTCATCGGGCACGAGATCACCGACGTGCTGCGGGACGCCGACGACACTGCCGGCGCTGCCGCGGCCACGGCTGGCGGCCCGGACGGCGTCCCGGTGCCGGAGGTCATCGACCTGCGGGAGCCGCAGGGACGTCCGGCGGCCGGCTGAGCGCCCGCGCGTACGCTGACCGGGTGGCTGACTCGACCGCTGCCCCCAGCCCGGGGCCGAGCGACGTCGACGTCGCGGAGTTCCGCCGGGCCGTCGGCCGTTTCGTCACCGGGGTGTGCGTCGTGTCCACCTTCGCCGGCGCCCAGGACCACGCGATGACGGCGAACGCCTTCACCTCGGTGTCGCTGGACCCGCTGCTCGTCCTCGTCTGCGTCGAGCAGGACTCCCGCTTCCTCGACGCCGTCCTGGACTCGGGGGTGTGGGGCGTCAGCGTGCTCGACGAGCGGGGTCGGGGCACCGCGGAGTGGCTGGCCACCCCGGGCCGGCCGCTGGTCGGGCAGCTCGACCCCGTCCCGCACCACCGCGGACGGGCCACCGGAGTCGCCCTCGTCGACACGTCCCTGGCCACGCTGGAGTGCCGCACCACGGCCGCGCACACCGCCGGGGACCACGTCATCGTCGTGGGTGAGGTGCTCGACGTCGGTCTGGCCGCCGACGGGCACGGGCCGCTCGTGTACCACCGCAGCTCCTACCGCGCCCTTCGGTGACGCCGCGCGGACGGCCGGATGACCGTCCCTTTACCATTGCCCGTGTGATCACCGACGAGAGCAGAACCGTGCCTGCCGCCGGGAGGCGGCCGCGGTCCTGGCCCTGGGTGCTGCTCGGGGTGCTCGTCGTGCTCGCGGTCTCCTACGGAGCGGCCGCCTGGGCGTTGTCCGGGCGGGTCCCGGCCGGGGTGGAGGTCGCCGGCGTCCAGATCGGGCACATGTCCCGGGACGACGCCGTCGAGCGGCTCACCACCCGGCTGCAGGACGAGCTCACCGCACCGGTCCCGGTCCGTGTCGGCACCGCGGAGACCGCCGTCGACCCGGCCCGCGCCGGGCTGCAGGCCGACCTGGAGGGCACCGTCGACCGGCTCGTCGGCTTCACCCTCGACCCCCGGCAGATGTGGCGGCACGTGGCCGGTGACAGCAGCGTCGAGCCGCAGACCGTCGTCGACGAGACCGCCCTGCAGGCGAGCGTCGACGCGCTCGCCGCCGAGGTGGACGCCGAGGTCGTCGAGGGTGCGGTGACCTTCGCCGACGGCGTCGCCGAGGCGACCCAGGCCCAGCAGGGCCGGGTGCTGGACCGCGACGCCGCGGCCGACGTCCTGGCCACCTCCTGGCTCGACGGTCCCCGGCCGCTCGAGCTGCCGGCTGAGGTCACCGACCCGCGGGTGGACTCTGACGCCGTCGCCGAGGCGATGAGCTCCTTCGCCGTACCCGCCACGGCCGGCCCGCTGACCGTCCGAGCAGGGGACCGGTCGGTGCGGCTGGAACCCAGCGCGGTCACCCCGGCACTGAGCATGGTGCCCGTCGACGGGCGGCTGGAGCCGCGGGTGGACGGCGAGGTGCTGGCCGCCGCGGTGCTCGGGGCCGACGGCGACCTCGTCACCCCGCCCCAGGACGCGACCGTCCGGATCGAGGACGGCGCCCCCGTCGTCGTCCCGGCCGTTCCCGGTACGACGCTGGACCCGGCGGCTCTGGCCGAGGCCGCACTCGCCGCTTTGCCGACGCCGGAGCGCACCGCGACCGTCGAGCTCGTGCCCGCCGAGCCCGAGATCACCACTGCCGAGGCCGAGGCGCTCGGTGTCACCGAGGTGATCTCCGAGTTCTCCACGCCGCACCCACCCGACGCCGACCGCACCGAGAACCTGCGGATCGCGACCGCCACGGTCAACGGCACCCTGCTGCTGCCAGGGGAGACGTTCAGCCTCAACGGCACCCTGGGCCAGCGCACCGCCGCCAAGGGCTACAACGAGGCCGGGGTCATCATCAACGGCCGGCTCGCCGAGGCGACCGGTGGTGGGGTGTCGCAGGTCGCGACGACCCTGTTCAACGGGATGTTCTTCGCCGGGCTCGAGGACGTCGAGCACAAGACGCACTCGTTCTACATTTCCCGCTACCCCGAGGGCCGCGAGGCGACGGTCAACTGGCCCAACATCGACCTGAAGTTCCGCAACAACACCCCGACCGGGGTGCTCATCGAGGCCTGGGTCGCCGACGGGCGGGTGCACACCCGGTTCTGGGGGACCAAGGTGTGGGACGAGGTGCGGGCGACGAAGTCCGAGCGGCGCAACGTCACCGAGCCGGAGCGCGTCGTCGTCACCGACGAGGACTGCGTGCCCCAGTCCCCGGCGCCCGGGTTCGACGTCACCGTCACCCGGGAGCTCGTCAAGGACGGCGTCGTGCAGCGCACCGAGGAGTTCCGGACCCGGTACGTCCCGCAGGACGAGGTCGTCTGCGAGCCGGTCCCGTCGGAGTGACCCGACCCGGCCCCGGCGGACCTGGCGCAGGGCCCCTGGTGGAGCGCGTCAGCCCGCCCCGACGAGCAGCATCGTGCCGGTGAACACCACCCCGGTGACGAGCAGGGCGATCGTCGTGTAGCCGAGGATGTCCCGGATCCCGAGCCCGGCGATGGCCAGGACGGGAAGGGCCCAGAACGGCTGGATCATGTTCGTCCACTGGTCCCCGTAGGCGATGCCCATCACCACCACCTCGGGTGCCACGCCGAGCTGCTCGGCCGCCTGCAGGAAGACCGGCGCCTGGACGGCGAACTGCCCGCCGCCGCTGGGGATGAACATGTTGACCAGCCCCCCGGACAGGAACGCCCACAGCCCCAGCGTGGTCGGAGAGGCCAGGTCGACGAAGAAGTCGCTGAACACGGTGATCAGCCCGCTCGTCGTCATGATCCCGAGGATCCCGGCGTACAGCGGGAACTGCAGGAGGATGTCCCCGACGTTGCGGGCCGCGTCCGCCACGAGCGCGCCCAGCTCCACCGGTGAGCGCACCAGCAGCAGGATCGCGGCCAGGAAGGTCCAGTTGACGATGTCCAGGGTCAGCGCGAAGCCCTCCTGGGCGAAGTACACGACGAGGTAGGCAGCCAGGGCCAGGCCGGCCGCCGTCGTGATCACCCGGGAGCGGTCCACCCGGTCCGCGGGGGTCAGCGGCGCGGGGTCCTGCCCCGTCGCCCCGGCGGCCGACCGGGTCGACGCGGCCGGGGACCCGGCCCGGGACCCGACCTGTTCAGTCGCGGCCCGGTCGTCGGGTGCGGCCGGCAGCTCGACGACGGCGTCCTCGGCCCGCGGGCGCAGCGACGCCATCGCGGCCACCACGACCACCACGGTGACCACGATCGCGAGGAGGTTCCACGGCGCGAAGATCGTCTCGGTCACCGGGATGGTCCGGCCGATCTGCTCCTCGACGAACGAGCCCGGGGTGGCGGCCGCCAGCGGCCCCGAGCCGGAGTAGCCCATGTGCCAGACCACGTAGCCGGCGTACCCGCAGGCCACCAGCAGCGGGAAGTGCAACCGCATCCCGCGGGTCCGGCCCTGGCGGGCCACCTCCTTGGCCAGCAGCGCGCCGACCACCAGTCCGAGACCCCAGGAGATCAGGGAGCCCAGGGCCGCTGCCAGGGTGACCCCTGCGTACGCCTGGACCGGGGTGCGGGGCAGCGACCCGGCCCGGACCAGGAGCCGGCCCACCTGGCGGGTGTTCGCCAGCGTGTAGCCGAGCAGCAGGATCAGCGCCATCTGGGTCATGAAGGCAAGGAGCCCGGTCAGGCCGTCGCCCCACCCCCGCAGGACCTCGACCGGGGCTGCGTCGGTGAGAGCGAGGGCGAGCACGGCGACGACGCCGGTGAGGACCACCGCGAACACCAGCGCGCTCGGCAACCAGCGCTCCACACCGGCCACCAGAGGCCGCGACAACGTCCGAAGCATGACAAGTCCTCCCGGTTCCGGCGGAAACGACAGGGAGCATGATTGCTACCGGCCGGTAGCGGAAGGCCGGAGCCGTCCGGCGGCGTCGCGTCTCGCCGTCCGGCGGGCGACGACCGACGACACCGCCCCCCGGGGCACGACGGGAGCGGCCCCGTCGGGGATACTGGACGGGTTCCCCGGCCGGACAGCCGGGGTGCTGAGCACCGGAGCGGCCGCCAGGCCCGCGAGGAGGACTGCCGTGACCTACGTGATCGCCCAGCCGTGCGTCGACGTCAAGGACCGAGCCTGCGTCGAGGAGTGCCCGGTCGACTGCATCTACGAGGGTGAGCGCTCGCTGTACATCCACCCCGACGAGTGCGTCGACTGCGGGGCGTGCGAGCCGGTGTGCCCGGTCGAGGCGATCTACTACGAGGACGACGTCCCCGAGCAGTGGGCGGAGTACTACAAGGCCAACGTGGAGTTCTTCGACGACCTCGGCTCGCCCGGTGGTGCTGCCAAGCTCGGTGTCATCCCCAAGGACCACCCGATCATCGCGGCCCTGCCGCCGCAGGCTCAGGGCGCCTGACCATCGGGCCGCGCCCCCTCCCGGACTTCCCGTGGGACGCCCTCGTCCCGTACGGGCGGACGGCGAGCGCGCACCCGGACGGCGTCGTCGACCTGTCGGTGGGCACGCCCGTCGACCCCACCCCGGACGTCGTCCGCGACGCCCTCCGGGAGGCCGCGGACGCCCCCGGCTACCCGCAGACCTGGGGGACGCCGCAGCTGCGGGAGGCGGTGAGCGACTGGTTCACCCGACGGCGCCGGGTGCCGGCGCTGGACCCGGACGGCGTGCTGCCGACGATCGGCTCCAAGGAGCTCGTCGCGTGGCTGCCCACTCTCCTCGGCCTGGGCCCCGGAGACGTCGTCGTCCACCCGGAGGTGGCCTACCCGACCTACGACGTGGGCGCCCGGCTCGCCGGCGCCACCCCGCTGCCCGCTGACGGCACCGCCCGCATCGGACCCCGACGGGTCCAGCTGATGTGGCTCAACACCCCGTCCAACCCGACCGGCCGCGTGCTCGGCGTCGAGCACCTCGCCAAGGTCGTCGAGTGGGCCCGCGCCCGCGGCGTCGTGGTCGCCAGCGACGAGTGCTACGCCGAGCTGGGGTGGACCCCGCCGTACGACCGTGAGGTGGTGCCGAGCCTGCTCGACCCCCGGGTCACCGGTGGGTCGGTCGAGGGCCTGCTCGTCGTGTACTCGCTGTCCAAGCAGTCGAACCTGGCCGGCTACCGGGCCGGCTTCGTCGCCGGTGACCCGGCGATCGTCCGGCGGCTGCTCGAGATCCGCCGGCACGCCGGGATGATCGTGCCCTCGCCGGTGCAGGCCGCGATGGTCGCCGCGCTCGGCGACGACGCGTCCGTGCGGCGTCAGAAGGAGCGCTACCGGGCCCGGCGGGCGCTGCTGCTGCCGGCCCTGGAGCGGGCCGGGTTCCGGGTGGAGGACTCCGAGGCGGGCCTCTACCTGTGGGCCACCCGGGACGAGGACGCCTGGGCGTCCGTCGGCTGGCTGGCCGAGCGGGGCGTGCTCGTCGCGCCGGGGACCTTCTACGGTCCGGGCGGCGCCCGGCACGTCCGGGTCGCGCTGACCGCTCCCGACGAGCGGGTCGCGGCGGCCGCGGAGCGCTTGACCGGCCCTTGACCCCGGTTGGCGGGGTGCTGAAGCCGGCGGGTAGCGTCGGAGCAGGCCGACGACGTCCGACCACGACGTCGCGCACCGGAACCGCTACCGAGCCACCCGCGAGGAGACCGCCCGATGTCCGACGCCGTGAAGCTGCAGCACCCCGGCGGTGAGCTTGAGCTCCCCACCGTCCCCGCCACCGAGGGCAACGACGGCATCGACGTGTCGTCGCTGCTCAAGCAGACCGGCCTGGTGACCCTGGACCCGGGCTTCGTCAACACCGCGTCGTGCGCGTCGGCGATCACCTACATCGACGGGGACGCCGGCGTGCTGCGCTACCGCGGCTACCCGATCGAGCAGCTCGCGGAGAGGTCGACGTTCACCGAGGTGAGCTACCTGCTCATCTACGGCCACCTGCCGACGGGCAGCGAGCTCGAGGACTTCGAGGACCGGATCCGCCGGCACACGATGCTGCACGAGGACCTCAAGGCGTTCTTCGCCGGCTTCCCGCGGGACGCGCACCCGATGCCGGTGCTCTCCTCGGCGGTCAGCGCGCTGTCGACCTTCTACCAGGACTCGCTCAACCCGTTCGACCCCGAGCACGTCGAGATCAGCACCGTGCGGCTGCTCGCGAAGCTGCCGACGATCGCCGCGTACGCGTACAAGAAGAGCGTCGGCCAGCCGTTCCTCTACCCGGACAACTCCCTGGGCCTGGTGGAGAACTTCCTGCGGATGACCTTCGGCCTGCCTGCGGAGGAGTACGAGGTCGACGAGACGATGGCCAGGGCCCTCGACCTGCTGTTCGTCCTGCACGCCGACCACGAGCAGAACTGCTCCACGTCGACCGTCCGGCTCGTCGGGTCCAGCCAGGCCAACCTGTTCGCGTCGGTCTCCGCCGGCATCAACGCCCTGTTCGGCCCGCTGCACGGGGGGGCCAACCAGGCGGTGCTCGAGATGCTGCAGAACATCCGGGACTCCGACGACGACGTCGACACCTTCATGACGAAGGTGAAGAACAAGGAGCAGGGCGTCCGGCTCATGGGCTTCGGGCACCGGGTCTACAAGAACTACGACCCGCGCGCGGCGATCATCAAGAAGACGGCGGACGAGGTCCTGCGCAACCTCGGCGGCAACGACGAGCTGCTCGACATCGCGATGCGGCTCGAGGAGATCGCGCTCCACGACGAGTACTTCATCGAGCGCAAGCTCTACCCGAACGTCGACTTCTACACCGGGCTCATCTACAAGGCGATGGGCTTCCCGACGCCGATGTTCACCGTGCTGTTCGCCCTGGGCCGGCTGCCCGGCTGGATCGCGCAGTGGCGCGAGATGATCAGCGACAAGCAGACGAAGATCGGCCGTCCGCGGCAGGTCTACGTCGGGGAGACCGAGCGCGACTACGTGCCGATGTCCCAGCGCTGAGCCCTGCCAGGCCTTCGCGCCGAGTCTTGCCCAACCCCACCACCCGCCCCCTCCGTGATCATGCAATCCCGCCATCCTTGGGCGCCCACCCCCCACGTGCAGAATGCTGGGTTGTTGGCGCGACACGCCGACGATGTGGTGCTGAATCCAGCATTCTGTGGTGGGGAGGGGTGCCTTGGCGGGGTGCCGTCTCCCTCAGTTGGCGTGCAGGGCCGGGTTCAGCTCCACCCGCCGGCCGGCGCGGGGGCGCGCCTCGAGGGCGCCGGTCAGGGAGTTGCGCCACAGCTGCAGCCCGGAGGAGCCGGACAGGTCGGCAGCCCGGACGGTCCGCGGCTGACCCCCGGTGCCGTCGTGCAGGAGCACCTTCGAGCCTGCGGTGACGTAGCACCCCGCCTCGACGACGCAGTCGTCACCGAGGGAGATGCCGATGCCGCTGTTCGCGCCGAGCAGGCACCGAGCCCCCACGGAGATCACCTCCGTGCCGCCGCCGGACAGGGTGCCCATGATGGAGGCGCCGCCGCCGACGTCCGTGCCGTCCCCGACGACGACGCCCGCGGAGATCCGGCCCTCGACCATCGACGTCCCGAGCGTGCCGGCGTTGAAGTTCACGAAACCCTCGTGCATGACGGTGGTGCCTTCGGCGAGATGAGCGCCGAGGCGGACCCGGTCGGCGTCGGCGATCCGGACGCCGGAGGGCACGACGTAGTCCGTCATCCGCGGGAACTTGTCGACTCCGTGGACCTGCACCCGGGTCCTGGTGGCCGCCGTCAGGCGCAGCCTGGTCGCCTCGAAGTCCGTCGGCGCACAGGGGCCGTGGCTGGTCCACACGACGTTCGCCAGGACGCCGAAGATGCCGTCGAGGTTGAGCCCGTGCGGGCGGACCAGCCGGGCGGACAGCAGGTGCAGCCGCAGGTAGGCGTCGCTCGCGTCGGAGGGTGCAGCGTCCAGGTCGATCACGGTGCGTACGACGGTGCTCCGCACCCGCCGGTGCGGGTCGTGGCCCTCGAGCGCCGCCAGGTCGGCCGGGACCTCGAACGGGCCGGCCGCCTCCGGCTCGCCGAGCGCGGGGGAGGGGTACCAGGTGTCGAGCACCGTGCCGTCGTCGGTCGTCGTCGCCAGGCCGTGTCCCCAGGCAGTGCGGCTCATGGGCGGCAAGCGTAGGGCCGGACTAGGGTCGCGAGCATGACGGGCCAGCCCGCGCCGCCGCGCGCCGACCTCGACCTGCACCACGACCTCGACCTGCACGGGGACGTCGTGGACCTCACCCGCTCGCTGTGCGACATCGAGTCGGTGAGCGGGCACGAGGCCACGCTCGCCGACGCCGTGGAACGGGCTCTGCGCGCACTGAGCCACCTCGAGGTGCTCCGCGACGGGAACGCCGTCGTCGCCCGCACCTCCCTCGGCCGCCCGGAGCGGGTCGTCGTCGCCGGCCACCTCGACACCGTCCCGGTCGCCACCCTCGACGGCCGGCGCAACCTGCCCACGTGGACCACCGGCGCCGGGGACGGGCTCGTCGTCCACGGTCGCGGAACGGTCGACATGAAGGGTGGCGTCGCCGTCCAGCTCGCGGTCGCGGCGGACGTCACCGACCCGGTGCGCGACGTCACCTGGGTGTTCTACGACTGCGAGGAGGTGGAGGCGGAGCGCAACGGCCTCGGCCGGCTCGCCCGCGACCACCCCGACTGGCTCGCCGGGGACTTCGCCGTGCTCTGCGAGCCGACGGACGGCACCGTCGAGGGCGGCTGCAACGGCACCATCCGGGTCGAGGTTCGGGTCACCGGTGTCGCCGCCCACTCAGCCCGAGCCTGGATGGGGGACAACGCCGTGCACCGCGCGGCCGCCGTCCTGGAGCGGCTCCGGGCCTACCAGGCGCGGGAGGTCGACGTCGACGGCCTGCGCTACCGGGAGAGCCTCGGCGCGGTCGGCATCCGCGGCGGTGTGGCCGGCAACGTCGTCCCGGACGAGTGCGTCGTCACCGTCAACTACCGGTTCGCCCCGAGCCGGACGCCGCAGGAGGCGGAGGACCACCTCCGCGTCCTCTTCGAGGGGTTCGAGGTCACCGTCACCGACTGCAGCCCCGGGGCCCGACCCGGCCTGGACCACCCGGCTGCGGCCGCCTTCGTCGCCGCCATCGGGCGCGAGCCTCAGCCCAAGCAAGGTTGGACCGACGTCGCCCGGTTCTCGGCGATGGGCGTCCCGGCGGTGAACTTCGGCCCCGGTGACCCTTTGCTGGCCCACCGAGACGACGAACGCTGCCCGGCCGACCAGATCGTCGCCGCCCGCGACGCCCTGCGCGCGTGGTTGGCCGGCGACGTCTAGCGTGACCGGTATGGCCGCCGAGACACCCCGCCCCGCCGAGGCACCCCGGCCCGACGAGGAGAAGCCCGGCTACCCGATGGGTCCGGTCACCCTGCGGCGCGGCCAGGTGCCCCGCAGCACGACGGACCAGCGGCTGCTCGACAGCCGCGGCCGTTCCGACTGGCTGCACACCGACCCGTGGCGGGTGATGCGGATCCAGAGCGAGTTCGTCGAGGGGTTCAGCGCGCTGGCCGAGCTCGGACCGGCGGTCAGCGTTTTCGGGTCCGCCCGGACCCCTCGCGACCACCCGCACTACGAGCTCGGCGTGCGGGTCGGCGCTGAGCTCGCCCGCGCCGGCTACGCCGTCGTCACCGGCGGTGGCCCCGGGGCGATGGAGGCCGCCAACCGCGGCGCCTGCGAGGTCGGCGGTGTGTCCGTCGGCCTGGGCATCGAGCTGCCGTTCGAGCAGAGGATGAACGACTGGGTCGACATCGGTGTCAACTTCCGCTACTTCTTCGCCCGCAAGACGATGTTCGTCAAGTACGCCGAGGGGTTCGTCGTCCTGCCTGGGGGGTTCGGCACCTTCGACGAGCTGTTCGAGGCCCTGACCCTCGTGCAGACCCAGAAGGTCACCCAGTTCCCCATCGTGCTCCTCGGGACCGGGTACTGGCAGGGGCTCCTCCACTGGCTGCGCGAGACCGTGCACGGCTACGGCGCCGTCGCCGAGGCCGACCTCGACCTCGTCACTCTCACGGACGACGTCGAGGAGGCCGTCGAGATCATCCGCTCGGCTCACGTCGAGCGAACCCGGGCCCGCGAGCAGCGGGAGGCCGAGCTGCGCGCGCTGCGCCGCCTCGAGCAGGATGCCGGCGACTCGGCGCACAGCTGACCGTGGCACGATCCCCCGGTGAGCCTCGCTCTGCTGCTGCTCGCCGTCGTGCTCGTCGGCGTCGTCGCCGCGCTGGCCGCCGGACGCATCCGCGGTGGGCTGGAGGAGCCGGTGACCAGCCGGCCGTACCGGGAGCCGTTGCCCGAGGGCCCGCTGAGTGCCGCGGACCTCGACGAGGTCACCTTCACCCCGGCCCTGCGCGGCTACCGGATGGACGAGGTCGACGCCGTCCTCGAGCGGCTGCGCGACGAGCTGGTCCGCCGGGACGTCGAGCACGCCCGCTGCGAGGAGCAGCTCGCCGCCCTGCGCGCGGCCAGCCCGCCGAGCGAGCAGGGCTGAGCCGTGGCCACCGTCGTCCTGCGCCGAGACGTCCCCGCCCCGGCTGGAAGGGTCTGGCAGGTCGCCACCGACTGGCCGCGCCACGGCGCCTCTGTGCCGTTCACGCACGTCGTCGTGACCCATGACGCCGGCGGGACCGGGACCCGGTTCACCGGCCGGACCCGGCTCGGGCCCTGGACCGTCGACGACCCCATGGAGGTCGTGCTGTGGCGGCCCCCGGCCGACGCCGACACCGACCAGCCCGGGCTCCCGGGCCGCTGCGTCGTGGAGAAGCGCGGCCGCGTCGTCCTCGGCTGGGCCGCCCTCGACGTCCTGCCGCTCGGACCACGGCGCTGCCGGATGGTGTGGACCGAGGACGTCGAGATCGCGCCGGCCGCGTGGACCGGCTGGGCAGCGCCCGCCGTCCGGCTCGCCTCCCGGGCCGTCTTCGGCGCGCTGCTGCGCCGACTGGCCCAGGACGCCGTCCAGGAGCACGTCAGCTCCCGGGGAGACGGTTCCTGACCCCGTGGCCGAGCAGCGCACCGACGACCTCGTCGTGCCCGCGGACGGGCTGCCCCGGTGCAGGTGGGCGGGGCCGGCCGAGGACTACCGCACCTACCACGACACCGAGTGGGGGCGGCCGGTCCGCGGCGAGCGGGCGCTGTACGAGCGGCTCACCCTCGAGGCGTTCCAGTCCGGGTTGTCCTGGCTGACGATCCTGCGCAAGCGGGAGGCCTTCCGCGCGGCCTTCGAGGGCTTCGACCCCGAGCGGGTCGCCCACTACGGTGACGCGGACCGGGCCCGCCTGCTCGCCGACGCCGGCATCGTGCGCAACCGGGCCAAGGTGGACGCCGCCGTCCGCAACGCCCGCGCGGTCCTCGCGCTGCGGGACGCCGTCGACGGCGGGCTGGACGCGCTCGTGTGGTCCTACGCGGACGACGTCCGGCAGCCACCGTCCCGGCTCGTGGACGTGCCGGCCCGCACGGCGGAGTCCACCGCGCTGGCCGCGGAGCTGCGCCGGCACGGTTTCGTCCTCGTCGGGCCGACGACCGTCTACGCGGCGATGCAGGCCTGTGGAGTCGTCAACGACCACCTGGCCGGTTGCGCGTTCCGGTGAACACCGGCTCCCGCTTGGCGAGGAACGCCTCGACGGCCTCGCGGTGGTCGGCGGTGGCCCCGGTGGCCGCCATGTGCTCGGCCTCGTGGGCCAGGGACGCCTCGAGGTCGTGGGTGGCGGAGAACGCCAGCGCCCGCCGGATCGCTCCGTAGGCGGCGGTCGGGCCGGCCGCCAGCCGGGTGGCGACCTCGCGGGCCCGGTCGGCCAGCTCGTCGTCCGGGACGACCTCGGTGGCCAGCCCGATCTCCAGCGCCTCCGGGCCCCGCACCGTCCGGGGGCGCAGCAGCAGGTCCCGGGCCCGGGTCATCCCGACGAGACGGGGCAGCCACCACGACGACCCGGTGTCACAGGACAGCGCGATCCCGGCGAAGGCCAGGTTGAACCCGGCGGACTCGGCGACGATCCGCAGGTCGGCGGCCATCGCGATGGCGGCACCGGCACCGGCTGCCACACCGTTGACGCCGGCGACGACGGGCTTGTCCATCGTGGCCAGCGTCAGCGCGATCGGCGAGTAGTGCTCGGTCACGGTGCGCCACAGCGCCGGGTCGCCGGCACGCAGCATCTCGGCGTGCTCCCGCAGGTCCTGGCCGACGCAGAAGGCGCGGCCGGTGCCGGTCAGCAGCACGCAGCGCACCGCGTCGTCCTCTGCGGCCTCGCGGACCGCGTCGCGCAGCGCCACCTTGGTGGCGGTGTCGAGGGCGTTCATCGCCTCCGGGCGGGTCAGGGTGATGGTCCCGACACCGTCGGTCAGGTCGTATCCGACGTCACTCATGGGCCTCATCCTGCCCGAGTCCTGCCCGACCGCACGCGCTCCGGTTTCCCGACCGCTCGCCGACCGGCGATAATGGCCGACGATCACGTCCCGCGGTGCCGTGGGCGCACGCCCGGACGGTGGCAGGGACGCCGCTGACAGGAAGGGGATCGGCCCATGGCCGCGATGAAGCCGAGGACCGGTGACGGCCCGCTCGAGGTGACCAAGGAAGGTCGCGGCATCGTGCTGCGGATGCCGCTCGAGGGCGGTGGCCGGCTCGTCGTCGAGATGACGCCGGACGAGGCCAGCGACCTGGGCGAGGCCATCAGCTCGGTCGTCGGCTGACGGCCGCCGAGGAGGTGCCGACCGCCGCAGCCGATGAGCTGCCGCAGCTGTCCACCACGGCCGAGGTGTCCCCGCCGGCGGCCGACCTGACGGGTGTCGACGTCCTCGCCGTCCCGGTCCGCCGGGACGGCGAGTCGCCGTCCGCGGGACCGGGCACCGCCGAGGTGCTCGCGGCCGCCGGGCTCGACCTGGGCGGGCTCGTCGACTCCTTCGGGGTCACCGGTAACCCCGGCCAGGTCGCCGGTGTGCCCGTGCCCGCCGGCAGCGGCCTGCCGCAGCGGCTGCTGCTCGTCGGGACCGGTGACGGCGGGACGGTGCACCTGCGCCGCGCCGGTGCCGCCCTGGCCCGCGCGGTGCGGGGCCGCGGCCGGCTGGCGACCTCCGTGGTCGCCGGTGCGGCGCCCGACGTCGTCCGGGCGTTCGCGGAGGGCCTGCTGCTCGCGTCCTACCGGCCCCCGCGCACCGGTGTCACCAGCGGCCCCGAGGCCCCGGTGCGGCACGTGGTCCTGCTCGGGGCGCCCGCGGACGACGACGTGCTGGACGCCGTCCGCACCGCCGCCGAGGCGACCTGGCTGGTCCGCGACCTGGCCAACACGCCGTCCTCGACGAAGACGCCGCAGTGGGTGGCCGACCGGGCCGCTGAGGTCGCCGCCACCGTCCCCGGCCTGGAGGTCGAGGTGCTGGACGAGCGGCGGCTGGCTGCCGAGGGGTTCGGTGGCCTCGTCGCCGTCGGCGGCGGGTCCGCCTCCCCGCCACGGCTGGTGCGTGTGAGCTGGAGCCCCCGAGCCCGGCGCGCCGAGCACGTCGTCCTCGTCGGCAAGGGCATCACCTTCGACTCCGGCGGTCTGTCGATCAAGCCGCGTGAGGCGATGGTGCCGATGAAGACCGACATGGCCGGCTCCGCCGTGGTCCTGGCAGCGGTCGTCGCCGCGGCGCGCCGCCGGCTGCCGGTGCGCCTGACCGCCTTGCTGGCGCTCGCCGAGAACGCCGTGTCCGGGTCCTCCTACCGCCCCGGCGACGTCGTCCGGGTCTGGGGCGGCAGGACCGTGGAGGTCGCGAACACCGACGCCGAGGGCCGGATGGTGCTCGCCGACGCCCTGGCCTTCGCCGATGCCCGGCTCGCCCCCGACGTCCTCGTCGACGTCGCCACGCTGACCGGGGCGGCCTCCCTGGGCCTGGGACGGCGGCACGCGGCTCTCTACACCGCCGACGACGACCTCGCCGGCGCGCTGCAGGCCGCCGCCGAGGCCACCGGTGAGCTGGTCTGGCGGATGCCGCTCGTCGAGGACTACCGGCCGGCGCTGGACTCGACCGTGGCGGACCTGCGGCACGTGCCGTCGGACCCCAAGGTCGGGGGCGGCTCGGTGACCGCGGCACTGTTCCTGCGTGAGTTCGTCGGCGGCCGGCGCTGGGTGCACCTCGACATCGCCGGGCCGGCCCGCGCCGACAAGGACGAGCACGAGGTGACGAAGGGCGCCAGCGGCTACGGCGCCCGCCTGCTGCTGAGGTGGCTCGAGGACCTCAGCCGGCGCTGACCACGGCGACGAGCAGGCCGTCGCCGCTCGGGAGCATCGCCGGCACGAGTCGCTCGTCGTCGCGGACCCGCTTGCCCAGCTCGCGGATCGCCGTCGTCGTCTCGTCCCGTTGCGCCGGGTCGGCGACCTTGTCGTGCCACAGGGCGTTGTCCACGGTGAGCACCCCACCGGGGCGCAGCAGCCGCAGCGCCTGCTCGAGGTAGGCGTCCAGGTCCTGCTTGTCGGCGTCCAGAAGCACGAGGTCGTAGGCGTGGTCGGTGAGCCGCGGCAGCACGTCCAGCGCCCGGCCGGTGATCAGCCGGGTGCGGTTCGACCGGATCCCCGCCTCGGTGAACGTCTCGCGGGCGGCCCGGTGGTGCTCGGGCTCGACGTCGATCGTGGTCAGCACGCCGTCCGCCGGCATACCGCGCAGCAGGTACAGCCCGGAGACCCCGGTGCCGGTGCCCACCTCGACGACGGAGCGGGCGGCGCAGGCAGCGGCCAGCACGCGCAGGGCGGCGCCCACCCCGGCCCCCACGGGGACGCACCCGAGCTCCTCGGCGCGGGCGCGGGCGCGTTCGGTCACCTCGTCCTCGGGGACGAACTGCTCGGCGTAGGCCCAGCTGGCGGGCTTGGCTGCGCTGATGACGCACCTCCTCGTCGTGGTGGTGACACCCTAGTTGGCGGGGCGGTCGCTCGGCCGCGGGAACCACCGGGCGCACCGCGGCGTTGCAGGAGGCGACAAGCCGACCGGACCGACCGGACCGACCGGGCTGACCGGGCTGACCGGGCCGACGACGACGAGGAGGGCCGAGGTGGCCGACGAGCCGTGGGTGCCGCCCACCTGGGAGCAGGTGGTCCGCGAGCACTCCGCCCGGGTCTACCGACTGGCCTACCGACTCACCGGCGACCGGCACGACGCCGAGGACCTCACCCAGGAGGTCTTCGTCCGGGTCTTCCGGTCCCTGTCGAGCTACACGCCCGGTACCTTCGAGGGCTGGCTGCACCGGATCACCGTGAACCTGTTCCTCGACACGGTCCGGCGCCGGCAGCGGATCCGTTTCGACCCGCTCGCCGACGACGCCGCCGACCGGTTGCCGGGCACGGACGTCGGGCCGGAGCGCGCGTTCGAGCACGCTCACCTCGACCACGACGTCCAGGACGCGTTGAACCAGCTGCCCCCGGACTTCCGCGCCGCCGTCGTGCTGTGCGACGTCGAGGGGCTGTCCTACGAGGAGGTCGGCGCCGCCCTCGGGATCAAGCTGGGCACCGTCCGCTCGCGGATCCACCGCGGCCGGGCCCAGCTGCGCGCGCTGCTCGCCCACCGTGAGGCAGAGGTGAGGTCCCGGTGAGCCACCTCGGCGACCGGGTCACCGACCTCGTCGACGGCCGGCTGTCCCCGGACGCCGCCGAGCGGGCCGTCGCGCACCTCGCCGGCTGCCCGGACTGCCGGGCCGAGGTGGCCGCCGAGCGTGCCGTGCGCAACCGGCTGGCCACCGCGGCCGCCCCCGCCCCGCCGGACGGGCTCGTCGACCGGCTCGTTCGCCTCGGCGGTCCTACCGGTCCGCTGCCGCCGCGTGCCGACCGGGTGCCCGGGACCCCTGTCCCAGCGCCCGTCCCGTGGCCGCGCCGCGACCCGCGTCGCCGCTCGCTGGCCCTGGCCGGGGCCGGCGCGCTGTCCGCCGCCGTTCTCGGTCTCGTCGCGCTGACCGTGCTCGGCTCGGTGGCGGGAACCGCCCCCGAGCCGGTCGCCGTCCTGGCCGACATGCCTGGCCGGAGCGTGCCCGCCGCGAGCGTGCCCGCCGCGAGCCTGCCCGCCGGGAGCACGTCCGCCGGGAGCATGCCCGCCGAGGAGCTGGACGCCGAGATTCTGGGCGCCGAGGATCTGGACGCGCTTCGGGCCGAGGGGTGGCCGTGCCCGCCGCGCCTGGACGACCGGCTCCACCTCGTCCAGGCCCGCAGCCTGCTCGTCGACGGCAGCCCGGTGCTTCAGCTCACGTACTCCGACGGGCGCGCCACGGTGTCGGTGATCGAGGAGCGGGGCCGGATCGGCCCCGCCGACGCCGCGGCGCGGGTGGCCGTCCTCGACGAGGTGCTCGCCGCGGCGGCTCGTTCCGGCGGAGGGCACCACGTGCCCTGGCACGGGGTGTGGCAGAGCGGGGACGTCGTCGTCACCGTCGTCGCCGACGCCCCGCCCGAGGTGCTCGACCGGCTCGTCGAGGTCCTGCCGCACCGCCCGGCGGACGAGCCGGGCCTGTGGGACCGGGTCGGCCAGGGCGCCGACGTCGTCGGCGCCCTGCTGAGCGGCTCCTGAGGCCGCCCGGCACACTGTGGCCCACGGACGCGGCGAAGGAGCAGGCATGGGCGAGCAGTCACCCCCCGGCGGGAGCACGCCGTCCTGGTGGGACCGACCCCAGGACGGTCCCCTCGTCGGCCACGACGGCCCCGACTTCCCCGACACCGACCCGGCGGGGCAGGCAGGCTCCGTCCCGGCGCACCGGCCACCCCGGCGGCGCGTCGTGCCCGCGCTGCTCGCCCTCACCGCCGTCCTGCTCACCTCGCTCGCGGCCGGGTACGCCGGGGCGTGGCTGCACGACCGGACCACTGGGTCGGCGCCTCGGCTCGAGCTCGCCGAGCCCGCCGACGTCGACCGGCCCGCGGACTCGGTCGCCGGGGTCGCCGCCCGGGTGCTGCCGAGCGTGGTGTCGATCGAGGTGACGTTCCCCGGCGGTCAGGGCAGCGGCTCCGGCTTCGTCATCGGTGCGGACGGGTACGTCCTGACGAACAACCACGTCGTGGCGAACGGGGTCGACAGCGGCGACATCGTCGTCGTGTTCTCCGACGGGTCCCAGGCCGAGGCCGAGGTCGTCGGCCGCACCACCGGGTACGACCTCGCCGTGCTGCGCGTGGACCGCACCGGCCTGCCGGCCCTCGAGCTCGCCGACTCCGACGCGGTGGTCGTCGGCGACCCCGTCGTCGCAGTGGGCGCCCCGCTCGGGCTGGAGAGCACGGTGACCACCGGGATCGTCAGCGCGCTCAACCGGCCGGTGTCGGCCGGCAACGGCGACGAGAGCGCGTTCATCAACGCGATCCAGACCGACGCGGCGATCAACCCGGGCAACTCCGGTGGCCCACTCGTCGACCTGCAGGGCCGGGTGATCGGCGTCAACTCCGCGATCGCCCGCGCCCCGGGCAGCGGTCTGCAGGGCGCCGGGAACATCGGCCTCGGTTTCGCCATCCCGAGCACCCAGGCGGCCCGGACCGCGCAGGAGATCATCGACACCGGACGGGCCACGTACCCGGTGATCGGGGTGCTGCTCGACAGCAGCTACCGCGGCGAGGGGGTCAAGGTTGTCGAGGAGACCCCGGACGACCGCCCGGTCATCACACCGGGTGGGCCGGCGGACCGGGCCGGTATCCGGCCCGGAGACCTCATCGTCGCGTTCGAGGGTCGCCCGGTCACCGACCCCGACGAGCTCATCGTCGCGATCCGGGCGCAGCGCCCCGGCGACTCGGTCACCCTGACCGTTCGGCGGGACGGGCAGGACCGTGACGTCACCCTCGAGCTCGAGGAGGCCGAGAGTGACTGAGCCGCGCCGGATACGCTGCTGAGGTGCTCGGCATCAACGGCGGCGAGTTTCTCGTCCTGCTCGTCGTCGTGCTGCTCGTCGTCGGCCCGGAGCGGCTGCCGGACTACGCCGCCCAGCTCGGCTCGTTCGTGCGCCGGTTGCGACGGATGGCGCTCGATGCCCGTGAGCAGGTCCGCGAGGAGCTCGGCCCGGAGTTCGACGAGGTGGACTGGCGCAAGCTCGACCCCCGCCAGTACGACCCGCGGCGGATCGTCAAGGACGCGCTGAGCGAGGCGTGGGACGACGACCCCGGCGCGGCCTCCACCCGGTCCACGTCCTCGGGACCCGCTACCCGGTCGACGTCCTCAGGACGTCGCTACACCTCCGGACGACGTCCCGCGGTCCCCGGGGCGCCGCCACCCTTCGACGACGAGGCCACCTGACCCCCGATCTCTGGAGGCCTTCCGGGGTCTCAGCCCGCTTCGAGACCCCGGAAACCCTCCAGAGATCGCGTCTGGTGGGAGGTCGGGGCTAGTGGGCGACGGGGGACAGGCCGAGTTTGCGACCGGCGAGCCCGCGGGCGCGCTGGGAGAGCTGGCGGGCGACCCCGCGCAGCGCGACCGCTGCCGGGGAGTCCGGGTGCCCGAGGACGACCGGCGTGCCGGAGTCGCCGCCCTCGCGCAGTGCGACGTCCACCGGGACATGCCCGAGCAGCGGGACCTCCGCGCCGATCGACCGGGTCAGCCGGGCGGCGACCTCTGCGCCGCCGCCGGACCCGAACACGTCCATCCGGCTGCCGTCGGGCAGCTCGAGCCAGGACATGTTCTCCACGACCCCGACGACGTGCTGGTGGGTCTGCACGGCGATCGACCCGGCGCGCTCGGCCACCTCCGCCGCGGCCGTCTGCGGGGTGGTGACGACGAGCACCTCCGCCCCGGGCAGCAGCTGGGACGTGCTCAGGGCGATGTCGCCGGTTCCCGGCGGCAGGTCGAGTAGCAGCACGTCGAGGTCCCCGAAGAACACGTCGGAGAGGAACTGCTCGAGGGCACGGTGCAGCATCGGGCCGCGCCAGACCACCGGCTGGTTGCCGGGCACGAACATGCCGATCGAGATGACCTTCACGCCGTGCGCGACCGGCGGCAGGATCATGTCGTCGACCTGGGTCGGTGCCTGCTGCACGCCCAGCATCCGGGGCACGGAGAAGCCGTAGACGTCGGCGTCCACCACGCCGACCCGCAGCCCGTCGGCGGCCATCGCTGCGGCGAGGTTGACGGTCACCGAGGACTTGCCGACGCCGCCCTTGCCGGAGGCGATCGCGTAGACACGGGTCAGCGAGCCGGGGCGCGCGAACGGGATCTCCCGCGCCACCTGCCCGCCGCGCAGCTTCGTGCGCAGCGCCTCACGCTGGTCGTCGTCCATGACGTCGAGTTCCACCCGCACCGCGGTGACGCCGGGCACCTCGCTCACCGCCCGGGTCACGTCCCGGGTGATCGTGTCCCGCATCGGGCAGCCCGCCACCGTGAGGTAGACGGCCACGTCGACCGAGCCGTCCTGCGCGATGTCCACCGACTTCACCATGTCGAGCTCGGTGATCGGCCGGCGGATCTCCGGGTCGTCGACGCGGGCCAGGGCCTCGCGGACGGCGTCCATCGTCGGGGAGGGCATGTCCCCCAGGGTAGGTCCTGGCGGAGGCGCACGAGACCGCGGTCCAGCAGGCGGCGGTCCAGCAGGAGGCTGGTCAGGACGGCTGTTCAGGGGACGGCGGTCCGGCACCAGGGGCAGACCCGCCAGTCCGGTTCCAGGGCGCGGTTGCAGGAGCCGCAGTGGCCCCGGTCCAGCGTCGTCGTGCACCACGGGCAGACCAGCATGTCGTGGGCGACCGGGCGCTCGCACGCCGGGCAGTGCCGGCCCCCGCTCGCGTCGCTGTGGGTGACCCGGACGGCCTCCTCGAAGGTGGTCTCCCCGCGCCGCGCCTTCTCGATCGCCGCGGCCCGCAGCGTCATCATCCCGGCAGCGCGGGCCTGCGCGCCCACCGCGTCCTCCGACGGGTTCTTCAGCAGCACGCTGCGCATACCGGCGTCGACCTCGAGCACCTCGAACACCGCGGTGCGACCGCGGTAGCCGGTGCCGCCGCACTCCGGGCAGCCGGTGCCGCGCAGCGGCGTCGCGTCCAGGACGTCGTCGAGGCGCAGCCCGAGCAGGGCCAGGGTCGCCTCGTCCGGCACGTAGCTCTCGGCGCAGGTCGGGCACGGCCGGCGGACGAGCCGCTGGGCCAGCGACGCGGTCAGCGAGGACGCGACGAGGAACGGCTCGACGCCCATGTCGACGAGCCGGGTGAGCGCGGCGACCGCCGAGTTCGTGTGCAGGGTGGTGAGCACGAGGTGCCCGGTCAGCGAGGCGCGCAGGGCGAGCTCGGCGGTCTCGGCGTCGCGGACCTCGCCGACGAGCACGATGTCCGGGTCCTGGCGCAGCACCGAGCGCAGCCCGGCCTGGAACGTCATCCCGGTCCGGGTGTTCACCTGCACCTGGGTGATCCCGGGCAGCTGCACCTCGACCGGGTCCTCGAGGGTGACGATGTTCTTCTCCGGGGTGAGGATCTCGGCGATCGCCGAGTACAGCGTGTTGGTCTTGCCCGAGCCGGTCGGCCCGGTGATCAGCACGAGCCCCTGGGGGACGGACAGCGCCGAGCGGAACACCGCGAGCTGGCCGGGCTCGAAGCCGACCTCGGCGAGCGGGGTCACCTGGTCACCGCGGGTCAGCAGCCGGATGACGACCTTCTCGCCGTGCAGCCCGGGCAGGCTCGAGACGCGGCAGTCCACGGGGGTGCCGTCGACGACGATCCGGGTGCGCCCGTCCTGGGGCACCCGGCGCTCGGCGATGTCGAGGCCGGACATGATCTTGAGCCGGCTGATCACCGAGGGTGCCACCCGTCGGCTCGTGGTCATCACGTCACGCAGCAGCCCGTCGACCCGGAAGCGCACCCGCAGCGCCTCGCGCTGGGTCTCCACGTGGATGTCCGAGGCTCCCAGCCGGACGGCGTCGGAGAGCACCCGGTTGACGAGCTGGACGATCGGGGCGTCGTCGTCCGGTCCGGCCCCCGGGTCGTCGGGGTCGTCGTCGACCGCGTCGCCGAGGATCGCGGTGACACCAGGGTCGTCCTGGCCCAGCGCCCACGCCCGGGTCAGGTGGTCGCGGATCTGCGACTGCCCCGCGACGACGACGGTGACGTCCGCGACCCCGGTGTGCAGCCGGACGTCGTCCAGGGCCATCACGTCGGTGGGGTCGGACATCGCCACGACGAGGGAGTCCCCGTCCCGGTCGACGACGACCGCCGAGCTGCGCTCGGCCACCTGCCGGGGGAGCAGCCGGACGACGTCGGGGGCGGGCGGTGTCCGGCCCAGGTCGATCGTGCCCAGCCCGAGGTGCGCCGCGAGGGCAAGGCTGATCATTCGCTCGTCGGCGTAGCCGAGCTCGACGAGCAGCTCGCCGAGCCGCTTGCGCGGCCCGGGCCGCTCCCGCTGCACGTTGAGAACGGTGTGCAGCTCCTCGACGGTCAGCAGACCGGCCTCGACCAGCACGTCACCGAGACGCTTGCGGACGGTGGGCTCGCTCACTCCTGCGACTTCGGCACGTCGGGCCCCGAGGTGTAGCGGTGGTGCTCCTCGAGCTCCTCGAGGAGGTTGCGCAGCTCCGAGCGCAGGAAGTCGCGGGTGGCCACCTCCCGCATCGCGATCCGCAGCGCGGCGACCTCGCGCGCCAGGTACTCGGTGTCGGCGAGGTTGCGTTCCGCCCGCTGCCGGTCCTGCTCGAAGGCGACCCGGTCCCGGTCGTCCTGCCGGTTCTGCGCGAGCAGGATCAGCGGGGCGGCGTAGGAGGCCTGCAGGGACAGGATGAGGGTCAGGAGGGTGTAGTTCAGCGCCCGCGGGTCGAACTGCAGCTCCGGCGGGGCGAACGTGTTGTAGGCCAGCCACACCCCGACGAACGCCGTCATGTAGACGAGGAAGCGTGGCGTCCCCATGAACCGGGCGATCCGCTCCGACCAGCGCCCGAACGCCTCGGGGTCCACTCTCGGGCGGCGCACCAGGCGACGGCGGGCCTCGCGCGGGGTGTCCAGCCCCTCGCCGCGGCGGCGGTGGCCGCGGCGGTGCCGCTCCCGCTGGTCGCGCTCGCGCTCCTCAGCCACCGGAGCCCTCCTGCTGCGGTGCCTGCTCCGGCGCCTGTTGCGGTGCTTGCTCCGGTGGCCCGGTCTGCTCCTCGGCCTCGGCGTGCAGCTCGTCCTGCTCACGCCAGTCCTCGGGCAGGATGTGGTCGAGGACGTCGTCCACGGTGACGACGCCGAGGAGCCGGCCGTCGTCGTCGGTGACCGGCAACGACACGAGGTTGTAGGTGGCCAGGCGGCGGGTGACCAGTCCGAGCGGGGCGTCGACGCCGATCGGTTCGACGTCCGGGTCCAGGATGGCCCCGATCGGCTGGTGCGGCGGCTCCCGCAGCATCCGCTGGATGTGGACGACGCCGAGCAGCCGACCGGTGGGGGTCTCCAGCGGGGGGCGGCAGACGAACACCGCGGCGGCCAGCGCGGGTGAGAGCTCGGAGCGCCGGACGTGCGCCAGCGCCTCCGCGACGGTGGCCTCCGGGCCGAGGATGACCGGCTCGGTGGTCATCAGGCCGCCGGCGGTGTTCTCGCCGTAGGCGAGCAGGCGGCGCACGTCCCGGGCCTCGTCCGGCTCCATCAGCAGCAGCAGCTGCTCCTGCTGGTCGGCGGGCAGCTCGCCGAGGAGGTCCGCCGCGTCGTCCGGTTGCATCGCCTCCAGGACGTCGGCGGCACGCTCCCGGCGCAGGGCGGAGAGGATCTCCACCTGGTCGTCCTCGGGCAGCTCCTCCAGGACGTCGGCCAGCCGCTCGTCGTCCAGGGCCGCGGCCAGCTCCAGGCGCCGCTTGTCGGACAGGTCGTGCAGCAGGTCGGCGATGTCGGCCGCCTTCATCTCCTCCAGGGAGGCGGCCAGCATGGTCGCGCCCTGCTCGAGCTGGTGGCCGGCCAGGCCGGTGACCTCCTCGTAGTCGAGCAGCAGGGTCTCCCCGCGGCGGCGCAGCCCGCGGTGGGTGCCCTTGCGGACGAAGACCTTGGACAGCTCCCAGTCACGGGTCCGCAGCTGCTCGATCGCGACGTCCTCGACCGTGGCCTCCTCGCCGGTCTCGACGATCCGGACGGTCCGCTCGAGCATCTCGTGGATGACGAGGGTCTCCGTCGGCCGCTGCTCGAACCGGCGCATGTTGACCAGGCCCGTGCTGATCACCTGGCCGGCGTCCATCGACGTGACCCGGGTCATCGGCAGGAACACCCGCCGCCGGCCGGGGACCTCGACGACGAGCCCGACCGCGCGTGGCCGACGGCGCCCTGGCCGGAACAGCACGACGGCGTCGCGCACCCGGCCGACCTCGTCCCCGAGGGGGTCCAGGACGCGCAAGCCGGCCAGGCGCGCCACGAACACCCTCGCCGGCGCACCGCTCACACGGGGCAGGTTATCGGCCGGCTCTAGAGTCGCCCTGTGAGCGACACCCTGGCCTTCGAGGTCGTCGACGTGTTCACCAGCGAACCCTTCCGCGGCAACCCGCTCGCGGTCGTGCTCGGCGCCGAGGCGCTGGACACCGCGCAGCTGCAGGCGATAGCCGTGGAGTTCGCGCTGTCCGAGACCGCGTTCCCGCTGGCACCGACCGCGGCGGAGCGGGAGCGCGGCGTGGACTACCGGCTGCGGATCTTCACTCCGCGCACCGAGCTCCCCTTCGCCGGGCACCCGTCGGTCGGCACGGCGTGGCTGATGGCCCGGCGCGGGCACGTTCCCGCCGGGCGGGTCGTGCAGGCCTGCGGCGCCGGGGACCTGCCGCTGGAGGTGGCGGCCGACGGCGGCCGTGTCCTGCTGACCGGCGGGACGCCGTCACTGGGCCCTGAGGTCGACGCCCAGGCGGTGCTCGAGGCCGTGGGCCTGGCCGTCGCCGACCTGGCCGGCCCGGCTCCGCGGACGGCAGGCACCGGTATCGACTTCTGCTACCTGGGCGTGCGCGGGGACGCGCTCGCGCGGGCGGAGGCCGACGTGCGGGCCCTGCGCGGCGTCGGGAGCGTGCTGCTGTTCGACTGGAACGAGGGGCACCCGGTGCGCGCCCGCATGTTCGCCCCCGACCTCGGTGTCGCCGAGGACCCCGCGACCGGCTCGGCGGCGCTGGGCCTGGGCGTCTTCGCCGTCGCCTCGGGGCTGCTGCCCGCCGAGGGCACCAGCCGGTTCACCGTGCTGCAGGGGGTGGAGATGGGCCGGCCGTCCCACCTGCACGTCGAGGTGGACGCCGCCGGCGGGCGGGCGGTCGCGGCCCGGGTCGCCGGGGACGTCGTCCCGGTCTCCTCCGGGCGGATCGTCGTGCCGCCGCCGGCACCTGGCGGCCCGGTCCCTGCGGACGTCAGCGGCGGCGGCGTCCGCCGAGGTGGAACGGACTCCGCCGGACGGTGACCGCCGGGGTCGGGACCGGAGGGGACGCGCCGGAGGCGTCGTCGTAGCCGCCTGGCTGCTCGGTCGGTGGACCGGCCGGGACGAGGCGCAGCACCCGGGAGCCGGTCGCCCACCGCTGCGGCAGGGTCTCGGGGTCGGCGGCGTTGAGCCGCTCGGCGCGCAGCGCCTCCACCGTCGCCGCCCACACCGGGTCGCCCGGGTCGAGCACCTCCACCCGGGCCGGGAACGTCAGCAGCCGGGAGCCGGTCGCCTTGCTCCGGACGACGACCTCGACCTCGCGGACGTCGTCCGGGACCGGGTCCGGCTGCTCCTCGCCGCCCACCACCACGGCGACCGCACCCTCGTGCCACACGGACCACACCGGCCGGGCCGGCTGCCCGGCGGCGCGGACCCAGACCAGCGGGCTGCGGCGGCAGGCCTCGGCGACCAGCGGGTCCGTCGCCCTCTCGCTCACCCGGCGAGCGTGCCAGACCTGGCGAGCAAGGTCACGGTGACACCGCCGGGTCTCGTCGGTAACGTCCGGCACCATGCCGATCTCCGACGCCGCCCGCACGCTGCGCCCCCGCCGCTCCAACCTCGCCGTGCCCGGGTCGAGCACGAAGATGATCACGAAGGCGAAGGGGCTGCCCGCCGACCAGGTGTTCCTCGACATCGAGGACGCCGTCGCCCCGCTGGCGAAGCCGGAGGCCCGCCGGAACATCGTCGCCGCCCTCACCGAGGGGGGATGGGGCGAGAAGGTGCGCACGGTCCGGGTCAACGACTGGACGACGCAGTGGACGTACACCGACGTCGTCGAGGTGGTGAGCGGGGCCGGCGCCGACCTCGACTGCATCATGCTCCCGAAGGTGCAGAGCGCCGACCAGGTCGTCGCGCTGGACCTGCTGCTCACCCAGATCGAGAAGAGCGAGGGGCTCGAGGTCGGCCGGATCGGGATCGAGGCGCAGATCGAGAACGCCCGCGGCCTCATCGCGGTGGACGCGATCGCCGCGGCGAGCCCGCGGGTGGAGACCATCATCTTCGGGCCGGCGGACTTCATGGCGAGCATCAACATGAAGTCCCTCGTGGTCGGGGAGCAGCCGCCCGGTTACGACGTCGGGGACGCCTACCACTACATCCTCATGCGGATCCTCATGGCCGCCCGGGCCAACGACCAGCAGGCCATTGACGGCCCGTACCTGCAGATCCGGGACGTCGAGGGGTTCACCCGGGTGGCGAGGCGGTCGGCGGCGCTGGGCCTGGACGGCAAGTGGGTGCTGCACCCCGGTCAGATCGACGCCGCGAACGAGGTGTTCAGCCCGCGCCAGGAGGACTACGACCACGCCGAGAACATCCTCGACGCCTACGAGTGGTACACCTCCGAGGCCGGCGGCAAGCGCGGGGCGGCGATGCTCGGCGACGAGATGATCGACGAGGCGTCGCGGAAGATGGCGCTCGTCATCGCCGGCAAGGGCCGGGCCGCAGGGATGCAGCGCAGCGACCGCTGGACGCCGCCGCAGGACTGAGCACGTCGAGGCGAGCGTCACGTCGCGTCCGACGTGCACGGTGCCTCGCCCCGGCATACGGTGCCGGGTATGGCTACGAAGAAGAGCGCCGCCGTCCCCGCGTACACCGTCCCGGGCCTGTCCACCGACGACGGAGGCCGCGTCGCCGAGGTCCTGCAGGACCGGCTCAACGCCCTGCAGGACCTGGCCATGACGCTCAAGCACGTGCACTGGAACGTCACCGGTCCGCAGTTCATCGGCGTCCACGAGATGCTCGACCCGCAGGTCGACGCCGTCCGTGCCATGGTCGACGCGGTCGCCGAGCGGATCGCCACCCTCGGGGCCTCCCCGGTCGGCACCCCCGGTGCGCTCGTCGCCCAGCGCAGCTGGGACGACTACAGCATCGGCCGGGCCAGCGCGATCGAGCACCTGGGCGCCCTCGACGTCGTCTACACCGGGGTGATCGGCGCCCACCGCGAGGCGATCGAGACCGTCGGTGAGATCGACCCCGTCACCGAGGACATGCTCGTCGGTCAGGTCGGCCAGCTCGAGATGTTCCACTGGTTCATCCGGGCCCACCTGGAGAACTCCGGTGGCGAGCTGTCCACGCAGGGCGCGAGCACCGAGGGCGCGGCGGCGAAGAAGGCGTCCACCCGGCGGACCGCGTAAGCGACGAACCGGTGCGGCAGGTCCCGTGCGGCGTGCGGGTGGCCCGCCTCACGTCGTCCGGGGCTCGCCGTTCGCCGGCCGGGCCGCAATACTCCGCGGTGACCGTCGGCGACACTCCGGAGGACGCATGGGCCGTCTGCAGCACACCGAGGGACTGACCGAGGACCAGCAGGAGCTGCTGGGCCTGGTCCGGCAGTTCGTCGACGAGCAGGTCCTGCCCGTCGCCACCGAGCTCGAGCACCGGGACGAGTACCCGACGGAGATCGTCGAGGCGATGAAGGAGATGGGGATCTTCGGCCTGACGATCCCCGAGGAGTACGGCGGCCTCGGCGAGTCGCTGCTCACCTACGCGCTGTGCGTGGAGGAGCTCGCCCGCGGGTGGATGAGCATCAGCGGCATCGTCAACACCCACTTCATCGTCGCGTACATGCTGCTCCAGCACGGCACCGAGGAGCAGAAGCGGCGCTACCTGCCGCGGATGGCGACCGGCGAGGTGCGTGGCGCGTTCTCGATGAGCGAGCCCGGCTGCGGCTCCGACGTCTCCGGCATCCGCTCCAAGGCCGTCCGCGGCGAGGACGGCGCCTGGACGCTGACCGGCCAGAAGATGTGGCTGACCAACGGTGCGTCGGCCAACCTCGTCGCCGTCCTCGTCCGCACGGACACCGGCGCGGAGTCGGTGTACCGCAACATGTCGACGTTCCTGGTGGACAAGGAGCCCGGGTTCGGCGAGACGGCCCAGGGCATCGTCGTGCCGGGGAAGATCGACAAGATGGGCTACAAGGGCGTCGACACCACCGAGCTCGTGCTCGACGGCCACCGGAGCACCGACGACCAGATCCTCGGCGGGCAGCCGGGGCGTGGCTTCTACCAGATGATGGACGGTGTCGAGGTCGGCCGGGTCAACGTCGCCGCCCGGGGCTGCGGGGTGGCGATGCGTGCCTTCGAGCTCGGCGTCGCCTACGCCCAGCAGCGGGAGACCTTCGGCAAGAAGATCGCCGACCACCAGGCGGTGCTGTTCCGGCTCGCGGAGATGGCCACCAAGGTCGAGGCCGCGCACCAGATGATGGTGATGGCGGCGCGGACCAAGGACGCCGGTGACCGCAACGACCTCGAGGCCGGGATGGCCAAGTACCTCGCCAGCGAGTACTGCGCCCAGGTCGTCGAGGACTCCTTCCGCATCCACGGCGGCTACGGCTACTCCAAGGAGTACGAGATCGAGCGGCTCTACCGCGAGGCGCCGATGCTGCTCATCGGCGAGGGCACCGCGGACATCCAGCGGATGATCATCGGCCGACGGTTGCTCGAGGCCTACCCGAGTAGGGGATGATGCCCGCATGTCGAACGTGAACCCGATGGGCCGCTCACCGCTCGCCGTCCCGACCCCGCCGAAGGGGGTCGAGATCGCGGACTACCCGACGTACCTCGAGGCCCAGAAGGCGGTCGACTACCTGTCGGACCACCAGTTCCCGGTCCAGCTCGTCACCATCGTCGGTGTCGACCTCAAGATGGTCGAGCGGGTCACCGGCCGGCTCAGCTACCCCCGCGTCGCCCTTGCCGGCGCGGCGTCGGGCGCGTGGTTCGGCCTGTTCGTCGGTCTCCTGCTGTCGCTGTTCAGCCCGGGGACCACACTGTTCGAGACCGTCCTGCCCGCGCTGCTCATCGGCGCCGGCTTCGGGATGCTCTTCGGGGTCATCTCCTACTCCTTCACCGGCGGCCGGCGGGACTTCACCTCGACCAGTCAGATCGTCGCCGGCCGGTACTCGGTGCTGTGCGCCGAGGAGGAGGCCGGACGGGCCCGCCAGATGCTCGCCGACCTCGCACAGGGCCGCCCGGCAGGCACGCACGACACACCGTGACGACCGGCGGTACCCGAACCGGCCTCACCACCCGCGCCGACGTCGAGGCCGCCCGCGCCCGGATCGGCCGCACCGTGCGCCGCACCCCGGTGCTCCGTGTCGAGCCGGCGGCGCTCGGAGGTGCACCGGGTGCCGCGCCGGTCGCGCTGAAGCTCGAGATGCTGCAGCACACCGGCTCGTTCAAGGCCCGCGGCGCGCTCAACGCGCTGCTGACCGCGGGTGACCTGCCCGCTGCCGGTGTGGTCGCCGCCAGCGGCGGCAACCACGGCCTGGCGGTGGCCTGGGCGGCCGCCCGGCTCGGTGCCCCGGCGACGGTCTTCGTCCCCGAGACGGCGCCGGGCGCCAAGGTCGCCGGGCTGCGTGCCCTCGGGGCCGACGTCCGGCTCGTCGGGACCCGGTACGCCGAGGCCCTCGCCGCGGCCCGGGAGCGCGTGCTGCAGACCGGGGCGCTCGCCGTCCACGCCTACGACGAACCCGCAGTGGTCGCCGGCCAGGGCACCGTCGGCCTGGAGCTCGCCGAGGACGCCCCGGACGTCGACACGGTGCTCGTCGCGGTCGGGGGCGGTGGGCTGGCCGGAGGGGTCGCCGCCGCGCTGCGGGGGACGGCGCGCGTCGTGGGGGTCGAGCCCGTGGGCTGCCCGACGTGGCACCGGGCCCGTGCCGCCGGGGTGCCGGTGGACGTCGAGGTCGGCGGGGTCGCGGCCGACTCCCTCGGTGCGACCCGGCTGGGCGCGCTGGGCTTCGCCGCGCTCACCGAGGCCGGCGCGGGCTCGGTGCTCGTGGACCCGGACGCGGTGCTCGCCGCACGACACCTGCTGTGGCAGCGGCTGCGCCTCGCCGTCGAGCCCGGCGCGGCGGTGGCCGCCGCGGCCCTGCTGTCGGGGGCCTACCGGCCCCAGCCGGCGGAACGGGTCGCCGTCGTGCTGTGCGGCGCGAACAGCGACCCCGTCGACCTGGCCTGACCGGCGAGCGCCGGCTACCGGGCGCGCAGCGACGCCATCCAGGCCTCGACCTCCTCCGGGCGGCGGGGGAGCATCCCGCTGAGGTTCTCGCCCCCGTCCTCGGTGACCAGCACGTCGTCCTCGATCCGGACGCCGATGCCGCGTAGCTCCTCGGGGACGGCGAGGTCGTCGGCCTTGAAGTACAGGCCCGGTTCGATGGTGAACACCATGCCCGGGCGCAGCTCGGCGTCCAGGTACATCTCCCGGCGTGCCTGGGCGCAGTCGTGCACGTCGATGCCGAGGTGGTGGGAGGTGCCGTGCACCATCCACCGCCGGTGGTACCCGCCGCGCTCGGGGTCGAGGGACTCCTCGGCGCTGACCGGCAGCAGTCCCCACTCCGCCAGCCGCTCGGCGATCACCCGCATCGCCGCGCCGTGCAGGTCACGGAACCGGGACCCCGGCCGGGCGACGGCGAACGCGGCGTCCGCCGCCTCGAGGACGGCCGAGTACACGCGGCGCTGGGCGTCGGTGAACCGTCCGTCCACCGGCAGGGTGCGGGTGACGTCGGCGGTGTAGAGGGAGTCCACCTCGACGCCGGCGTCGACGAGCACCAGCTCGCCGGGGCGCACCGGGCCGTCGTTGCGGATCCAGTGCAGGGTGCAGGCGTGCTCCCCGGCGGCCGCGATGGTGTCGTAGCCGACGCCGTTGCCCTCCCTCCGCGCCCGGGACTCGAACGCGGTCTCCACCACCCGCTCGCCCCTGGGGTGCCCGACGGCCTCGGGCAGGGCCCGGACGATGTCGGCGAAGCCCCGGGCGCTGGCCTCGACCGCGAGCCGCAGCTGGGCCACCTCCCAGTCGTCCTTGACCAGGCGCGACTCGGACAGCGCCTCGGCGAGGGCGGCGTCGAGGTCGGCGTACTCCTCCGCGGTGAGCCCGCTGCCCTGCCGGACGGCGGTCACCTCGCGCTCCACCGCCGGGTCGGCGTCCGGGACGACGCGCACCCGCACACCGCCCGGGCCGACGTCCTTGCGCAGGGCGTCGGGCAGCTCCTCGACGTGCCGGCAGCGCAGGCCGAGCTCGGCCTCGACCTCGGCCAGGCTGGGGCGGGCCCCTACCCACAGCTCGCCGTAGCGGGAGTCGGCGTAGAACTCCTCGGTGTCGCGGTCCGCGCGCGGCCGGAAGTAGAGCACCGCCTCGTGGCCGCCGTCGGTCGGGTCGAGCACGAGGACGGCGTCCGGCTCCCGGTCGGTGCCCAGGCCGGTGAGGTGCGCGAACGCCGAGTGCGGGCGGAAGCGGTAGTCGGTGTCGTTGCTGCGGACCTTCAGCGGGCCGGCCGGGACGACGAGGCGGTCGCCGGGGAAGGCGGCCGAGATGCGTTCGCGCCGGGCGGCGGCGTAGGGGGCGGCCTCGCTCCGCGGGGGCAGCGCGTCCGGTCGGGGGGCCCAGTCGGCGGCGATGAAGCGCTTGAACGCCTCGGAGGTGGGTCGCTGGCTGCGGTTGGATCCCCGGTCGCTCAGCGGCTGCTCCGGCGGTGTCTCCGAGGTCTCCGGCGTGTCTGCGGTCTCCGGCGTGCCCGGCTCACGTGTCATACCGGCCATCATCGCGCACCCGGCTGCGCTCTGAGGTCCCTCCACCGCCACGACGAGCCGGGGACGAGAAGCTCCGGGTCGCCGGTCCACAGCGCGGCGTCGTGGAGGACAGCAGTGGCGGCCGCGAACGCGTCGGCGTACGCCAGGGGGTGCCCGGCCTTGATGCGGGCGGCTTCGAGGACTGTGCGCTCGTCGGGCAGGACGCAGGTGACGAGCGCACGGAGGTCACGCGTCGCCTCGGCCGCTGCGTCTTCGCCGTGGGCGCGGAGCACGACGTAGTGGACCTCGCCCAGGTTGATCCAGCTCATCACCGGCCGTTGCTCCTCCAGGAGCTGGGCAACGGCGTCGGCGGCTGGTGGGGCGTCCTCGAGGAACCGCAGCACCGCCCACGAGTCGAGGACGACGCTGACGCTCACGGAGCCGACTCGCGGACGCGGTCGGCGGCGCGGTCCGCCTCCAGCTGCGCAGTCAGGTCGGAGCCACGGAACCTGCCACGAAGGTGCGGGCGGTGGACTGCCCGGTAGACCGCGACATGGTCACCGTGACGCGAGAAGCTGACTTCGTCGCCCGGCTGGATGCCGAGCTGGTCGCGCAGGGCCTTCGGGATCACCACCTGCCCCTTGGTCCCGACCCGGTGAGTCATACTTCGCAGTATAACTCTCGTGACTGAGGACACCCACCGCTGGCGCGGTCCCTCCGGCACGATGTGCCGCGGTCGGACCACTCGCGAGGAGGAGCAGCCATGCAGTTCGGTCGCACGTTCGAGGAGTTCGAGGTGGGTGCGGTCTACAAGCACTGGCCCGGTAAGACGGTGACGGAGTACGACGACCACCTGTTCTGCCTGCTGACGATGAACCACCACCCGCTGCACCTGGACGCGAACTACGCGGAGCACACGACGCAGTTCCGCCGGAACGTCGTCGTGGGCAACTACGTGTACTCGCTGCTGCTCGGGATGTCCGTGCCGGACGTCTCCGGCAAGGCGATCGCCAACCTCGAGGTGGAGTCGCTCAAGCACGTCGCCCCGACGTTCCACGGCGACACGATCTACGGGCAGACCGAGGTGCTCGACAAGCGGGAGTCGACGAGCAAGGACGACCGCGGCATCGTCTCGGTCGAGACCCGGGGCTACAACCAGGACGGGACGCTGGTCTGCGTCTTCCGCCGCAAGGTGATGGTGCCCAAGCAGAACTACCTCGACGCCCGGGGCGGGGAGCAGCCGGCCCGCCCCGAGCCGGCCGGTGGGTAGTCCGGCAGCGCGCTCAGACCCGAGGCAGCGCGTCCCACGCCGTCAGCGCCTGCCGGAGGCCCTCGACCACGGTCAGGGTCTCGAGGGCCGCGGCGTCCACCCACCGGGCGTCCGTGGCGTCGTCCGCGGGCCGCGGGTCCGTGGCGCCGTCCACGGTGCACAGGTAGTCGCGGATCACGTACACGCCGCCGGTCGGGGCGTCCCGGCGGACGGCGCCCAGCAACGGCCCCACTTGGACCCGTAACCCCGTCTCCTCGGCCACCTCCCGGGCGACGGCCCGGACGTCGTCCTCGCCGGCCTCCACCCGTCCACCGGGCACGGACCACAGCCCGGCGCCCGGCGGGTTCCGCCGCCGGACGAGCAGCAGCCGACCCGTCTCGTCGTGCACGACCGCGCCGACGCAGGGGATCTCGGCGCCGGGCGCCACCTCGTTCACGTCTGGCAGGGTAGGCGGGCTGCAGGGTAGGCGTCTGGCCGGGTCGGCGGCCGGGGAGGTGAGGGCACCGGGGTCCCTTGACCCGGGGAACCCGGGACGGGACCGTGACCTGCGTGCGGAACGAACCCTGCTGCCCCCGGTGCGCGGAGCCGGTGCGCCCGCCGGGGCTGCGGGCCAGCGGCTGGACCTGCCCCGCTCACGGCCAGGTCCCACCGTTCCAGCCGCCGCACCCGCCGTCCGCCGCGTGGCTGGCCGACGTCGCCCGCCGGTCCACCGTCCCGGTCTGGGTGCCGTGGCCCCTGCCGCACGGCTGGCTGCTCAGCGGCGTGGGCGAGGCCGGAGCGGCGCGGCAGGGGCCGGTCGCCACCGTCGTGGCTGTGTCGGGTCCCAACCCCACGCCCAACCCGGCCGTGCCCGGTGAGCATCCCGCCGACGTCCTCCTCGTCGCCGAGGGTCCCGGCGTCGGTCTCGGCGCGTCGCTGGCCGGGCTGGGCGACGTCGACCCCGGCGAGACGGTGGTGACCGGCCGTCCGGACGTCAAGGTCCACGCCCACGGCCAGCACACCCCGTTGTGGCACGTGGACGGCGCCGGCGACCGGGTCGCGTTCGTCGGTGAGTCCCGTGGTGTGTGGCTGTGGGTGCTGGTGTGGCCGGCGTCGGCGTCCGCGCTGCTGCTCGAACCGCTCGAGCTCGTCGACGTCCGCGAGGGCGGGCCGGCGCTGTTCCCGCCCACCGGGGCCGCGTGCCCGCGGCTGACCTGACCGGTGCCCGTCCTGGGTCGAGGGGCCCGGCCGTAGGCTCCGCTGGTGCGCATCGACCTCCACACGCACTCCACCGCCTCCGACGGCACCCAGCCGCCCGCCGAGGTGGTCCGCAGCGCCGTCGAGGCCGGTCTGGACGTCGTCGCGCTCACCGACCACGACACCACCGCCGGGTGGGCCGAGGCGGCCGACGCCGCCCGTCGGTACGGGATCGTCCTGGTGCCGGGAACCGAGGTCTCGTGCTCCTACCACGGGGTGAGCGTCCACCTGCTGAGCTACCTGCAGGACCCTGCCGCGCCGGGGCTGCTGACCGAGACCGAACGCGCCCGGGAGTCGCGCCTGCACCGCGCCGAGCGCATGGTCGAGCTCGTGGCCGCCGACTACCCGCGCCTGACCTGGCAGGCCGTCCTCGACCACACCCGCGCAGGGACGACCGTCGGGCGCCCCCACCTGGCCGACGCGCTGGTCGACCTCGGCTACTTCCCGGACCGGGACACCGTTTTCCGTGACGTGCTCACCGAGCGGTCCCGGTACTACGTGCCGCACTACGCGCCCGACCCGGTCACGGCGGTGCGTCTGGTCCGCGAGGCCGGCGGCGTGCCGGTCTTCGCCCACCCGCTGGCCAGCCGGCGCGGGCGCACCGTCGGGGATGACGTCGTCGAGGCCATGGTGGACGCCGGACTGGCCGGGTTGGAGGTCGACCACCGGGACCACGACCCCGAGCAGCGGGAGCACCTTCGGGCCCTGGCGCGCCGGTGGAACCTCATCGTCACCGGGTCCAGCGACTACCACGGGGACGGCAAGCCGAACCGGATCGGGGAGAACCTCACCGCCGAGGAGGAGTACCTGCGGATCCTCGAGCAGGCGACGGGCTCGGCGCCGGTGCGTCCAGGCCAGCCCTAGGCTCGACCCGCCACGACCGGGGGCCGGTCAGCGTCGTGCGCACCATCCGCAGCGCCGTGTCCACCCCGGTCCCGACCAGCCCCGCGGCGCCGGGCAGCTCCGCCAGGGCGTACATCCGCCGCGCCCAGTCGGGAAGCGCCGCGAACGCCAGTCCGGACACCCCCGCCCAGACCGGCAGCTCGGTGAGGTCCTCGGCGGGGGACACCACCTCCTGGGCCAGGCGGCGGCTCGCCGGGCCGACCGCCAGCTCGGCGCGCGTGCGGTTCAGGTGCTCGGTGAGCGCCGCCACGGTCGAGGGGACGACGTCCGGCTCCAGCCCGCACAGCGACGCCGCCCGGACCTGCTCGGCGACGTAGTCGTCGGCCTCCTGGTCGGTGAGCCGCAGCCCGCCGCGGCGCACCACGGTGAGGAACGAGTCGACCCGGCAGACGTGCTCCCACAGCAGCAGGTCCTCGTCGTCCCCCTGCCAGCGTCCGCCCACGCTGCGGGACCCGGTCAGCGTCCCGATGACGGCCCGGGCCCGGGCCGCCACGGTCAACGCCTCCGCCGCGCTGCCGAACGTGGTGATCGTGACGGCGTCGGTGAGGTCCCGCAACCGGCCCCACGGGTCGTCCCGCAACCGGGCACGGGTCAGGTAGTCGCGCTGGGCGGTGGCGTCGTCGGCGACCGGGTGCAGCGCTCGCAGCAGCAGGGCGCGCAGGCCGGCCAGGCCGACGAGCGGATCGGCGTGCACGCGCCACGTCACGCTCGCCGGCGAGAACAGCCCGGCATCGGTCATGCCCCTACGGTGACGGGGATCGACGAAGATCGCAGGTCGGCGCGCCGGCCGGGGCGGTCGGCGGGCGGCGTCCCGGAGCCCGTGCGCTCAGCCCGCCGGCAGCTCGAACCAGACCCGTTTGCCGCCGTCCGCCGTCCGGTACCCCCACCGGTCGGAGAGGGTCTCCACGAGGTGCAGCCCGCGGCCGTCGACGTCGGTGGGCGCGGCGCGGCGGGGTGACAGGGTGCCGCCGGCGTCGTCGTCGACCTCGACCCGCAGACGCCGGTCGTCCACCCCGGCGCGCACCCGGATCGGGCCGCTGCCGTGCCGGATCGCGTTCGTCACCAGCTCGCTGGTCAGGAGCACCGCCACCTCGGCGGGCTCGCCGTCGATACCCCAGGTGGAGAGCGCCCTGGCCAGGATGCGCCGAGCGCGCCCGACCTCACGGGGGCCTGTGCCCAGCTCGGCGATCAGCTCCACGACCGGGATTGTTCCGCATCGGCGGCCCCAGGCGAGAATGGCCCGGGCACCGGCGTGCCGCCGGCACCCGCGTCGACGAGAGAGGCAGGCCCGTGACCCTGACGATGGCGGTGGCCAACCAGAAGGGCGGCGTGGCCAAGACGACGACCGTCGCCTCCCTGGGCGCGGCGTTCGCGGAGCTGGGCCTGCGTCCGCTGCTCGTCGACCTCGACCCGCAGGCCTGTCTGACGTTCTCCCTCGGCATCGACCCGGACGCCGTCGAGGTGTCCGTGCACGAGGTGCTCACCGGTGCCGCGACCGCGGCCGAGGCGCTGCTGGAGGCCGACGACGGCGTCGACGTGCTGCCCGCGGCCATCGACCTGGCCGGCACCGAGGCCGTGCTGCTGCCCCGCCCGGGTCGGGAGTACGTGCTGCGTACCGTCCTGGAGCCGGTCGCGGGACGGTACGACGTCGTCCTGCTGGACTGCTCGCCCTCGCTGGGGGTGCTGACCCTGAACGCGCTGACCGCCGCCGACGAGCTGCTCGTGCCGTTGCAGGCCGAGATGCTCAGCCACCGCGGCGTGGGACAGCTGCTCGACACCGTCGCCGACGTCCAGCGCATCCTCAACCGCGACCTCGTCGTCCGCGGTCTGCTGCCGACGATGTTCGACGGCCGGACCGTCCACGCGCGGGCCGTGCTGGCTGACGTCCAGGAGCGCTACGGGCTGCCGGTGCTGAGCCCACCGATCCCCAAGTCGGTGCGGTTCGCCGAGGCCCCCGCGGTCGGCCGTTCGATCCTGCGGACGTCGAGGGGCTCGAAGGGAGCCGAGGCCTACCGGGCGGTGGCCGCAGGGCTCGTCCAGGCGTGGGGGCTCCAGCCGCACGACCCGGCGGCCGCGGCCGAGCAGGCGCGCCGCTAGCCCGTACGGCGGCGGACCAGCTCGGTCAGCCCTCGGACTGCTGCCCACCCGCGCCGCGGCCACCACGGCGACGGCGACGCCGGCGCGGTGCGCCGTCGCGTCCGGTCGACGCACCGGCCGCCGACGGCTCCGACCCGCCCTCGGCTCGGGCCGAGCCCTGCGGCTCCCCGGCTGACGTGCCCACGGGCTCACCACTGCGGGTGCGGGTGCGGGTGCGGCTGCGGCTGCGACGCGGGCGGTCCCCGGCCTCCTCGCCGTCACCGCCGTGCCGGCTGGAGCGTTCGCCCGCGCGGGCACCCCCGCGGCCACGGGACCGGTCGCCGTCCCCGGACCGTCCGGCCCTGTCCCCGGACCGGCCGCCCGGGCGTCGCTGCCCGGTCTCCCCGAGGTCCTCGAGCTGTTCGGCGTCCAGGCCCGGGCGGGTCCGGGCGGACCGGGGCAGCCGCCCGGTCGTCCCCTCGGGGATGTTGAGCTCGGCGTACAGGTGCGGCGAGGTCGAGTACGTCTCGACCGGCTCCGGGATCCCGAGGTCGAGCGTCCGGTCGATCATCGCCCAGCGGTGCAGGTCGTCCCAGTCCACGAAGGTCACCGCGGTCCCGGTGTTCCCCGCGCGGGCGGTGCGCCCGATCCGGTGCAGGTACATCTTCTCGTCCTCGGGGCACTGGTAGTTCACGACGTGGGTGACGTCGTCCACGTCGATACCACGGGCGGCGACGTCGGTCGCCACCAGGACGTCGATCTTCCCGTTCCGGAAGGCTCGCAGGGCCTGCTCACGGGCTCCCTGACCGAGGTCACCGTGCAGCGACCCGGCGGCGAAGCCGCGCTCGGCGAGCTGCTCGGCGACGTTGGCGGCGGTGCGCTTGGTCCGGGCGAACACGATCGTCAGGCCGCGGCCCTCCGCCTGCAGCAGCCGGGCCAGCACCTCGATCTTGTCCATCGCGTGCGCCCGGTAGACGACCTGGGTGACCGCGGCGACGGTGGCGCCGGTGTCCTCGGGGTCGGTGGCCCTGATGTGGGTGGGCTGGGTCATGTACCGGCGGGCCAGGGCCACGACCGGGCCGGGCATCGTCGCCGAGAAGAGCATGGTGTGCCGGCCGGCCGGGGTCAGGGAGAGCAGCCGCTCGACGTCCGGGAGGAACCCGAGGTCGAGCATCTCGTCGGCCTCGTCCAGGACGACGGCGCGGGCGTACCGCAGCTCGAGGTGACCCTGCTGAGCCAGGTCGAGCAGGCGCCCAGGGGTGCCGACGACGATCTCGACGCCGCGCTGCAGCGCCTCGACCTGCGGCTCGTAGGCGCGCCCGCCGTACACGGTGAGCACCCGCGCAGCCCGGCGCCGGCTCGCGACCTGCAGGTCTCCGGCCACCTGGACGGCGAGCTCGCGGGTGGGCACGACGACGAGGGCCTGCGGCTTGCCGGGCGCCTCGAGGTCGTCCCAGCCCGGCTCGCCGGGTCCGGCCACCCGCTGCAGCAGGGGGATGCCGAAGCCGAGCGTCTTGCCGGTCCCGGTCTTGGCCTGGCCGATGATGTCGTGGCCCTGCAGCGCCACCGGCAGCGTCATCGCCTGGATCGGGAAGGGGTAGGTGATGCCGACCTCGGCGAGCGCCTCGACGATCTCGGCCTGGACGCCGTAGTCGGCGAAGCTGCGCTCGGCCAGCTCGGTACGGGTGGGCTCGACCGTCTCGGCGGTCTGGATGTCGTTCTCTGGTGTGATCTCGTCGACGGACAGGGGAGGACCTCACATCTCGGGGCGGGGGCCTCGCGCCGGGCGCCGTCTCGTGGGAATGGTCCCGGAGAACGTGGGGCGGCGAACGGCCGGCGGGCCTCTCCGCGGTGGGTCGGCAGCCGATCGTGGCGTGCGACCGGTCAACCGAGGTACCCGCCCAGGGTAGCCGCTCGCGCGCCGGAGGGCACATCCGCCGCACCGTCCCGCCGCGGCCGGGTCCCACTAGGCTGCCCGCCGTGCCCGCGACCAGCCACCCGCAGGACGCGACGAGTCACCCCGGCGACGTCGAGCCCGACACCGAACGGCCGGACTACACGACCGCCGTCGTCGACCTGCTCGGCGCCCTCGCCTACGGTGAGATCACCGCCTTCACGCGGATGGCCGAGGACGCCGAGCTCGCCCCGACGCTGCTGGACAAGGTCAAGCTCGGCCGGATGGCCGTCACCGAGTTCGGCCACTTCGAGCTGCTCGTCGACCGGCTCGAGCAGCTCGGCGCCGACCCGGAGGCGGCGATGACCCCGTTCGCCGCAGCCGTCGACGCCTTTCACGAGCGGACCGCCCCGAGCACCTGGCTGGAGGGCCTGGTCAAGGCCTACGTCGGTGACGGGATCGCGACCGACTTCTACCGGGAGGTGTCCCGGTACGTCGACGAGGAGACCCGTGCGCTGGTCGAGACCGTGCTGCAGGACGCCGGCCACGCCGACTTCGTGGTGACGACGGTCCGGTCGGCGATCGAGGCCGACCCGCGGGTGGCCGGCCGGCTCGCCCTGTGGGGACGCCGCCTGGTGGGGGAGGCGCTCAGCCAGGCCCAGCGGGTCGCCGCCGACCGGGAGGCCCTCGCGGCCCTGCTGGTCGGCGGTCTGGCCGGGGCTCCGACGGTTGCCGGCGCGGACCTCGCGGAGGTGGGCCGGATGTTCACCCGGCTCACTGAGCGGCACACCCACCGGATGCGCCGGCTGGGGCTGACCGCCTGAGCCCGGTACGTCGCAGGCCGCCACCCAGGCGCGGGCAGCGGCCTGCGAGCGCGGCCAGTGGGTAGGGAGGTCACACCCGTTGACGGCCCCGGACGCCGATGTAGATGCTGATGAACAGGACGGCGGCGACGGTGCTGATGATCCAGCGGATCCAGTCGATGCCGGGGGTGTCCTCCACCCCGAGGACGCCGCTCAGCCAGTAGCCGACCAGCGCACCGAGGACGCCGAGGATGATGGTCCAGAGGATGCCGAGGTTCTGGTCCCCCGGCATGACGAGGCGGGCGAGGGCGCCGATCACGCCACCGAAGATGATGAGCCCGACGAGCTCCATGGGTCTCCCTCCCTGCAGCACGGCTGCGAGTCCGCGTCAGGAACGTCTTTCCCGATCGCGGGGGGAGACTGCCACGGGGTGATCACGGCCGCACCCCGACACGGGTCAGAGCGTCCCGAACCCCACCCGGCCACGCTCCTCGACGCCGATCTCGACGTAGGCCAGTGCCGGCACCGGGACGACGAGCAGCCGGCCCCGCTCGTCTCGCAGCTCCAGCACCGTGCCCTGCTCGAGTGCCGCGGCGACGACGGCGGCCACCTCGTCGGGGGCCTGCGAGGACTCCAGCACGATCTCGCGGGCCGCGTTCTGGATGCCGATCCGGACCTCCATGGGAGGCCACCTCCTGTGTCGTCGGGTGGTGCGGTGGGCCCATCCCACCACGGTGCTCGGACGGTCCGCTCAGGCCCCGTCCCCGGCCGGCTCCCCGTGCTTGGGGAACCCGCCGATCCCTCGCCAGGAGAGCTGGCCGGTCAGCCGCTCGGCCTCCTCGCGGGGGATCGCGCGACCGCACTGCAGCCAGTACCGCGCGGTCACCTGAGCCATCCCGGTCAGGGCGGTGCCGAGCAGCTCGGACTGGGCCCGGGGCAGTCCGGTGTCCTCGCCGATGACGTCGGCGATCGCCTCCGCGCACAGCTGCTCGAGGCGGTCCACCCGCTCACGCACTGCCGGGTCGTTGGTCAGGTCCGACTCGAACACCAGCCGGAAGGGGGCGTCCTCGCGGTCGACGAAGTCGAAGTAGGCGCTGATCGTCGCGGCCACCCGCTGCTTGTTGTCGGTGGTCGACTCCAGGGCCCGCCGGATCCCCGCCGTGAGGTCCTCGATGTGCTGGTCCAGGACGGCGAGGTAGAGGTCCAGCTTGCCGGGGAAGTGCTGGTAGAGCACGGGTTTGCTGACCCCGGCCCGGTCGGCGATGTCGTCCATCGCTGCCGCGTGGTAGCCGTTCTCGGCGAACACCTGCTGCGCGGCGACGAGCAGCTGGGCCCGTCGAGCGGTGCGGGGCAGCCGTCCGCCGCGCCCGGCAGGGGCGGCGTGCTGCGGGTCCACGGCCACGTCGGTACCTCGTCTCTTGCTGTCTCTTGCTCGCAGTGCCCAGGCGGTGGGGCCTCCTGGCGAGCCGGAATGGTACGCACCGGTCACTCCAACGGGTGACCTGAGCCCATTCGGCCTGTGCCGGTGTCGGTCCCAGGTGCCACACTCGGCGACGTGGCCAAGACGCTCCGTGACACCTCCGCCGGCAAGGCGGACGCCGAGCGTCCCGCCGCACGGGCGCTGCCGGTCCAACGGTCCCGGCTCGTGCTCGAGCGGGTGCAGCAGGTCACCGAGGCGCACACGGCGTCCTGCACGGTCGTGCTGCGGGCCGGGGAGGAGCACCACACCGGCATCGCGGAGGGCGCGGCCACGCCGGGCGGGGTGCGCCGGGCGCTCGCCACCGCGACGGTTCGGGCGGTGGAGTCCGCCTCGCTCGGTCGGCTCCGGCTGGACGTTGAGGCCGCGGACGTCGTCCCGGTCGCCGGCCAGGACACCGCGGTCGTCCTGGTCACGCTGCTCACCCCGCGTGGCCCCGAGCAGCTCGGCGGCGCGGTCCCGGTGGGCGCGGACCCGGCCCAGGCGCTCGTCAAGGCGGTGCTCGGCGCCTGCAACCGCCGGGTGGCCGCCGTCCTGACCTGACCTGACCTGACCTGACCTGACCTGACCTGACCAGCGGGCGTCGTCGCGGCTGTGCTACGGCGCGTGTCATCCTGCTGCGGTGGGACTGACGGGACAGGTGAGGCGACTCCGGCGCAGGCGGCTACGGCACGCCGTCGCCACGCTCGCCGCCGGTGTCCTCGTCACCGGCTGCGCGCAGGTCTCCGCGGACCCGGCCGCCCGGACCGGCACGTCGTCGCCGCCGCCACCGGTCTCGGCCCCCCCGACCGCTGCCGTCGCCCAGGACGCCCCCGTGGTCACCGCCGTGCCCCCACCGTCCGCGGCCGAGCGCGCCGGCCTGCGCTCCGACGAGGTCGTCGACCGGGGCACCGGTGGCACCGTCGTCGTCCCCGGCAGCGCCCCGGCCCCCACCGCGGGACGGGAGCGGCGGGTGCGGGTCGAGGTCGAAGGGGGTCTGGACGTCGACGGGCAGGCCTTCGCCGACTTCGTCCTGGAGACCCTCAACGACCCCCGCGGGTGGCCGTCGGACGGCTGGACGTTCTCGCGCACCGACGGGCAGGCCGACGTCGTCGTCGTCCTGGCCAGCCCGCAGACCTCCGCGGCGATGTGCCGGCCGCTGCAGACCTTCGGCAAGCTGTCCTGCCGGCAGGGCCCGCGGGCCATCCTCACCATGTACCGCTGGGTGCACGGCACGGACGAGTACGCCCACGACCTCACCGCCTACCGGCAGTACCTCGTCAACCACGAGGTCGGCCACGTCCTGGGCCACGGGCACGTCACCTGCCCGGCTCCCGGCGAGCTGGCGCCGGTGATGCAGCAGCAGTCCAAGCAGGTCGCCCCCTGCGTGCCGAACGCGTGGGTGGAGCCGGACGCCGAGGCGGCGCCGTGAGCCTGCCGCCGCTCGTCGAGCCGGGCCCGCCGCTGCGTGCTGAGCAGGTCGAGCGGTACTCCCGGCACGTCCTGCTGCCGGGGATCGGCGAGCAGGGCCAGCGGCGCCTGGCCGCCGCCCGGGTGCTCGTCGTCGGCGCCGGTGGCCTCGGGGCGCCGGTCCTCACCTATCTGGCCGCTGCCGGCGTCGGGACCATCGGCGTCGTCGACGACGACGTCGTCGACACCTCGAACCTGCAGCGGCAGGTCGTCCACGGCACCGACGACGTCGGCCGGCCCAAGGTCGACAGCGCCGTCGACGCGCTGGCCCGGCTCAACCCGCTCGTCACCGTCGTCCCGCACCGTGAGCGGCTCACCGCCGACAACGCCCTGGAGGTCCTGGCCGGCTACGACCTCGTCGTCGACGGCGCCGACAACTTCCCCACCCGGTACCTGGTGTCCGACGCGTGCTCGCTGCTCGGCGTCCCGGAGGTCTGGGGCTCGGTGTTCCGGTTCGACGCCCAGGTCAGCGTGTTCTGGGCCGGGCACGGCCCGACCTACCGGGACCTGTTCCCCGAGCCGCCCCCGCCCGGGGCGGTGCCCTCCTGCGCGGAGGGCGGCGTGCTCGGCGCGATGGTCGGCGCGGTCGGCTCGGTGATGGCCACCGAGGCGGTCAAGCTCGTCACCGGGGCGGGCGAGCCGCTGCTCGGCCGGCTGCTCGTCCTCGACGCGCTGGCGATGACGTGGCGCACGGTCACCGTGCGGCCCGACCCGCACGCCGCGCCGGTCACCTCGCTCACCGATGCGGCCGCGGCCTGTGCACCGGCGCCCCCGGCACTCGGACCGGACGCCGTGGTCGACGCGCCGACCCTGGCCCGCTGGCTGCAGGCCGGCGACGTCGACGTCGTCGACGTCCGCGGCGAGGAGGAGGCCGCGCTGGTGTCCATCCCGGGCTCGCGGGTCGTGCCGCTGCCGGGGATCCTGTCCGGCGACGCGATCGCGGAGCTGCCCCGCGACCGCCGCACGGTGCTGTACTGCAAGTCCGGTGTCCGCTCCGCGCAGGCCCTGCAGGTCCTGCGCGGCCACGGGTACGACCAGGTGGTCCACCTCGACGGCGGGGTGCTGGCGTGGGTCCGGGACGTCGACCCGACCCTGCCCACGTACTGAGCCACCGGCTTGTCTCTGAAGGTACGCTCAAGCGGTCGGTCACTACGAGGTGGGGCACTGTGGCGCGAATCCTGGTCGTCGAGGACCACCGGGATGTCCGTCGCCTGCTCGTGGAGGCGCTCAGCGCGGACGGGTACGAGACCACTGTCGCCGCCGATGGGCTGGAGGCGCGCCGGGCGCTCGAATCAGCCGGTGACCGGTACCCGTTCGAGCTGGTCGTCCTCGACCTGATGCTTCCGTACGTCGACGGGTCTGTGCTGCTCCAGGAGCTCCGGCGGCGTAGCGACGTCCCCGTGCTCGTGCTGTCGGCCAAGGACGCCGTCGTCACAAAGATCGATATCCTCCGGCTGGGAGCTGACGACTATGTGACCAAGCCTTTCGACCTGGCGGAGGTCTCCGCACGCGTCGGGGTGCTGCTGCGTCGCACCAAGCAGCCGGACAGTGGACTGCGGGTGCTGCGCCACGGCGACTTGGAGCTCGACGTGAGCGGGGCGCGGGCGAGCGTGGCGGGACATGAGGTCCCGCTGACCGCCACCGAGCAGCGGATCCTCGGGCTGCTGATGGAGATGCCAGGCCGAGTGCACTCACGTTCGGCGATCTACGAGAGCGTATGGGGGGAGCCGTTCGTCGGCGACCACGGCGCGGTCAAGACGCACGTGTCCAACCTGCGGGCCAAGCTGCGAGTGGCCGACCCGGGCACCGAGCACATCGAGACCGTCTGGGGGCTGGGATACCGGGCTCCGCGCCTGTGACCGGGTAGAACCTGACGGAATCTTGACACTCTCGCACCCGGACCCCACGGAAGCCTGACTTCTCCTTCCTAGCGTGCTGGCATGACGCGAGGAGAGGCCATGACACCAGACGCGGTCCGGACCGAGCAGGCGGCGCCCGAGGCCACAGACACCGGCACACTCACCGTGCCCCGGGCGGGCACCGGGACGGTGGTGCGCCTACGGGGCCTGACGAAGCGGTACGGACAGAGCACCGCCGTCGACGACGTGGACCTGACACTCCGACGCGGCCGGATCTACGGCCTCATCGGCAAGAACGGGGCCGGCAAGACCACGTTGATGCGGCTGATCGCGGGCCTCAGCCTGCCGACCTCTGGAGCGATCGAGCTGTTCGGGAGCAGCGCTTCCGCCCCCCGGCAGGAGGACCTCGCCCGGATCGGAACTCTGATCGAGACTCCGACGATGGACGGCAACCTCACGGCACGCCAGAACCTGCACCTGCACCGGCTGCTCCGTGGCATACCCGATGAGAGTCTCGACGAGGAGCTGCTGGATCTCGTCGGCCTCACCGGGGTGGGGCGGAAGCGGGTGCGTGACTTTTCGCTCGGCATGCGGCAGCGGCTTGGTATCGCCGTGGCCCTCGTCGCGGACCCGGAGCTGCTGGTGCTCGACGAGCCGGTCAACGGGCTCGACCCCGTCGGCGTGGTCGACGTCCGCACCCTCGTCCGCCAGCTCAGCTTCGAACGTGCGATCACGGTGATCGTCTCGAGCCACAACCTGCCGGAGCTGTACCAGACCGCCACCGACTACGTGATCATCGACCGCGGTCGGATCCGCCGCACCCTCACCCAGGAGGAGCTCGAGTCGCAGACGCAGCGGTCCCTGCACCTCGCCGCGGCCGACCCCGCTCAGCTCGTCACCGTCCTCGAGTCCGCGCTCGACTCGCCCGAGCTGTCGGTCTTCCCCGACGGCACGGTCCGGCTGCGCAGTCACCTCGACGACACCGAGCGGGTACTCCGCATCCTGGTCAGCCACGACGTGTGGCCGACGAGGTTCGTCACTGAGGGCGAGACGCTCGAGGACTACTTCCTGTCCGTCACTGGGGGAGAGTGAGATGGTCAATCTGCTGCGCGCGGACCTGTACATGCTGCGCCGGACGCCCGCGGTGGCGTTGTGCCTGCTGGTGTGCGCGGTCGCCGCAGGGCTTCACGTCTGGCTGATGCACCTGCTCGCCGCCGACGCGCTCGACCCTGCCGCGGCGAACGGGGTCCCCGCCCTGTCCGACGCCATGCTCGTCGGCCTCCTCGGCCCCCTGCTCGTCGGCACGGTGGTCGCGAGATCGTTCGAGACCAAGTCCGTGCACGATGCCCTGCTCGGGGCGGGACGTGGACCGTTCGTGGCCAGCCGGGCGGTCGTGGCCGTTGGAGCCGTCATCCTGCTCGCCGTGCCCTACGGGGTCGCCGCGCTGGTCGCGCTGGGCTCCGATGCCGCGTTCACGGCTGCCGTGCCGACCTCCTTCTCCGTGCTCGCTGCCGGGCCGAAAGACCCGTCAACGGCGACGGTGGCGCGCGTCGCGGTGATCACGGTCGTGACTGGGCTGGTCTACGCCGGGAAGCTGGCCATCTGCCTCCCGCTGGCGTTCCGGCTGCGGCCGGTGGTAGTCATGGCCGCCGGGTTCACCTGGTCGTTCGCGGGTGACCTAGTGTTCAGCAGCCTCCGGGACGTCGAGGGTCTGGGCGCGTTGGCGCGGTTGACTCCCTTCGCGGAGGAGTACAACGTGACAATGTCCAGTACCGTCGGGGACATGGTCGCGGCGACCGGCGTCTCGGTCGGAGCCGTCGCGGCGATGGGCGGGCTTGCCTACCTGATGTTCCGAAAGGCGGACGTGAAATAGGTCTGTCGGAGGCTGGGGCCCGGTGCTCGTTGCGGTCGTGGGACTGTCCGTGGCCCTCGTCGGCGTCACGGCGTGGCTTCTGCTCCTGCCTCGGCAGGTGCGGTCCGTTACCCGGCAGCTCGCCCGGCGTGGCGAGGAGGGCGGGCACCGGTCGGTGCGCGTCCAGATGGTGAGTCGCGACGTCGACCAAATGGTCGCTGAGGTCAACGGGACGATCCGGACCGCCGAGGCCGCGATCGCCCACGCCCGCCGTGAGGAGCAGCAGATCCGCGATCTCATCACGGATGTCTCGCACGACCTGCGGACACCGCTCACCGCGATCCGCGGGTACCAGCAGCTCCTCGCCCGGTCTGCGCTCGAGGCGGAACAGCGGGCCGCGCTCGACGTCGCGATGCGGCACACCGGTGAGCTCGGCGTCCTCGTCGACCACCTCTACGACTATGCATCCTTGCTGCTCACCGGAGACCGCGTCGAGCCGGAGGAGGTCGACCTCGCCACCCTCGTGGCCGACTGTCTGCTCGGGGCAATCGAGCCGTTGGAGGCCGCCGGCCTCGACGTCCGGTTCAACCCGGCCCGGTCGGTCGTCGTGACCACCGACCCAGGCAAGGTCACGCGTATCGTGCAGAACCTCGTACGCAACGCCGCGCAGCACGGCACGGACCTGCTCAACGTGCGGGTCGAGTCGACGGCCGACGGCGCCGTCTGCTCGTTCACCAACCGTCTCGACCCAGAACGGCCGGTAGACGTGGACCGCCTGTTCGACCGGTTCTACACCGGCGACACCGCCCGCACCAGACGCACCAGCGGACTCGGCCTGTCGATCGTCCGGGCACTCGCCGACCAGCTCGGCGGTTCCGCCGCGGCGAGCCGGGACGGCGACGCGCTCACGCTGAGCATCGTGCTCCCGTCCGCGGTAGCGGTCTGCGACTGAGCGGGCTGACAGAGGGGACTCCTCGGTGATCGTCTTGGCGAGATCATCGTCACGGTTTCGTTCTCACCGAGGGTAGGCCGCGCGTCATCTGGTGGGTGCCTGGGCGCTCCTCTGCGCCATGGTCGGCTGGGACGCTGGCAGGGCCCCTACAGTGGCCCGGGTGAGCGCACCGGCGGCGGCGAGGGGACCGGAGCAGGTCGTCCTGCTCGACGAGAGCAGGAGGCCGGTCGGGGTCGCCGACAAGGCCACGGTGCACACCACCGACACCCCGCTGCACCTCGCGTTCTCCTGCTACGTCCTGGACGACGCGGGCAGGCTGCTCGTCACCCGCCGGGCCCTGGGCAAGCGCACCTGGCCCGGGGTGTGGACGAACTCCTGCTGCGGGCACCCCGCGCCGGGGGAGGACCCGGCGGACGCCGTCCGCCGGCGGGTCGCCCAGGAGCTCGCGCTGGCCCTCACCGACGTCCGGGAGGTGCTGCCCGACTTCGCCTACCGGGCCACCGACACCGGCGGGGTGGTGGAGAATGAGGTCTGCCCGGTGTTCATCGCCCGGGCCGCCGGTGACCCGCGCCCGGACCCGGTCGAGGTCGCCGAGTGGCGCTGGACGGCGGTCGCGGACGTCCTCATCGCAGCCCGCGCCACCCCGTGGGCGCTGTCGCCGTGGAGCGTGCTCCAGCTCGAGCAGCTGGCGGCCGGCGGCCACCTGGCCGGCTGAGGGCACCGGTGCGTCCGCTCACCCCGTTCGCCGCCGACGTCCTCGACGTCGTCGAGGCGATCCCGCCCGCGCGGGTGCTGTCCTACGGGGACGTCGCGGAGCTCCTCGGCGCCGGCGGGCCCCGGGCGGTGGGGGCGGTGCTGTCCCGGTACGGCGGTGGGGTGCCCTGGTGGCGGGTGCTGCGCGCCGACGGGACGCCGCCCCCGCAGCACGCCGCCGAGGCCCTCGCCCGCTACCGCGCCGAGGGCACCCCGCTGCGCGGGGACCGGGTGGACATGGCCCAGGCCCGCTGGGACGGCGGCGCTGTCGGAACCCTGTGATGGGATCGCCGGCATGTCCTCCACCACGCCGGTGCTCGTCCGTCGGCCGCTGCCGCCGGTGCTCGCGGCCCGCGACCTGGACGCCGAGCAGCGCCGGGTCGTCGACGCGCGCCGCGGCAGCGGACCGCTCGTCGTGCTCGGCGCCCCGGGCACCGGCCGGACGACGACGCTCGTCGAGGCGGTCGCGGCCCGGGTGGAGCGCGACGGCGTGGACCCCGAGGCGGTGCTGCTGCTGGCCCCGACGCGGCGGGCCGCGGCCGCCCTGCGGGAGCGGGTGAGCGCCCGGCTGGCCCGCACCGTGCGGTCCCCGCTGGCGCGCACCCCGCACTCGTTCGCCTTCGCGCTGCTGCACCGGCTCGCCGTGGACGCCGGGGAGCCGGCGCCGCGGCTGCTGTCCGGCCCGGAGCAGGACCGGATCCTCGCCGAGCTGCTCGCCGGGCACACCGCCGGGCAGGGGCGGCCGCCGGACTGGCCCGCCGACGTGCGACCCGCGCTGGGCCTGCGCGGATTCCGTGACGAGCTGCGCGACCTGCTCATGCGCGCCCTGGAACGCGGGCTCGGCCCCGCCGACCTCGCCCACCTGGGCCGCGCCACCGGCCGGCCGGCGTGGCGGGCCGCGGCCCGGGTGCTCCAGGAGTACCTCGAGGTGACCGCCCTGTCCTCGCCGGGGGCGTTCGACCCGGCCGCGATCGTCGACACCGCGGCCTGGGCGCTCGCCGAGGACCCCGACCTCAACCGGCGGGTGCGCTCGCGCTGGCAGCTCGTCGCCGTGGACGACCACCACGAGTCCACGGAGGCCACCGGCCGCCTGCTCGACGAGGTCGCCGGCGGGGGAGCCGACCTGATCCTGCTCGGCGACCCCGACGCCACCACCCAGTCCTTCCGCGGCGCGGACCCACGGGCGGTCACCCAGGCCACCCGGCGCTACCGCCGCGCCGACGGGCAGCCCGCGGGCACCGTCGTGCTGCGCACCCGGTGGCGGGCGGGCAGGTCGCTGTGCGCCGCCGCCGACCGGGTCGCCGCCGGCATCGGCACCTCCGGCACCGCCGAGCAGCGGCGACCGGCCCCCGCCCCGCACGACGGCACGGTGGAGGGGCACGTGCTGCGCTCGGCCACCCAGGAGGCGGCATTCGTCGCCGGCGTGCTGCGCCACGAGCACCTCGTCGGCCGGACGCCGTGGCGGCGGATGGCGGTGGTGGTCCGCAGCGCCGGGCGCACCGGCGGTCTGCGCCGCGCCCTGGCCGGCGCCGGGGTCCCGGTCGCGGTGCCGTCCGCGGAGGTCCCGGTGCGGGACGAGCCCGCCGTGCGCCCGCTGCGGCTGGCCCTGCGCGCCGTCCTGCACCCCGGCACGCTGGACGCCGACACCGCCGTCGACCTCGTGCTGTCCCCGCTCGGCGGCGCCGACGCCCTCGGCCTGCGCCGGTTGCGCCAGGTGCTGCGCGCCGAGGAGCGCGCCGGCGGCGGCGCCCGGCGCAGCGACGCGCTGCTCGTCGAGGCGCTCGGCGACCCCGCGCGGGTCGTGTCCCTGCCGCCGGCCGTCGCCGAGCCCGCCCGCCGGGTCGCCGCCGTGCAGGCCGTCGGCCGGGCCGCGGCCGCCGGGGACGCCGGCACCGCCGAGACCGTGCTGTGGGCGCTGTGGCAGGCGTCGGGCCTCGCCGACCCGTGGCGCCGCCGCGCCCTGGCCGGGGGACCGGACGGTGCCCGCGCCGACCGGGACCTGGACGCCGTCGTCGCGCTGTTCGACGCCGCGGCCCGGTTCGTCGACCGCCTCCCGCACGCCGGTCCGGCAGCCTTCCTCGCCCACCTCGACGCCCAGGACGTGCCGGCCGACACCCTCGCCGAGCGGGCACCGGACGACGACGCCGTCGCCCTCGTCACCGCCCAGGGCTCGGCCGGTCGGGAGTGGGACGTCGTCGTGGTCGCCGGGGTCCAGGACGGCGGCTGGCCGGACACCCGGCTGCGAGGGTCCCTGCTCGGCGCCCCCGACCTCGTCGACGTGCTGACCGGCCGCGCCGCCGGCGACCACGTCGCCGCCCGCCGGGAGGTGCTCGACGACGAGCGCCGGCTGCTGCACGTCGCGGTCACCCGGGCCCGGCGCCGGCTCGTCGTCACCGCGGTGCGCGACGAGGACCAGCGCCCCTCCCCGTTCCTCGACGTCGTGGCACCGGCTCCCCAGGGCACCGGGCAGCGGCCCTTCACCGTGGTGCCGCGGGCGCTGACCCTGCCCGCCCTCGTCGCCGAGCTGCGCCAGACGCTGCTGGCCCGCGGCCCCGCCAGCCCGCAGGGCCGGGACGCCGCCGCCCAGCTCGCCCGGCTGGCCGCGGCCGGCGTGCCCGGAGCCGCCCCCCGGGACTGGTACGGCCTGGCCGGTCCCTCCGACGACGGCCCGCTGCGCGGCCCGGACCAGCAGGTCGTCGTCTCCCCCTCCCGGGTGGAGGCGTTCACCCGCTGCGGCCTGCGCTGGTTGCTGGAGACCAGCGGCGGCACGGCCGGCGACAGCACTTCCCAGGGGGTCGGCACCCTCGTCCACGAGGTCGTCGCCGAGCAGCCGGACGCCGACCTCGACCAGCTCACCGCGCGGCTGGACGAGCTGTGGCCGGGTATCGACCCGCCCCGCGGCTGGGCCGGGGAGCGGGAGCGTCGCCGCGCCCACGCGATGCTCGAGCGGTACGTCGCCTACGTCCGGTCCGCCGGCCGGGAGCTCGTCGCCGTGGAGCAGGACGTCGACGCCGTCGTCGGCCGGGCCCGGGTGGTCGGTCGCATCGACCGGCTCGAGCGCGACGCCGACGGTCGGCTCGTCGTCGTCGACCTCAAGACCGGTCGGACCTGCCCCAAGGACGAGGAGATCGCGGCCCACCCCCAGCTCGGCGTCTACCAGGTCGCCGTCGGTCAGGTCGCCGGCGGCCCCTCGGGCCCGCGCGAGGCGGGTGGTGCCGCGCTGGTCCAGCTGGGGACCGGCAAGAGGCCCAAGGTCCAGCAGCAGCCCCCGCTGGCCGAGGCGCAGGACCCGGACTGGGCGCACGACCTGCTCGCCGCGACGGCCGACGGCATGGCGGGGGCCGAGTTCACCGCGGTGCGCGGCCAGCACTGCCGGGTCTGCCCGGTCCAGCGCTCCTGCCCGGTGCACCCGCGTGGCGGCCAGGTGGTCCGGTGACCCTGTCCGCCCGCCGCATCGCCGAGCTGCTGGACCTGCGGGAGCCGACGGACGAGCAGGTGGCCGTCATCGAGGCCCCGCTCGAGCCGGTGCTGGTCGTCGCCGGCGCCGGCTCCGGCAAGACCGAGACGATGTCCGGCCGGGTCGTGTGGCTCGTCGCCAACGGGCACGTCCGCCCCGAGGAGGTCCTCGGGCTGACGTTCACCCGCAAGGCCGCCGGCGAGCTCGCCGACCGGGTCCGCGCCCGGCTCGCCGCGCTGCACCGGGCCGGGGTCCGACCACCGGGGCAGGAGCCGCCGGAGGACCCGGACGACGTGGCAGCCGTCCTCGCCGACCCGACCGTCGCGACGTACCACTCCTACGCCGCCGGCGTGGTCGCCGACCACGGCCTGCGCCTCGGCGTGGAACCCGGCTCCCGGCTGCTCGGCGAGGCCGCGGCCTGGCAGCTCGCCACCGAGGTCGTCGAGGCCTGGGACGGTCCGCAGGACGGGTCCCCGGCGCCGGACAAGGCCCCCGGCACCGTGGTGGACGCCGTGCTGTCCCTGGCCGCCGAGTGCGCCGAGCACCTCGTGGAGCCGGAGGAGGTGGCCGACTACCTCACCGCGGTCCTCGAGCGGGTCCCCACCCTGCCCAGGGACGACGTCGGTGACCCGCCGGCCGCGCCGTACGCCCCGGTCGCCGCCGTCCTGCGCACCCTGCGCGACCGGCGCACCGTCGTCCCCCTCGTGCGCGACTACCTGGAGCGCAAGTGCGAGCTCGAGGTGCTCGACTTCGGCGACCAGGTGCGGCTGGCCGCGCAGATCGCCCGTGACGTGCCCGACGTCGGCGCCGGCGAGCGGGCCCGGTTCCGGGTGGTGCTCCTGGACGAGTACCAGGACACCAGCCACGCCCAGCTCGAGCTGCTGCGCCACCTGTTCGGCGGTGGTCACCCCGTGACCGCCGTCGGCGACCCGCACCAGTCCATCTACGGCTGGCGCGGTGCCAGCGCCGGCAACCTCGCCGCGTTCCCCGCGCAGTTCCCGGCCGCCCCCGGCCGCCCCGCGGCGGTGCTGCCGCTCACCACCGCCTGGCGCAACGACCGGGCCGTCCTCGCCGCCGCCAACGCCGTCTCCGCGCCGCTGCGGGAGGCGAGCACCGTCGAGGTGCTGCCGCTGGCCCCGCGCCGCACCGCGGGCGCCGGTGAGGTCCGCACCCGCTACCACGCCACCGTGGAGGAGGAGGCCGCCGCGGTCGCCGAGGACCTCGCCGCGCTGTGGCGCCAGGACACCGAGGTCGTCGCCCGCGGCGGGGTCCGTCGCTCGATGGCCGTGCTGTGCCGCAAGCGGTCCCAGTTCGAGGCGCTGGAGGCCGCCCTGCGCGCCCAGGACCTGCCCGTCGAGGTGGTCGGGCTCGGTGGCCTGCTGAGCCGGCCCGAGGTCGTCGACCTCGTCGCCGCCCTCCAGGTGGTCCACGACCCGCACCGCGGCGACGCCCTCATGCGCCTGCTCACCGGTCCCGGGTGGCAGATCGGCCCGCGGGACCTCGAGACGCTCGCGCAACTCGCCCGCGGCCTCGCCGCACACGCCCCTGGGGTCCCCCGGGAGGCGGCCGAGGACCGCAGCGTCGTCGAGGCCCTCGACACGCTGCCCCCGCCCGGGTGGGTCGGCCGGCACGGGCGGGGCTTCTCCGCCGAGGGCCGGGCGCGGCTCTCCCGGCTGGCCGCCGTCCTGCGGCAGCTGCGCGGCCGGACCGGGCTCCCGCTGCCGGACCTCGTCGCCGAGGCGGAGCGAGCCCTGCTCCTCGACGTCGAGGTGGCCGCCCGGCCCGGGGTGGCCCCCGGCGCCGCGCGGGCCCACCTCGACGCCTTCGCCGACGTCGCCGCGTCCTTCGCCGACGGCGCCGACCGCCCCACGCTCGGCGCCTTCCTCGCCTGGCTGGAGGCCGCCGACACCCGGGAGCGGGGACTGCAGCCGGGTGAGACCGACGCCGAACCCGTCGACGCCCCCGGCGACGTGGAGCCCAGCCGGACCGCCGTCCAGCTGCTGACGGTGCACGCCGCCAAGGGACTGGAGTGGGACGTCGTCGCCGTCCCCGGGATGTCCGAGGGCACCTTCCCCGCCGTGCGGGTGACAGCCGGCGCGGCCGCACCGGACGCCTCCGGCGGCTGGCTGACCGGCCTCGGCGTGCTGCCGTACGACCTGCGCGGGGACGGCGCCGCACTGCCGCGCTGGCCGTGGCGCTCGGCCGCGACCCAGCGCGCGCTGCGCGACGAGCTGACCCGCTTCCGGCAGGACTGCGGCGCCCACGACGTCGCCGAGGAGCGTCGTCTCGCCTACGTCGCGATCACCCGCGCCCGGTCCCTCCTGCTGCTCAGCGGCGCCTGGTGGGCCGACGGCACGACGGCGCGCCCACCGTCCCGCTTCCTCCTCGAGCTCGGCCTCGGCGGTGACCTGGACCCGCCGGAGGGGGACAACCCGCGCCTGGCCGAGCCGCTCAGCGCGGTGTGGCCCACCGACCCGCTGGGTCCGCGGCGCGAGCAGCTCGAGGCCGCCGCGGCGGCCGTGCACGCGGCCCTCGTTCGCCCGGTCACCGCCGACGAGCCGACCGGCGCCGCTCCGGACCGCCGGTCGCGCTGGGCGCAGGAGGTGGACCGGCTGCTGGAGGAGCGGGAGGCGCTGCACCGGCCCGGCCCGGCCGGGGTGCCGCTGCCGACGCACCTGTCGGCGTCCCGGCTCGTCGAGCTGGCTGCCGACCCGGCCGCCCTGGCCGCCGCGACCCGCCGCCCGATGCCCGTCGAGCCCCGGCCGCAGACCCGGCGCGGCACGGCCTTCCACGCCTGGCTCGAGCGCCGCTTCGCTGCGGGCACCCTCGTCGACGTCCTCGAGCTGCCGGGTGCCGGGGACGACGACGCCGCCCCCGACGCCGAGCTCGCCGCGCTGCAGGCGACGTTCGAGGCCTCGCCGTGGGCCGAGCGGATGCCGGTCGCCGTCGAGGTCGACGTCGAGACCCCGGTCGGCGGCACCGTGGTGCGCGGCCGCATCGACGCCGTCTTCACCACCGCCGACGGCGGGTGGGAGGTCGTCGACTGGAAGACCGGTTCGCCTCCGACGGGGCAGCGCCGGCACGCCGCCGCCGTCCAGCTGGCCGTCTACCGGCTGGCCTGGGCCCGGCTGCAGGACGTCCCCCTGGAGCGGGTGTCCGCCGCGTTCTTCTACGCCTCCACCGGGGAGACGGTCCGCCCGGCCGACCCGCTCGACGAGGCCGCGCTGGAGGCCCTCGTGCTCGACCTACCGGACGCCGCCGCCGGGTAGGTCGAGGGTGGCGGCGACCAGCCGGTGGTCCCCGACGTCGAGCCGGCGGACCACGGTGCCGCTGACCTGGAGCGCCTCGGGGCCGCCGGCGCCCGGCAGTGACGCTGACCCACCGACCGGGCCGACGAGGTGGTCCAGCTGCACTCGGGGGTCGTGGGCCGGGTAGCTCGCCCCGGTGGCGAGCCGCCGCCCGCGCAGGACCCGCTCGACGACCGGGCCGGGCAGGTTGAGGTCGCCGGCGACGACGACCGGGCCGGGCAGCGTCGCGCACCAACGGCGCAGCCGGGCCAGCTGGCGCACCGCCGTGGCCGGGGAGAACGACAGGTGGGTGCTTACCAGGGTCAGCTCGTCCAGCACGGCCGCCAGCGCCGTGCGCGGCTCGTCGGGCACCCACCAGGTGCGGGGTTCACCGGTGCGCGGGTCCGGTGCCCGCACCGGCAACCGGCCGCGGCCGTGGCCGAGGTGCTCGACCTGCCACTGGCGCACCGGTAGCCGGCTCAGCACCGCGATCCCGTACCCGGGGCGCCCCGCCGGCAGGTCGGCGTCCGGCAGCACCCGGTGCCAGCCGCGCAGCGGCCCCGGCGTCCCGGCGAGCGTCGGCGCGAACCGCCAGTGCGCCGCGCCGAGCGCCGCCGCGGCGACCGCGGCCTGGTCCACGCCGTGCGAGCGGTCCTGCGCGACGTCCACCTCCTGGACGGCGAGCACGTCGACGTCCAGGCCGGTCAGGGCCGCGGCGAGCCGGTCGGCGGGCAGGTGCCCGGGTCCGGAGCGGCCCGAGGCGAGGTTGAGGGTCGCGACCCGGACCCGGCTCAGAGGGGCTCCTCGCCGACGTCGGCGTCGAGGTCGCGCAGCATCTGCACGGCGTCGTCGACGACCGCGCCGTCGTCGGTCGTCACCCCGTGCAGCAGCCACCGGGTCAGCGCCAGCTCCCCGGCGAGCCGGGCACGGGTGGTGAGGTGCCGGTCCGGCTGCTCGCGGCGGGCCACGCTGTAGGCCTCGACGACCGAGTCGAGGGCGTCGGCGTCCGCGCCGACCGCCAGCCAGGCCAGGTCGTCGGCGGGGTCGGCGACCTTCGCCTCCGCCCAGTCCAGCATCCCGACGACCGCGTCGTCGGCGACGAGGACGTGCTCGGCGACGAGGTCCCCGTGCACCACCGAGGGGTGGAACCGCCAGCGGCCGACGTCCTCGAGGACCTTCTCCCACCGGGTCAGCAGCCGCGCCGGCACGTACCCGGTCTGCGCGGCCCGGTCCACCTCGGCCAGCCGGCGCTCGCGGTACTCCCCGGCCTCGTACACCGGCAGGCCGGCCTCCTCGACGATCGCGTGCGGGACGTCGTGCAGGCTGGCCAGGGCCCGGCCGAGGGCGGCCGCCAGACCCGGTCCGGGGCGCAGCTCACCGGGGTGCAGAGGGGCGCCGTCCAGGTAGGGGTGCACGACGGCGCGGCCGCCCTCCGGCAGCGCCACCGACCCGGCCGGCTCGGGTACCGCGAACGCCAGCCCGCTGCGGGACCGGTCGGCGAGCCCGGCGAGCAGCCGCAGCTCGGACTCCAGCGCCGCCCCGGCGGCGGCCCGCCGCGGGCACCGCACCACCCAGCGACGGTGACGGTCGTCCTCGACCACGGCGACGTCGAACGCCTGACCGGGCACCTCCGGCTCCCGGACGGCCACCGGCTTCAGGCCGGGCACCGCGGCGGTCGCCAGCGCGGCGAGGACGTAGGCGGACCTGGGCACGGGGCAACCGTAGGGCGCCCGAGCCGTTGACGCGGTCCGGGGCAGACCCGGCGCGTGTCGCCGGGTCGGGTGGCCCCGCCTACGGTGAGCGGCATGCCGCTGGAGCACCTCGCGCTGGGCCGTGCCGCCACCGACCGGGCCGCCCTGCTGCGCAGCGACCCCGGCCTCATCGACCGGCTGCTGGCCGACCCGGCCACCCGGGTGCTGCGGGTCGGCCACGGGCGCACGCCCGTCCGCGAACGGGACGGCGGGCTGGCCCTTGACCTCGTCGGCCCGGGAGAGGTCCCGGACGACGCGCTGCGGGTGTTCCTCGGCCGCGACGCCGACGGCACCGGCTACCTGGCCGTGCGCGCCGAGCCGGGTCCGGACTGGGTCGGCCTGCGCCGCCTCGGCGCGGTCCTCGACGACGCGCAGGTCGGTCTGCTGACCGAGGCCGTCGCTCTGCTCGGCTGGCACGAGACGCACACCCACTGCCCGCGGTGCGGGGCGCCGACCGAACCCGTCGAGGGCGGCTGGTCGCGCCGCTGCCCGGACGACGGCACCGACCACTACCCGCGGACCGACCCGGCGGTGATCATGGCGGTCGTCGACGCCGACGACCGGATCCTGCTCGGGCGCAGCCCGGCCTGGCCCGAGCACCGGTACTCCACCCTCGCCGGGTTCGTCGAGCCCGGGGAGTCCCTGGAGGCCGCGGTACGCCGGGAGGTCGCCGAGGAGGTCGGGGTCGTCGTCGGGGACGTCGAGTACCTGGGCTCCCAGCCGTGGCCGTTCCCGGCGTCCCTCATGATCGGTTTCCGGGCGGTCGCGACCGACCCCACGGTGCGGGTCGACGGCGTGGAGATCGCCGACGCCCGGTGGTTCGACCGGGCCGGGCTGCGCGACGCGGTCCAGGCCGGGCAGGTGGTGCTGCCGTCGGGTATCTCGATCGCCCGTCGGCTCGTCGAGCACTGGTACGGCAGCGAGCTCGACGACGGTCCGCAGGGCTGGTGAGCGACGGGCCAGGGGCCGTCAGAGGGGCGGGTGCACCCGGGCGGGGGCGGTCGGCCGGTCGAAGCGCAGGACGACGTCCGCCCGGGACGCCGGGTCGGTCTCGGCGGTGTACCGGGCCCAGGCACCCCTGACCCGGTCCAGGTCGGCCGCGGGCACCCGCCGCGCGATCGCCGCCGGGGAGGTGAGGAGGTGGACGGCGTAGTCCACCGCGTGGGCGCTCTCCCAGCGCAGCAGGAACGGGCCGCTGACGACGGCGACCGTGCCCGGACGAGCCGGCACCCGGGCGGCCCGGGTCGCGCGGTCGGCGGCGGCGTCCCAGAGGGTCGGCAGCCAGTCGCCGCGCCCGCCGGGGCTGAGCGGCTCGAGCACCTCACGCAGCAGGGCGTGCCAGTCGTACCAGCGCTCGTAGCCGGCGTCCGGGTCGGCCGGGCCGTGCTCGAGGCGCAGCGAGCGGGGCCGCAGAAAGTCCTCGGCGTCCACGCGGGCGACCGGGCGACCGCGGGCGGTGACGGCCGCGGCGACCGCGTCGGCGACGTACCGGGTGTCGGCCGGCACCGCGCCGTCCACCGCGACCCGGGGCACGCCGGGCAGCGCAAGCGCCGCGTCGGCCACCTCGGCGGCGACCGCCGCCACGGTCACCGGCTCGACCCGCACCGCGTCGTCCGTGCCGACGGGGGCCCTCAGCGGCCCAGCCGCTCCTGGACGAGGGACAGCGGCGGGTTCGTCGCGGCTGACCCGTCGGGGAACAGCACGGTCGGCACGGTCCGGTTGCCGCCGTTGACGCTCATGACGAACTCCGCGGCGCCGGGCTCCTCCTCGATGTTCACCTCACGGTAGGCGAGGCCTTCACGGTCCATCGCCCGCTTGAGCACCCGGCAGTACCCGCACCACGTCGTGGTGAACATGGTGACCTGCCCCGGGGCGGGGGCGTGCTCGGCGGCTGGCGTGGTCACGGTGGCGTGCTCCTCGTGCTCGGGCGGTCGACTTGGTACTTGACGTCTCAACGATGCCTGGTGACCGGGGGCGGCGCGATGTCGGGGGTAGTTGCGAGGATGGGCCCACGATGACCGCTCCGCCCGACGCCGACGCCGTCCTGGCCGCACTCGACCCCGAGCAGCGGCAGGTCGCCACGACCCTCACCGGCCCGCTGTGCGTGCTGGCCGGGGCGGGCACCGGCAAGACCCGCGCGATCACCCACCGGATCGCCTACGGCGTCCACGCCGGCGTGTACGTGCCGCAGCAGGTGCTGGCCGTGACGTTCACCGCCCGGGCGGCGGGGGAGATGCGGTCGCGGCTGCGGGACCTCGGGGTCGCGGGGGTGCAGGCCCGCACCTTCCACTCCGCCGCGCTGCGCCAGCTGCAGTTCTTCTGGCCGCAGGCGGTCGGCGGCGGCGTCCCGGAGGTCCTGGCCCACAAGGCCCAGCTCGTCGCGATGGCCGCCTCGCGGCTGGGGGTGCGGGTCAACCCGGCTGCCGTGCGGGACCTGTCCGCCGAGGTGGAGTGGGCCAAGGTGTCGATGCTGACCCCGGACGCCTACGTCGACGCCGCGCAGCGGACCGGGCGCGGCACCCCGGCCGGCTTCGACCCGGTGACCGTCGCCCGCCTGCTGCAGGCGTACGAGGACATCAAGTCCGACCGCGGCGTCATCGACTTCGAGGACGTCCTGCTCCTCACCGCGGGCATCCTGCAGGAGCACCCCGACATCGCCCGCACGGTGCGCAGCCAGTACCGGCACTTCGTCGTCGACGAGTACCAGGACGTCTCGGCGCTCCAGCAGCGGCTGCTCGACCTGTGGCTTGGGGACCGGGAGGAGCTGTGCGTCGTCGGCGACGCCAGCCAGACCATCTACTCCTTCGCCGGCGCGACCCCAGAGCACCTGCTCGGGTTCCGCAGCCGCTACCCGCAGGCGGCCGTCGTCCGGCTGGTGCGGGACTACCGCTCCACCCCGCAGGTCGTCGCACTGGCCAACGGGCTGCTCGACCGGGCGCCGGCGGCGGCGACCCGGGCCCGGGTGCAGCTCGTCGCCCAGCGCGACCCCGGACCGGCGCCGGTGTTCGCCGAGTACGCGGACGACGTCGACGAGGCGACCAGCGTCGCCCGCCGGGTCCGCGAGCTCGTCGACGCCGGTACCCCGGCCTCGCAGGTGGCCGTGCTGTTCCGGACGAACGCCCAGTCCGAGCCGCTGGAGCAGGCGCTCGCCGCCGCGGGGCTCGGCTACGTCCTGCGCGGCGGGGAGCGGTTCTTCGCCCGCCGGGAGGTCCGGGACGCCGTCCTCGTGCTGCGCGGGGCGGCGCGCGCGGACGACGGTGCCGCCGGGCTCGGCGAGGCGGTCCGTGACGTCCTCGCCACCCAGGGCTGGACGCCGGAGCCGCCCAGCGGGACCGGCGCCGTCCGGGAACGGTGGGACTCCCTGCAGGCCCTCGTCGCCCTCGGTGACACCCTGGCCGCCACCCGCCCTGGTGCCCGGCTGACCGACCTCGTCGCCGAGCTCGACGAGCGGGCCGAGGCCCAGCACGCCCCGACCGTGGAGGGCGTCACCCTGGCGTCCCTGCACGCCGCCAAGGGGCTGGAGTGGGACGCGGTGTTCCTCGTCGGGCTGTCCGAGGGCCTGGTGCCGATCTCGTTCGCCGAGACGCCGGACGCCGTCGAGGAGGAGCGCCGGCTGCTGTACGTCGGGGTGACCCGGGCCCGGGAGCACCTGCACCTGTCCTGGTCTTTGGCCCGCACCCCGGGCGGGCGGTCCTCGCGGCGGCCGTCCCGGTTCCTCGACGGGCTGCGCCCGGCGTCCACCGCGGCCGGCGGCCGCGGCCCGGCCGACGGCGGCGCGGGGCGTCCCACCCGCCGCGCCCGGGCGGCCCCGGTCCGGTGCCGCACCTGCGGGGGCCCGCTGGCCACCGCGGTGGAGAAGAAGGTGGGCCGGTGTGCAACCTGCCCGGCGACCTACGACGAGGGCCTGCTCGAGGCGCTCAAGGAGTGGCGGGCACGCACCGCGGGGGAGGCGAAGGTGCCGGCGTACGTCGTGTTCACCGACGCCACTCTCGTCGCGATCGCCGAGACGCTCCCGCGGGACCTACCCGCCCTGTCGCGGATCGCAGGGGTCGGACCGGTGAAGCTCGACCGGTACGGGGCAGAGGTCCTCGGGGTCCTCGCCGAGCACGGCTGAGGCCGGTCGGTCACGGTCCAGGAAAGGTGCAGGAAAATGCGTTGTGCGCCGTCCGGCGGCGGCTCTAGGGTGACGCTCGTCCAACTCGTACCGCACCGAGAGGGGGTGGCAGTGATGGAGAAGTTCCGGAGCACGTTCCGCGGCACGCCCGCGGCGCGTCGGCGTGCGAACTGCCTGCTGCCCGCCCCCGTGACCGCCGATGGCGGCTCCGAGGGGACCGGTCTGCTCGCCGTCCGCCCGATCGCTGCCGTCGTCCGCGGCGACGTGCTCGTCCCCGCTCCGGGTTCACCCCCCGGGGGTCCTCCGGCCTAGGTCCACCCGACCAGCGCCGGCACCTCCAGGCCGCGGAACCCGACACCCGGGATCCGCGGCCTTTTCGTCGTCCCCACCCAACCCGTCCAGACCCAGGAGGTGACCGATGCAGCTCGCCGAGCTGCTCGACGCGCTGAACGTCGAGGTCGACGACCCCACCAGAGCGCTCACGCTCGAGGACATCCCCTGCCAGGCCCACGACGCCGAGCTGTGGTTCGCCGAGTCCCCAGCCGACGTCGAGTTCGCCAAGGCCCTGTGCCGGACCTGCCCGGCCCGCGAGGCGTGCCTCGCCGGCGCGCTCGAGCGCCGTGAGCCGTGGGGGGTCTGGGGAGGAGAGCTGTTCCTCGCCGGGGTCGTCGTGCCTCGTAAGCGCCCACGCGGGCGGCCCCGCAAGTGCGAGGCGGCCGCGTGACCCGCGTCCGGACCCTGCCAAGGAGCACCATGATGAACCTGCTGCACGAGGACCTGGCCCGCGCCAGGTGTTACGAGCTGCGCGAGGTCGCTCGCCAGGAGCGGGCGGCCCGCCAGCTGCTGCGCGCTCGACAGGCTGCTCGGCTGGCGCGTCGCGCCCGCCGGCTGGCCGTCACGGCGAGCGCGTGGCACGACGTGTCCGTCCGCACTCCCTGACGGCACGCCGGTACTACGGGCCACGGCCGGTGAGCCTTACGCTCACCGGCCGTGGCCACTCTGGAGCATGTGCAGGGCCTGGTCGTCGACGCCCTGACCGACCCGGCGCTGGACCGCGTGGTCGACCTCGTCGCCGTTCCCGAGGGTCCCCGCGGCGCGCCGCGCAGCGTCGTCGTCGCCAACGCGCGCGGCGCCGTCCGGCTGCACCCCGGCGGGACGCACGAGGTGCTGCGCGGGGCCGACCCGGTCGCCGATACCGACCCGATGGCTTTCCTGCCCTACGAGCGGGAGGTCGCCGACCCCTCTCCGCCGAACGAGCGGAACGCCTACCCCGAGCCGGCGCGCCGGCTGCTGTCCCTGTTCGGGGACGCCGGACGCAGCCCCGACGTCGTCGTCGTGCACACCCCGGGCCACTACTTCCCCGACGAGGGCGGCCACCGTGGCGAGCACGGGTCCCTGGACGTCATCCAGTCCCGTGCACCGCTGCTCGTCGCCGGTGCCGGGGCGGCGAACGAGGGGCTCGTCGACGGGTACGCCCGGCTCGTCGACGTCGGCCCGACGCTTGCCGCCGCCGCGGGGGTGCCGGCCGGAGCGCTCGTCGACGCCGACGGCCGGGGGCTCGACGGTCAGGTGCTGGCCAGCCTCGTCGAGCCGGGCCGCCGCCGCGTCGTCGGCATCCTGTGGGACGGCGCGCACTGCGGTGAGCTGCTCGCCCTCGCCGAGGCCGACGAGCTGCCGGGCGTGGCCCGGCTGCTCGAGCGAGGCACCGCCCTGCGCGGTGGCGCGGTCGCGGAGTTCCCCAGCGTGACGCTGACCAACCACACCTCGATCCTCACCGGCGTCGGACCGGGTCGGCACGGCGTGCTGGGCAACGTCTTCTACGACCGGCGGACGGGGCAGCGGGTGGTCCCCAACGACGCCAGCACGTGGCACCGCAGCGCCGAGTGGCTCGAGCCCGGCGTCCGGACGGTGTTCGAGCTCGTCGGCGCCCACCGCGGGGACCTGCAGGTGCCGACCGCATCAGTCAACGAGGCCATCGACCGCGGAGCCGCCTTCTCCACGATGGCGATGGTCCGGGCGTCCGGGTCCGGCAACGGCGCCGCCGGCCTCGGCTCGATGCTGCCGGACCCGGCGGCCTCGCCGTTCCTCGGTCAACGGGCGCACCTCGCCGACGGCTACTACGCGTGGGCCACCCAGGTCGACGACGTCGCCCTGCAGCTCATGCTCCAGCTGTGGGAGTCGGTCGAGGCTGCCCCGGCCCTGTCGTGGTGGGCGAACACCGTCACCGACGCCGGCCACCACGGCGGTGGCCCGCGCTCGGCGATGGCCCGCGACTCCTTCCGGGACGCCGACCGGCGGCTGCAGGCGTTCCTCGACCGGCTGGACGCGCTCGGCGTCACCGACGACGTGACATTCCTGCTCACCGCCGACCACGGGTTCGAGGGCGCCGACCCGGCGTGCACCGGGTCGTGGCGGCCGGCGCTGGAGCGGGTGCTCGCCCCGACCGGAGCGACGTGGCGGGACGAGGGACCCGGCTTCGTCTACCTCGAGCCGGCGGGCTGAGGCCTAGGCTCGGACCCGTGGCCGGGACGACGGTGTGCGCGGTGTGCGGGACGCCCGTCCCACCCGGGACGCCGCAGGGTCAGGTGCCGCTCGGCTGGGCGCTCGGCACCGAGCGCGGCCGCACCACCGCGACGTGCGAGCGGTGCACCCGGGAGAACGCCCGCAGCATCGAGGCCAAGTTGGACCCCGAGTGGTGGTGAGGCAGGAGAGCCGTGCGCAGTCACCTGTTTGACGAGGCCCACCGTGAGGTCGACTCCGACCAGACGTGGGCGCTGCAGAGCCCGTACATGCTCAAGGTGCGGCTCGGGCCGGACGTGCTGGCCGCCAAGGGCGCCATGGTCGCCTACCAGGGGCGGGTCGAGTTCCAGCACGAGGGCGCCGGGTCGTTCGGCCGGCTGTTGAAGAAGGTCGTCACCGCCGAGGACACCCCGCTCATGCGGGTCAGCGGGCAGGGCGAGGTGTTCTTCGCCCGGCAGGCCGAGCACGTGTTCCTCGTCCAGCTCGAGGGCGACGGGATCAGCGTGGACGGGGCGAACCTGCTCGCGTTCGACGCCGCCGTGGACTGGGACATCCGCCGGGCGCAGGGGGCGGGGATGATGGCCGGCGGGCTGTTCAACCTGCTGCTGCAGGGGCGGGGCGTCGTCGCCCTGACCAGTGACGGCCCGCCGATGCTGCTGGACTGCTCCCAGCAGCCCACCTCCGTCGACGTCCAGGCGGCGGTCGCGTGGTCGGCGAACCTCTCCCCGCAGCTGGTGTCGAGCGTGCGGATGCGCTCGATGGTGCGCGGAGGCAGCGGGGAGGCCTTCCAGTACCGGTTCCACGGACCCGGGTTCGTCGTCGTCCAGCCCAGCGAGGGCCGTCCGGTGGTCGGGGACGGCGGCCGCAGCGGGGGCGGGGGCGTGCTCGGGGACCTGTTCGGCTGAGCGCGGGGGAGGGCGAGCCGACCGTCGCGTAGGCTCTCAGGACGTGGCTGCCGTCGACTTCTCCGCCGAGATCCGCAACCTCCGCGCGACCTTCGGGTCGATCCGCGAGGTGACGGATCTGGACCGGCTGCGCGCGGAGATCGCCGAGCTGTCCGAGCAGGCGGCCGCCCCGGACCTGTGGGACGACCCGGACGCCGCCCAGCAGGTGACGAGTCGGCTGTCGCACCGCCAGACCGAGCTCGAGCGCGTCGAGCGGATGGGCCAGCGGATCGACGACCTCGAGGTGCTCGTCGAGATGGCCGAGGAGGCCGACGACGCCGAGACCCGCGCCGAGGCGGAGCGCGAGCTCGCCGACATCCGTAAGGCGCTGTCCGAGCTCGAGGTGCGCACGCTGCTGTCCGGGGAGTACGACCAGCGCGAGGCGCTGATCACCATCCGGGCCGAGGCGGGCGGGGTGGACGCCGCCGACTTCGCCGAGATGCTCATGCGGATGTACCTGCGGTGGGCTGAGCGCAAGGGGTACAAGGCCGAGGTGATGGACACCTCCTACGCGGAGGAGGCCGGCATCAAGTCGGCGACGATCGCCGTCCACGCGCCGTACGCCTACGGGACGCTGTCGGTGGAGCAGGGCACCCACCGGCTGGTGCGGATCTCCCCGTTCGACAACCAGGGACGGCGCCAGACGTCGTTCGCCGGCGTCGAGGTGCTGCCGGTGGTGGAGGAGACCGACCACATCGAGATCCCCGAGAACGACCTACGGGTGGACGTGTTCCGGTCCTCCGGCCCGGGCGGGCAGTCGGTGAACACGACCGACTCCGCGGTGCGGCTGACGCACCTGCCGACCGGGATCGTCGTCTCCTGCCAGAACGAGAAGTCCCAGCTGCAGAACAAGGCGGCAGCGCTGCGGGTGCTGCAGGCCAAGCTGCTCGAACGGGCACGCCAGGAGCGGCAGGCCGAGCTCGACGCCCTCAAGACGGACGCCGGCGGCAGCTGGGGCAACCAGATGCGCTCGTACGTGCTCCACCCGTACCAGATGGTCAAGGACCTGCGGACCGACTACGAGGTCGGCAACCCGATGGCCGTCTTCGACGGGGACATCGACGGCTTCCTCGAGAGCGGCATCCGCTGGCGTCGGCAGCAGGAGAGGCCGGCGGCCTGAGGTCGGTGGTCGGGCCGCCGACCGGCGTCCGGGACGCCGGCCGAGGTCATCCGTTCGGGTGAATCTCGGCCTGAAATCGGACAAACAGGGTGTAAACGGCCCGCTTGGTGTGGACGGAGGTTGTGTGCTCGGCTTGGGCAGTCCATGCTGACCCTGCGTAGTCGCGCTTGACGACGCACCGGGGAACTGTGATCCGCGGCGACTGACGGTCACCGTGGCTCTGGTCTGGCCAGAGCCGCCGTCGCGGGGAGTGAGTGGTGAGACCGGCCCCATCTCGTGCACGTCCGAGAGGGAGCAGGTCAATGACCCGGACCAACCGAGCACGTCACCGTCGTGAGACCGGCGGTCGAGCCCTAGCCAGCGTCCTGACGGCCCTGAGCCTCGTGCTTGCCGGCCTCGTCGGCCTGGCTGGGCCCGCCGCCGCGACTGACACGAATCAGGCTTCCTATTGGGCGAACCAAGGCTACGGGACGTGCGAGAAACTGGAAGGGGAGGACCTAAAGAAGGGCCAATCGGAGGACCAGTTCAATGACGAGGGTGAGTTAGTCCAGTACAGGCTACCGGACGACGGCAGAGATTGGACCCTTCTGGTCATCAAGGCGACTAGTGCCGACCCCATCGAAATCCGCAATCCTGAGGCTGGCACCGCTTATGACTCGGTGTTGAACGACAGTAGTGGGAAGCTCGCTGGGATTTCTCACATCATCCGCTGCTATGTGCCAGTTCTGGGTGCGGTGGACGCGCCGTGTGTGCCTGCTGGCGCTGCGGGTACGACGGTGACGGTTCCGGTGATTCCCGCTGGTGCGACCGGTCTGTCGGTGAAGCTGGCCGGCGGTGAGGGCTTCACCCCGGTGGAGAAGACCGTCGCGGGTGGCTCGGTGGTGTTCGAGGGTGTCCCGGTGGGGTCCTACACGGTCACGTTGCTCAAGGACGGGCAGCCTGTGGCGGATCAGTCCGTACAGGTCACGGTGACGGCGTGCCCGACGCCGCCTCCTGCTCCGGAGCCGGAGTTGGGTGTGGTCGCTGCGCCGGACTGTGTGCC
>NZ_JBHSRC010000002.1:422764-488809 GCF_042658805.1 Quadrisphaera sp. GCM10027208
GTACAGGTCACCGTGACGGCGTGCCCGACGCCGCCTCCTGCTCCGGAGCCGGAGTTGGGTGTGGTCGCTGCGCCGGACTGTGTGGCCGAGGGCGCTGTCGGTGGAACGGTGACGGTTCCGGTGAGCGCCGATGGTGCGACGGGGCTGTCGGTGAAGCTCACCGGTGGTGACTCTGTCGATGAGACCGAGGCCGTCGTGGACGGTTCGGTCGTGTTCGACGACGTTCCGGTCGGTTCCTACACGGTCACGCTGCTCAAGGGCGGTGAGGCCGTGGCGGGTCAGTCCGCGCAGGTCACCGTGACGGCGTGCCCGACGCCGCCTCCTGCTCCAAACCCGAACCCCATCACTAACGCTGCAGCGGCCGTCGACATCTGCGTCGACGAGGGTGTCCAGGTCGATTTGTCGAACAAGGGCTCGGGTGTCAACAGGGCTGTCACATTCCTCGTCTCGGTGAACGGTGTGACCCGCTCCGTCGAGGTCCCAGCCCAGGGCGAGAAGGCTGAGGTCTTCCCGGCAGAGGAGGACGCGGCGGTCACTGTGGTCGTCACCGCGGGCGACAAGGTCATCCACCAGCTCACCGACCTGCGCGACTGTGTCGAGGTTCAGCCTGGCGAGGAGGAGGAGCCGCCGGCGGAGGAGCCGGCCCCGGAGCCCCCTGCTGAAGAGCCGCCCGCTGGGGAAGAGCAGCCGCAGCAGGAGCAGCCTGCCGAGGAAGAGGAAGAGCAGCCGCAGGAGCAGCCGGAGACCGCGGTCCTCGGCACGAAGCTCCCGGCCGTCCAGCCGAATACCTCGGCACAGACCGGGCAGCTACCGCGGACCGGCACCGACCCGACCGGGCTGCTCGCCCTCGCTCTCGGCCTCTTGGCGGCCGGCGCAGCGGGGATGATCGGCAGCAGCCTGATCGGACGGCGCCGCCGCGCCTGACGGCAGACCACTCACCGGTGGTGGCCCCGGTGGCCCGACACGCGAGTGTCGGTCCGCCGGGGCCTCGTCGTGATCCGCCCGTAGACTCCGGCCAGTGATCCGGTTCGAGCACGTCTCCAAGATCTACGACCGCACGTCGCGGCCGGCTCTGGACGACGTGACCCTGGACATCGAGCGCGGCGAATTCGTCTTTCTCGTCGGCGCCTCCGGCTCGGGCAAGTCCACCTTCCTGCGTCTTGTGCTCAAGGAGGAGGAGGCCACCCGCGGGACCGTCTGGGTCGCCGGCAAGAACGTCGCGAAGCTCTCCTCGTGGAAGGTGCCGCAGCTGCGGCGCCAGATCGGCGTCGTGTTCCAGGACTTCCGGCTGCTGCCGAACAAGACGGTCTACGAGAACGTCGCCTTCGCGCTCCAGGTGATCGGAAAGTCCCGCCACCACATCGCCCAGACCGTCCCGGAGACCCTCGAGCTCGTCGGCCTGGCCGGCAAGGAGCGCCGGCTGCCGCACGAGCTGTCCGGCGGTGAGCAGCAGCGCGTCGCCATCGCCCGGGCCTTCGTCAACCGCCCCGCCATCCTGCTCGCCGACGAGCCGACAGGGAACCTGGACCCCACGACGTCCGTGGGGATCATGCGCCTGCTCGACCGGATCAACCGCCACGGCACCACCGTCGTCATGGCCACCCACGACGACGAGATCGTCGACTCGATGCGCAAGCGCGTCGTCGAGCTGGACGACGGCGCGGTCGTCCGTGACCAGTCCCGCGGCGTCTACGGCTACTCCCGCTGACCCAGGACCTCACCCGCCATGCGACTCCAGTTCATCCTCAGCGAGATCCTCGTCGGCCTGCGCCGCAACCTCGCGATGACGATCTCCGTCGTCCTCGTGACCTTCGTGTCACTGACCTTCGTCGGCGCCGGCGCCCTGCTGCAGATGCAGATCGGCACGATGAAGGACTACTGGTACGACCGGGTCCAGGTGTCCATCTTCCTGTGCGTGGAGAACAGCGAGGCCCCCACCTGCGCCGAGGGCGAGGTAACCCAGGCCCAGCGCGACTCCATCGTCGCCGCCCTCGAGGGCCCGCTCGACCCGTACGTCGACGTCTACTACTACGAGTCCAAGGCCGAGGCGTACGAACGGTTCCGCGAGCAGTTCTCCGACTCCTCCATCGTCGACAACGTCACCGAGGACCAGATGCCGGACTCCTACCGGGTCAAGCTCGTCGACCCCGAGGAGTACCAGGTGGTCGCCGAGTACTTCACCGGCTACCCCGGAGTCGAGGAGGTGCAGGACCAGCGGCGGCTGCTCGACCAGTTCTTCGCCGTCCTCAACGCCTTCACCCTCGTGTCCGGCATCTTCGCCGCCGTCATGATCGTCGCCGCCGCCTTGCTGATCGCCACGACGATCCGGCTGTCCGCGTTCAGCCGCCGCCGAGAGACCGGGATCATGCGCCTGGTCGGTGCCTCGAAGTTGCTCATCCAGACGCCGTTCGTGCTCGAGGGCGTCCTCGCGGCGACGGTCGGCGCCGCGCTGGCGACGGCCGGGCTGTGGGGCGCGGTGCGCTACGGCGTCGAGGGCTGGCTCACCGAGAACCTGCCGCTGTTCAACTACATCGGCACCAGTGAGGTGCTCCTCGTCGCCCCTGCACTGTTCCTCATCGGAATCCTGCTCGCGGGCGTGTCCTCCGTCGTCACGCTGGGTCGATACCTCAAGGTGTAGATCACCACACCTGCGGCATGCCCCGGAGACGGACAAGGAGCACGACCCGATGAGACGACCTCGTCCAGCACGCCTGGCCGGGGCGACCCTCACCGCGGCGCTGGCCGCGGGCCTCCTGGTCGCCACCCCCGCCGCCCAGGCGGCGGACCCGTGGGAGCGTAAGCAGCAGGTCGAGCAGGACATCGAGGACCTCGAGCACGCCCTGGAGGAGAGCTCCGCGGAGCTGCGCGCCGCCGCCGTGGCCCTGCAGAAGACCGAGCAGCGCCTCCCTGTGGCCCAGGCCGAGCTCGAGCAGGCCCAGGCAGCCGCCGCCGAGGCGAAGGCCAAGGACGTCGAGCTGGCCGGCCGGCTGGCCGCAGCCACCGAGTCCGAGGTCAAGGCCGTCGAGGCGATCGCGGACGGCGAGGCCGAGGTGGCCGCCGCGCGCACCGCCCTCGGTCAGATCGCCGCCCAGGCCTACCGGGGCGGGACCATCAACCCCACCCTCGCCCTGGTCCTGGACGCGCAGAGCCCGACCGACTTCGCCGACCGCTACGTGCTCGTCGACACCGCCCTGCGCACCCAGAACGGCGCGCTGGCCCGGCTCAACGAGCAGCAGGCGCTGCGCGCCCACTCCGAGGCCCGGCTGGCCGCCGTCCAGGACGAGATCGAGCGGCTCAAGGCCGAGGCCGCGGCCAACCTGGCGGCCGCCCGGCAGGCCGAGTCGGACGCCGCCGACCGCAAGGCCGAGATCGAGGCGCTCAAGGCCGAGCAGGCCGAGGCGGTCGCCGTCATCGAGGCCCGCCGTGAGAGCGAGATGCAGCGCCTCGACCAGGCCGAGGCGGACCGGGCCGCCCTCGAGGCCGAGATCCGCCGGATCGAGGAGGAGCGTCGCCGCCAGGAGGAGGAGCGCCGCCGCCAGGAGGAGCTGCGCAAGCAGCGCGAGGCCGAGCGCCGTGCCCAGGAGGCCCGCGAGCGAGAGGCGGCCGAGGACCGGGCCCCCTCGCGCGGCCGCAGCGCCGAGCGCGCCCCCGCTCCGGCACCCGAGCCCGCTCCGGCAGCCGACGGGTTGTCCTGGCCGGTGAACGCCCGGATCAGCTCGCACTACGGCTACCGGATCCACCCGATCTACAACACCCGCCGGCTGCACGCCGGCACCGACTTCGCCGCCTCCTGCGGCACCCCGGTGCGCGCCGCCGCCGACGGGACGGTGATCCGGGCCGGGGTGAACGGCGGCTACGGCAACCAGATCGTCGTCCACCACGGCACCCTGCGCGGGCAGGGCGTCGCGTCGTCCTACAACCACCTGTCCGGTTACGCCGTCCGGGGTGGCAGCGTCTCGCGCGGCCAGGTGATCGGGTACGTCGGGACGACGGGCACGTCCACCGGCTGCCACCTGCACTTCGAGGTGTACGTCAACGGGTCGACCCAGAACCCGATGAACTGGCTGTAGCCCCCGGCATAGACTCGCCGACCGGTCCGTTGCTCCTGCACGGGCTGGCCATCGACGTGCCGGACGACGAGGAGAGGAGGGTAGCCGTGCCGAAGAAGTCGCCGGAGGACCGCAAGGTCGTCGCGACCAACCGCAAGGCCCGCCACGACTACCTCGTCGTCGACACCTACGAGGCCGGCCTCGTGCTGACCGGTACCGAGGTCAAGGCTCTGCGCGCCGGCCGCGCCTCGCTCGTCGACGGGTTCGCCTCCATCGACGGCGGCGAGGCGTGGCTGGAGAACGTCTACATCCCGGAGTACTCCCAGGGCACGTGGACAAACCACGCGCCGCGGCGCAAGCGCAAGCTGCTGCTGCACCGCGTCGAGATCGACAAGCTCGCCGGCAAGAGCCGCGAGACCGGCTACACGCTCGTGCCGCTGCAGCTGTACTTCAAGGACGGCCGGGCCAAGGTCGAGATCGCGCTGGCCAAGGGCAAGAAGGAGTACGACAAGCGGCAGACGCTGCGCGCCAGGCAGGACGCGCGCGAGGCCCAGCGGGCGATGTCGCTGCGCGCCAAGATGGGCGAGTGAGCCCGCCGCCTCGAGGCGGCCAGGTGCGGCTGGGCGACGGCTGGAATGCCGGGTGCGCCCGGTCCGTTGAGGGGAGTAACCTGCCGTGTCGTCGGGATCCTTGGACGCCGGCGCGGCAGGACAACTCAACAGGGGGGTGACAGGTTTCGACGTCGGATGTCGAACCAGGGGAAGCGGGTCGAGAAGACGGCGTCATCTCGTAAACGCTCGCCGTAAACCATAGGTGCCGATTCCAAGCGCACCGACCTCGCCCTCGCCGCCTGAGCGAGCGTTGAGGTCTGTCAGCCCGGGAGTGCTCTCGGCCCGGTAGCTGGCATCGACTAGAGAGCCACTGCTCGTAGCCTTCGTCGTCGGGGCTACGGGGACACCTAGACGACTGGGCCCGGCAGCGAACTCGCCTGTGGGATCGCTGGGGCCGAGCAGACCGCAACACAGGCTGCACCCGGAGAATCCCTGGGGGTACGACGACGGACGCGGGTTCGATTCCCGCCACCTCCACCCCTGTGACCTGAAAGAACGGGTCATGTACACAGGAAGGTAGCGATCCGTGAATGCGGAGAGCTACCTTCCTGTGTTCCGGCAGGCATCTGGGAACCACCTACTGCTGGACAGATTAGGTCCATCGGCCGACGTGCTCGGTCGGACCACGATGCCGACCGCCGTCATCGCCGTGGACCTCGCCGAGTCGCTCGAGGTAAGGGAGCGGTCGGCTGGCCACCGTGTGCTCGAGGACCTGCTTCGATGACGCCGCGCCGTGTCATCGCGCCGCCTGGCGGCTGGGCGGCCCCGTGGCCGTTCGTCACCGGCGGTGTCGCCTCGCCAGCGCCCACCCGGCCGCCGCGCCGACGACCGTCAGCGCGGGTACCGCGTTCCACAGTGCTCCCTGCAGCTCCCGCGCTACTCCGGTGCTGCGCTCCAGCACCGGACTGCCGAGGGCGTAGAGCGCCCAGCCGGCGAGCAGCCCGACGACCGCACCGACCACCACGCCAGCGGCCCGGTGTCCTCGTCCCAGCGTCCTGGTGTCACGCGTCGTCATGGCGGATCACCAGCACCGGGCAGGGCGCGTGGTGCACGCAGTAGCCCGCGGTGGACCCCAGGTGCATCCCGGGGACCTCACCGTGGCCGTGGCTGCCGATGACGAGCAGCTCCGCCCCTCGGGCGGCCTTCGCGACCGCCGGTCCCGGCCGGCCCTGAACCATCACCCGCTCGATGGGGACGTCGTCCTCCTCGTCGAGCACCGACTCGACCACCTCGTTGAGGACCGTCTCGGCGGCCTGCTCGTAGGTCTCCTCGGTCGCGGTCGGGGCGAGGTAGACGAACGGCGACACGTCCCACGCGGCCACGGCCCGCACCTGAGCCCCGGTCCGGCGGGCCTGGTCCACCGCCCAGCGCAGTGCCTCTCGACTGCGCGGCGACCCGTCGATCCCCACGACGATCCGGCGTCCGTTGTCAGCCATCTCGGCTCCTCTCCTCGCTTCCGGGGTACGCGCCCGGCTGCCGGGCCGCCAGGGTCTGACGTCACCTGTCGCACGGTCCGCTCGCTCCCGTCGACCTGCCGGCGTCCGCGTGGGAGGGTGGCCGCCCGTGACGGCAGCCTCTGCGCACCACCCGGGGCAACCCGGTGAAGCCCCGGAGCCGGACGGCGGCGACGACCTCCTACCCGGTGCGATCGAGATGTACCTCGAGCGCGACGTCCCGGTCTGCACCCCGACCGACACAGCCGCCGACCTGCGCGCCCTGCTGACCTCCCGGCCCTGGCCGTCCGTCGCCGACGTCGCCGTCTGCTCCGGGCCGCGTCTGGTCGGGCTCGTCCCCGTCGAGCGGGCCCTGGCCGCGCCGGACGGCGTCACGGCCGTGGACCTGATGGACGACGACCCCCCGGTCGTCGCCGTCCACGTCGACCAGGAGCGCGCCGCGTGGAAGGCGGTGAGGCACGGGGAGTCCTCGCTGGCCGTGTGCGACGAGGACGGACGCTTTCTCGGGCTGGTCCCGCCGGTCCGGCTGCTCGGCGTCCTGCTGGTGGAGCACGAAGAGGACCTGGCCCGGCTCGGCGGGTACCTGGCCTCGACCGCCGGGGCCCGGCACGCCACCGAGGAGCCGTTGCGGGACCGGTTGTGGCACCGCCTGCCGTGGCTGCTGCTCGGCCTCCTCGGCTCCGCGGTCGCGGCGTGGCTCGTCGGCGGGTTCGAGGCCGAGCTCGCCCGCGACGTCCGGCTGGCGTTCTTCATCCCGGGTGTCGTGTACATGGCCGACGCGGTCGGCACCCAGACCGAGGCGCTCGTCGTTCGGGGTCTGTCCGTGGGGATGCCGCTGCGCCGCGTCTACCGGCTCGAGGCGGTCACCGGTCTGCTCGTCGGCCTGATCGTCGCCGCCGCGGCCCTGCCGGCCGTGTGGTGGGCGCTCGGCTCCGCCCGGCTCGCGGTCGCCGTCGCCCTCTCCCTCGTCGCCGCCTGCTCGATCGCGACGGTCGTCGCCATGCTGCTGCCGTGGCTGCTGCACCGCCGCGGCCTGGATCCCGCGTTCGGCAGCGGGCCGCTCGCCACCGTCGTGCAGGACCTGCTGTCGCTGCTCGTCTACTTCGGCGTCGTCGTGCTCATCCTGACCTGAGGCCCGGCTACAGCCGGACCACTTCGCCGGGTCGCGGCGGGACGGCGAGAACGCCGAGCTCGTCCTCCAGCCGGTCCGCCAGGGCGGCCGAGGCGGCCGGTTCCCCGTGGACGACGTAGACGACCGCGGGAGGCCGGGGCGCCCCACGCACCCAGTCGACGAGCTCGCTGGCGTCGGCGTGGCAGGAGAAGTCCCGCACCTCCACCACCTCGGCGCGTACCGGGACGTACCGGCCGTGCATCTTCAGCCGCCGGGCCCCCTCGAGCAGGTCCCGACCGCGGGTGCCGGGCGCCTGGAACCCGGTGAGCACCACCGTGTTCCGCGGGTCCGGCAGCAGGTGCTTGAGGTGGTGGACGACGCGGCCGCCGGCCGCCATCCCGGACGCCGACACGATGATGCACGGCAGCGCCGGGGCGTTGAGCCGCATCGACTCCTCCACCGTGCGCGCCTCCCGGACGTCGCTGCGGTCGAGCAGCGTCCGCGCGTCCGGTCGCACGTCGGGGTGCCCCTCGCGCAGCGCCGTCCGGTAGATCCGCAGCGACGCCAGCGCCATCGGACTGTCGACGACCACCGGGACGTCGGGGATCTCGCCGGCGCTCCGCAGCCGCTCCAGCTCGGCGAGGACGAGCTCGGTGCGGTCCACTGCGAACGCCGGGACGAGCACCACCCCGCCGCGCCGCACCGTCCGGCGGATCGCGCCCGCCAGCACCTCCGGGTCCGGCTCCGGGTGCTCCCGGTCACCGTAGGTCGACTCCAGCACGACCGCGTCCACCTCCGGCAGCGGCGCCGGCGGGGACAGCAGGGCGTGCACCGGCCGGCCCAGGTCGCCGCTGAACACCACCCGCCGGCCGCCGGCGACGACGAGGACCGTGGCCGAGCCGAGGATGTGCCCGGCGGGGGACAGCAGCACCTCCAGGCCGGGAGCCGGTCGGACCCGCTCGCCGAACGGCGTGGGCCGGAGCAGCGCGATCGCCCGCTCGGCGTCCGCGGCGTCGTACAGCGGCAGCGGCGGGTGGTGCTTGGAGTAGCCGGCTCCCGCGGCGTACCGCGCGTCCTCCTCCTGCAGGTGGGCGCTGTCGCGCAGCACGACCGCGACGAGCTCGGCGGTGTCCGGGGTGCACAGCACGGGACCGGAGAACCCGTCGCGCACCAGCCGCGGCAGGTACCCGCAGTGGTCCAGGTGGGCGTGGGTGAGGACGACGGCGGCCAGGCCGGAGGGGTCCAGCGGCAGCGGCTCCCAGTTGCGTCGCCGCAGCTCGCGCAGGCCCTGGAACAGGCCGCAGTCCACGAGCAGCCGGGAACCCTCCTGCTCGAGGAGGAACTTGCTGCCGGTCACCGTGCCGGTGCCGCCGAGGAACGTCAGCGTGGCCACGACGTCAGCGTGCTCACGCTCGGTGCGTGGCGGCAGGGCCGGAGGACTCTCGGTCGGGGCGGGCCGGCGCTCAGACCTGCGGGACCGCCAGGTCCATCCGGTACCCGCGGCGGGTGCTCCACTCGGCGACGACCGCGAACCGGTCACCGCGGACCAGGGTGGTCCGGTACTCCACCGGGTCGCCGTCCAGCTCGCCGGTCCGGGCGATCCTCAGCGCCGCGACGTCCGGGACGCCGGTCAGACCGAGCAGCTCCCGCTCGGCGTCGTCCGGCAGGACCGCCTGGATCCGTTCTCGGCCCCCGTTGAGCCGGACGCCGCTCGCCTGCGCCAGCACGTCGTAGACGCCGGTGCGGCTCAGGTCGGCCGCCAGCAGCGGGTCGCCCAGCGGCCGGCACAGCCAGACCCGGTCCAGCGCGAGCGGCTCGTCGTTCGCCAGCCGCAGCCGCTCGAGGTACACCAGCGGCTCGTCGGCGGGCCGGCCCAGCCGGCGGGCGACCTCGGCGTCCGAGCGGACGTCGAGGGCCCGCACCTGGGAGGTCTGCACCATCCCGCGTGCCTCCACCTCCCGGAACAGGGAGTAGATCGCTCCCAGCGGCTGGTCGATGCGCCCCGGCTGGACGAACGTGCCGCGTCCGCGCTCGGCCGACAGCAGGCCGTCGTCGCGCAGCCGGCGCAGAGCGTCGCGGACGGTGTGCCGGCTCACCCCGTACTGGGCCATGAGCTCGTGCTCGGTGGGGAACCGTTCGGTGAAGTCGCCGCCGTCCAGCCGGGCGACCAGGTCGTCGGCGAGCTGAGCCCACAGCGGCAGGGCGGAGGACCGGTCCAGGGCCCTCGTCGGTGCGGCGGTCACGGTGCCACCCTAGCCTCGCAGGCCGCCACGGCCCCGGGGTGAGGCGGGTGCCAGAGCCCGATCCGGTGAACCTGGTACCTCCACGGGTGCCGTGGGCCGATACTGAGCCCGGACAGGACGGGGACCACGCCCATGACGACGCCATCGCTGCACCGGCCGACGGCCGGCGACGGGCGCGTCGTCGCGACCGGGATGACCGGTACCGGCGCCCGCGACGTCCTCGTCTTCCGCCGGGTGGCACCCGGCTCCTGGGCGCACGTCGGCGGGTACGGCCGCGGCGACGGCTGGGCGGGCATCGTCGAGGCGGAGCGTTCCACCGAACCCTTGCTGCACCAGGCCCTCGACGACCCGGCCCCGGTGCGGGTCCTCGCCGCGTCGTCCGCCCGCATCGTCGGCCCCTACTACGCGTGCACCGCCGTGCTCCTGCACGTCACCGAGGACGTCGTCGTCGTGTGGGGGCACCCGGAGCGCAGCGAGGCGCTGATGGCCACCCCCGCCGACACGTTGCGCGAGGCATCGCTGGAGATCGCCGACGCGGTCACCCGCAGCACCGTCGCCCAGCGGCTCGGCGACGAGCTCGAGGTCCTCGGCGCCGTCCAGCGGATCACCGGGGGGCTCGGCCGCTCCTTCGGGCGCACCCTCGAGCACGTGGCCGACGTCACCGCCGACGCGATGCTCGCCCAGGTGGTGGTCGTGTGGACCGGCGACGGCCGGTGCGCGGTCGCCGACACCGGCTCCCCGGAGCGCGACCCCGCGGCGGACGTCGCGGACCCACGCGACGGGACCACCACGGCGCACGTGCTCCGGATCGCCCGGGACCTGCTCGCCCGTCACCCCGGGGGCGTCGTCGTGCAGGACGCCGCCACCGCGCCACTGCCGGTCCCGCTGTCCCCGCAGGACGGCGTCACCTCCTACCTGCTGCACCCCCTCGGGGAGGACCTCGGCGGCGGGCTGCTCGCCGTGTTCCGCGGTTCGGACCACTGCCGGTTCAACGACCTGTGCCGGCGGATGGCGGTGCAGATCGCCGACGCCGCGACCGTCCTGCTCCAGGTGGCCCAGGGCCGCGACCAGCTCGAAGGACGCCTCGACGACATCCGTGCCCGGCTGGAGCGGGACACCCTCACCGGGGTCGCGAGCCGGCACCGCTGGGAGGAGGAGCTCCTCGCCGTCCAGGAGCTCGTCGACACCGGCGTCCCGGTCACCGTCGCCCTGGTCGACCTCGACGAGCTCAAGGAGGTCAACGACACCCACGGGCACGCCGCCGGGGACGAGCTGCTGCGCACCGCCGCCCGCGCCCTGGGCTCCGGCCTGCGGGAGACCACCGACGTCGTCGCCCGCGTCGGCGGGGACGAGTTCGGCGTCCTCGTGCCTCGCGTCGCGGACGCCGCCGGGCTGGTCCGGCGGCTGCGCGCCGCGCTCGCCGAGGCCGTCACCCCGGACGGGCTGCCGGTGCGGGCCTCGGTCGGCGCCGCGTCCGCCGAGCCGGGGGACCCGGTGCAGCGGGTGGTCGAGCGGGCGGACCGGGAGATGTACGCGGACAAGCGGAGCCGCCGAGGCTGACCCGGACCTGAGCACCTGAGCACCTGAGCACCTGAGCAAGGCCTGAGCGACGCCGCGCTGCTGGTCCGCGATGATGGGGCCATGGCCTCCGTACCCAGCGTCTCGTACTCGATCACCGTCCGTCTCGAGGTGCCGGCCCGGCCCACCGCGGTCAGCGAGCTGACGACGGCGATCGAGGGCGCCGGCGGCGTGGTCACCGCACTCGACGTCACCGCCTCCGGCGCCGACCGGGTGCGGGTGGACGTCACCTGCGCGGCCCGCGACAGCGACCACAGCGTCGACCTCGTCGAGGCGCTGCGGGCCCTGCCCGGGGTGAGCATCGGCAAGGTCTCCGACCGGACGTTCCTCGCGCACATCGGGGGCAAGCTGTCGGTGGAGTCCCGGGTGCCGATCCGCAACCGCGACGACCTGTCCATGGTCTACACCCCCGGCGTCGCGCGGGTCTGCCAGGCCATCGCCGACAACCCCGAGGACGCCCGCCGGCTGACCATCAAGCGCAACACGGTCGCCGTCGTCACCGACGGCACCGCCGTCCTGGGTCTGGGTGACATCGGGCCGCTCGCCGCGCTGCCGGTGATGGAGGGCAAGGCGGCCCTGTTCAAGCGGTTCGGCGGCATCGACGCCTTCCCGCTGTGCCTGGACACCACCGACCCGGACGAGATCGTCGCCGTGGTCAAGGCCGTCGCGCCCGTGTTCGCCGGGATCAACCTCGAGGACATCTCCGCGCCGCGCTGCTTCGAGATCGAGCGCCGGCTGCGGGAGGAGCTCGACATCCCGGTGTTCCACGACGACCAGCACGGCACCGCCATCGTCACCCTGGCCGCCCTGACCAACGCGCTGAAGGTGGTCGGCAAGCGGATCGAGGACGTCCGCATCGTCATGGCCGGTGCCGGCGCCGCCGGCACCGCGGTGCTCAAGCTGCTGCTGGCGGCCGGCGCCCGCGACGTCGTGGTCGCCGACGAGTTCGGCGTCCTGCACCCGGGCCGCGACCGGCTCGACGTCTCCACCAGCTGGACCGCCGCGCACACGAACCCGCGCGGCGTCCAGGGCACGCTGCGTGAGGCGCTCGCCGGCGCCGACGTGTTCATCGGCCTGTCCGCACCGAACATTCTCACCGGGGACGACATCGAGACGATGGCCGAGGGCGCCGTCGTCTTCGCCCTGGCCAACCCGGTGCCCGAGGTGGACCCCGCGGACGCCGCCCGGCACGCCGCCGTGGTCGCCAGCGGCCGCAGCGACTTCGCCAACCAGATCAACAACGTGCTGGCCTTCCCGGGGGTGTTCCGCGGGCTGCTCGACGCCCAGTCCACGTCGATCACGACCGGCACGCTGCTCGCCGCCGCCTACGCGCTCGCCGCGGTCGTCACCGACGACGAGCTCAACGCCACCTACATCGTCCCGAGCGTGTTCCACCCGGACGTCGCGACCGTCGTCGCCGACGCCGTCCGGCGGGCCGTGCAGGCCGAGGAGCACGCCGACGCCCCGGCGCGGGTGGTCGCCGGTCGGGCCGCCACGGACGCCGCCGCCGCGGTCGCCGGGGGGAGGGCCTCGGCCGGCGCCTGAGCGGTCGCTTGTCCCCGGTTGAACAGGTAAGGCTGTCCTAAGTAGGGTGCCTCCGGCGGTCGCCCTGGAACCGCCGTCCCCGGATCCTGACGAGGAGAGCCTGTGAACGCCCCGCCCCGCACCCGGCTGCGCGCCCCCGTCGCGGCCGCCCTGACCGTCGTCCTCGCCGGTGGCCTGTCCGGCTGCGGCGCCTTCGGCGGGGAGGACGTGCTCACCGTGTACTCCGGGCGCAACGAGAACCTCGTCGGCCCCATCCTCGAGCAGCTCGAGGACGCCGTCGGCACCGAGGTCGAGGTCCGCTACGCCGGCTCCAGCGACCTGGCCGCCCAGCTGCTCGAGGAGGGCGAGAGCACCGACGCCGACCTGTTCTTCTCCCAGGACGCCGGCGCCCTCGGCGCCCTGGCCAAGGCCGGGCGCCTCGCGGAGCTGCCGCAGGACGTGCTGAGCCTGGTCCCGGAGCAGTACGCGGACGACGAGGGGCGCTGGGTCGCCACCTCCGCCCGCGCCCGGGTCGTCGCCTACGACCCGAGGCAGGCACCCGAGGCCGCCGAGATGACCAGCGTCGACGAGGTCCTCGACGAGCGGTACCGGGGGCTCATCGGCGTCGCGCCGACCAACGCGTCCTTCCAGTCCTTCGTCACCGCCCTGCGCCTGGACCGCGGCGAGGACGGCGCCCGCGAGTGGCTCGAGCGGCTCGTGGACCTCGACGTGCAGAAGTACGACAACAACATCGCCGTCCTGGACGCCGTGGACTCCGGCGAGGTGGCCCTCGGACTCATCAACCACTACTACTGGTACGAGCGGGTCGCCGAGCAGGGCGAGGACAACGTCAACGCCGAGATCCGCTTCCTCGACAGCGACGACCCCGGCGCCCTGATCAACGTCGCCGGCGTGGGCGTCATCGCCGGCTCCGAGCAGGAGGACGCCGCCCAGCGGGCGGTGGAGTTCCTGCTCTCCGAGGAGGCCCAGCAGTACTTCGCCGACAGCACCGCCGAGTACCCGGTGGTCGAGGGCATCACCTCCACCGAGCACGACCTCGAGCCGCTCGGCCAGGGCTCGAGCGTGGACCTCAACGACCTCGACTCCCTCGAGGAGACCCTCGACCTGCTCGACGAGGTGGGGCTGACCTGACTCTGATCGACGCGCCGACGGTGCCGCCGACCCAGCGGCGGCGCTGTCGGCGCCCCGCCACCGCCGGCCGCCCGCCGGCGGTGCTCGTCGTCCCCGCGGTCGTGGCCGCCGCGCTGGCGCTGCTGCCGATCGGGTACCTCCTCGTGCGCGCCGTCGAGGCCGGACCGGCCGCGGTCCTCGACACGCTGTGGCGGGACCGCACCTTCTGGCTCGTCGTGCGCAGTCTGGGGCTGGCCGCCGCGGTCACCGCGGCCGCCGTCGTCATCGGCGTCGTGCTGGCCTGGCTCACCACCCGCACCGACCTGCCCGGCCGGCGGGCCTGGAGCGTCGTGGCCGCCCTGCCGCTGGCGGTCCCCAGCTACGTGGCCGCGTACGCGTGGGTGTCGGTCGTCCCGTCCTCGGCGGGGTTCGGCGGCACCTGGTTGGTGCTCACGCTGAGCACCTACCCGTACGTCTACCTGCCGGTCGCCGCCGCGCTGAGCCGGACCGACCCCGCGCTGGAGGAGGTGTCCCGGTCCCTGGGCCGCAGCGCGCTGGCCACGTTCGTGTCGGTCACCGCCCGCCAGGTGCGCCCGGCCGCCGCGGCCGGCGCGCTGCTCGTCGCCCTCTACACGCTGAGCGACTTCGGCACCCCGTCGCTGATGCGCTACGACGTCTTCACCCGGGTCATCTACAGCTCCTACCAGGCCTCCTTCGACCGGACGCCTGCTGCGGTCCTGTCCATCGTGCTCGTCGTCATCACCATCGGCATCACCGTCGCCGAGGCCCGCAGCCGCGGCCGCGCCGAGCACGCCCGGGTCGGTGCCGGTGCCTCCCGCACCCCGCAGCTGCTGCGCCTCGGCCGCGGCCGGCCGCTCGCCCTGGCCACCACCGGTGGCGTGGCGGCCCTCGCGCTCGGCTACCCGGCCGTCGTCCTCGCCTACTGGGTGGTCCGCGGCCAGTCCGCCGGCGTCGACTGGGGCCGCCTCGTGCCCGCCGGCGCGTCCACCCTGTGGGTGTCGCTGCTCGGCGCGCTCGCCGCGACCGCGCTCGCCGTCCCCGTCGGGGTCCTCGCCGCCCGCTACACCGGACGCGGGGTGCGCATGCTCGAGCACGCCACCTACGCCGGGCACGCCCTGCCCGGCATCGTCGTCGCCCTGGCGCTGGTGTTCTTCGGCATCCGCTACGCCGAGCCGATCTACCAGCAGACCCCGCTGCTCGTGCTGGCCTACGCGGTGCTGTTCATGCCCGCTGCCATCGGCTCGGTGCGCGCCGCCGTCAGCCAGAGCCCGCCACGTCTCGAGGAGGTCGCCCGCTCCCTCGGGCGCACGCCCGCCGGGGTGCTGCGCGACGTCACCCTGCCGCTGGCCGGGCCCGGCATCGCCGCCGGCTTCGCCCTCGTCATGCTGACGACGATGAAGGAGCTGCCGGCCACCCTCCTGCTGCGCCCCACCGGGGTCGACACCCTGGCGACCGAGCTGTGGACGCAGACCGAGGTCGGCGCGTACGCCGCCGCCGCCCCGTACGCGGTGGCGCTCGTGCTGCTCGCCGCGGTCCCGACCTTCCTGATGTCCAGGGCCCAGGAGACACTGGTGAGCGACGCACGTGGAGGTGAGCGGTGAGGGACCTCAAGGTTCGGGGCCTGTGCAAGGCCTTCGGCAGCACCGAGGTGCTGCACGGCCTGGACCTCGACGTGCCCTCCGGGCAGCTCGCGGCCGTGCTCGGCCCCTCCGGCTGCGGCAAGACCACGTTGCTGCGCGTCGTCGCCGGCTTCGAGCGGGCGGACGCCGGCGAGGTGCACCTCGGCGGCCGGCTGCTGGCCGGGCCGGGGGTGCACGTACCGCCCGAGCACCGGGGCATCGGCGTCGTCCCGCAGGAGGGTGCGCTGTTCCCGCACCTCACCGTCGCCGAGAACGTGGCCTTCGGCCTGCCCCGGCGCGGCACCGGCTCCGGCCGGCGACGCCGCGAACGGGTCCGTGACCTGCTCGCCCTCGTCGGTCTCGGCGACCTCGGTGACCGGATGCCCTCCCAGCTCTCCGGCGGCCAGCAGCAGCGGGTGGCGCTGGCCCGCGCCCTCGCCCCCGACCCGGCGCTCGTCCTGCTCGACGAGCCGTTCTCCGCCCTGGACGCCGGCCTGCGGGCCGCCGTCCGGGAGGACGTGCGCACCGCGCTGCGGGCCACCGGCGCGACCGGACTGCTCGTCACCCACGACCAGGAGGAGGCCCTGTCCACCGCGGACCTCGTCGCCGTCGTCCGGGACGGGGTCGTCGTGCAGAGCGCTTCCCCCCAGCAGCTCTACTCCGCCCCCGGCGACCTCGACGTCGCCACCTTCGTCGGCGAGGCCGTCGTGCTGCCCGCCCGGGTGCGCGAGGGCGTCGCCGAGACCCCCCTGGGCCGACTGTCGCTGCTTCGCGGGGACGTCGCCGAGGGCCCGGGCCGGGTGGTGATCCGGCCCGAGCAGGTGCGGATGGTGCACTCCGGGGGCGGCACCACCGCCCGCGTCGTCGGCACCGTCTTCTACGGCCACGACGCGAGCGTCCGGCTGCAGGTGCCCGGCCCCGACGGCTCCCCCTTGCCGGTGCTGTGCCGCACCCAGGGTCCGCTGCCCACCACCGAGGAGATCGGCGTCGTCGTGGCCGGCCCGGTGTCCTTCTTCGCCGACACCTGACCGTGCCCCCGGCTGGTGCGCCCGGCGCGGCGCGGCGGCGCCGGCTGGTCCTGGCCGCGACGGTCGTCGTCCAGCTCGTCGTCCTGTACTGGCCCACGGTCGGCGACGGCTCCGGTCTGCCCGGTCTCGACAAGGCCGTGCACCTGCTCGTGTTCGCCGCCGTCGGCTGGGCCGGGCACCGCGCCGGTCTGCCGACCGGGCCGCTCGTCACGGTCCTGCTCGCGCACGCCGTGGTCAGCGAGACCGTCCAGCACCTCGCGCTGCCCGGCCGGGGCGGCGACCCGTGGGACGCGCTCGCCGACGCCGTCGGCACCGTGGTCGGCGTGGTCGTGGCGCAACAGGGCGGCCGGCGCCGCCGGCGGGCAGAATGAGGGCATGCGGGGCCAGGACCTGACCGGACGGCTCCTCGTCGCGACGCCGCGGCTCGTGCACGAGGAGTTCCGCCGCACCGTCGTCCTGCTGCTCGACCACGGTGAGGACGGTGCCCTCGGGGTCGTCGTCAACCGCCCCACCGAGATCGACGTGGACGCCGTCCTGCCGGTGTGGCAGCCGTTCGTCACCGTCCCCGGCCGGCTGTTCCAGGGCGGTCCGGTCGCCCTGGACTCCGCGCTCGGCCTGGTCTCGGTCCCCGGTGCGGCGGACGCCGAGCCGCTCGGCGTCCGCCGGCTCACCGGCAGCCTCGGCCTCGTCGACCTCGACACCCCGCCGGAGGTGGTCGTGCCCGAGCTGACCCGGCTGCGGATCTTCGCCGGCTACGCCGGGTGGGCGCCGGGCCAGCTGGAGAGCGAGATCGAGGACGGGTCCTGGTACGTCGTCGACGCCGAGCCGGGGGACGCGTTCACCGACACCCCCGAGCGGCTGTGGGCCGACGTGCTGCGCCGTCAGGGCGGCGACCTGGCACTCGTGGCGACGTTCCCCGAGGACCCGTCGCTCAACTGACGACGCCGGCGCAGCCCGCCTAGACTGGGGGTCATGACCGAGCAGCACCCGCAGCCGCAGCCCGCCTCCGACCCAGGAGAGCAGCGCACCGCCGTGCTCGAGCGTGAGCTCGTCGAGGAGCCGCAGCTGGCCGAGCCCGGCGACCACGAGCGCTTCGCGCACTACGTGAAGAAGGAGAAGATCCTCGAGTCGGCGCTGACCGGCGAGCCGGTGATCGCGCTGTGCGGCAAGGTCTGGGTCCCAGGCCGCGACCCGCAGCGCTTCCCGGTCTGCCCGGCGTGCAAGGAGATCTACGAGAGCCTGCCGGGCGGGGACGACGACGGCGACGGCTGAGCATGCTGCCGACGTCCGGCGACGCGTCCTGTGGTGACTGCTACCACGGTGGTACCGTGCCGTCGTGGCAATGACCCTTCGGCTCACCGACGAGGAGAGCGAGGCGCTGCGCGCGAAGGCCCAGGAGGAGGGGCGTTCGATGCAGGAGGTGGCCCGCACCGCCATCGCGCAGTACGTCTCCGAGCGGCCCCAGCGTCTGGCCGCCGCCATCAACCGGGTGCGCACGGAAGACCATGAGCTCCTCGAGCGTCTCAGCAGGTGAGCGGGGAGGAGTTTGACCTTCTCACCGTCGAGGACCTCCTTGAGATCGCAACGGGCGTGCTCGATGAGGTTGTGGTGAGGGACGCCGGACTCCTCGCCTCCGCGGCCGCACGTCCCTGGGTCACGATCTCGGGAGTTGACGCCTACCCGACCTTTGACGACAAGGCGGCTGCCCTCCTGCACTCACTGGTGCGCAACCACGCCCTCGTCGACGGCAACAAGCGCCTCGCCTGGGCTGCAACCCGCGTCTTCTACCTGCTCAACGGGTGCGACCTCGCGTACACCGTCGACGACGCTGAGCGCCTGATGGTTCGCGCGGCTGCCGGCGAGCTGGACGTGCCGGACATCGCCGGATGGCTGCGCACTCACGGCGCTGCTGAGTCGTAGCGTCGCCTTGGCTGCTGGGTGGCCGGGCTGAGCGGCTCCGGTCGCGGCTCGGTTACCCTCGCCGGACCGTGACCTCCTCCTCCACGCCGCACCGCGCGTCGTCCGCCGCCGCCTCGCAGCTCCCCCCGGCGTACCCGGAGCGGGCCCCCTGGGGGACGGCGTCGAAGTTGCGTGCCTGGCAGGCGGACGCCCTCCAGACGTACCTGCGCCGCCAGCCACGGGACTTCCTCGCCGTGGCCACCCCCGGCGCCGGCAAGACGACGTTCGCGCTGCGGGTCGCCGCCGAGCTCCTCGAACGCGGCGTCGTCCGGCGGGTGACGGTCGTCGCGCCGACCGAGCACCTGAAGTCCCAGTGGGCGGACGCCGCGCACCGGGCGGGTATCCGAATCGACCCCGCCTTCCGCAACAGCCAGGGCACCCACGGCCGCGACTACGACGGTGTCGTCGTCACCTACGCCCAGGTCGCCGCCCGCCCGGTGCTGCACCGGGCGCGCACCGAGGCCGCGCCGACGCTCGTCGTCCTCGACGAGATCCACCACGCCGGGGACGCGCTGTCCTGGGGTGACGCCGTCCGCGAGGCCTTCGAGCCCGCGACCCGGCGGCTGGCGCTGACCGGCACCCCGTTCCGCTCCGACACCGCGGCGATCCCGTTCGTCGACTACGTCCCGGACGCCGACGGCGTCCGCCGTTCCCGGGCCGACTACGCCTACGGCTACGAGCACGCCCTGCGCGACGGGGTGGTGCGGCCGGTGCTCTTCCTCGCCTACTCCGGGCAGATGCGTTGGCGCACCCGCGCCGGGGACGAGGTGAGCGCCCGGCTCGGGGAGCCGCTCACCCAGGACATGACCGCCCAGGCCTGGCGCACCGCGCTGGACCCCCGCGGGCAGTGGGTGCCGGCCGTGCTGCGGGCCGCCGACAAGCGCCTCGCGCAGGTGCGCCGGCACGTGCCGGACGCCGGCGGCCTCGTCATCGCCACCGACCAGAGCACCGCCCGCGCCTACGCGGCCGTGCTGCGGCAGGTGAGCGGTGAGCAGCCGGTCGTCGTGCTGTCGGACGACGCGGGCGCGTCCTCCCGGATCGAGGAGTTCGCACACGGCGACCAGCGGTGGATGGTCGCGGTGCGGATGGTCTCCGAGGGTGTCGACGTCCCGCGGCTCAGCGTCGGCGTCTACGCCACCTCGGCGTCCACGCCGCTGTACTTCGCCCAGGCGGTCGGGCGGTTCGTCCGGGCCCGACGTCGGGGAGAGACCGCGTCGATCTTCCTGCCGAGCGTGCCGGCGCTGCTCGAGCTCGCCGGGGCGATGGAGGTCGAGCGCGACCACGCCCTGGACCGTCCGCGCGGTGAGGAGCCACAGGAGTGGCTCGAGGACGGCCTCCTCGAGGCCGCGCAGCGCGCCGAGAAGGCCTCCGGCGACCTGACCGAGGGAACGTTCCAGGCGCTGGAGGCGCAGGCCTCCTTCGACCGGGTGCTCTTCGACGGCGGCGAGTTCGGGTCCCACGCCGAGCCCGGCAGCGACGAGGAGCAGGACTTCCTCGGTATCCCGGGGCTGCTCGAGCCCGACCAGGTCGCCACGCTGCTGCGCCAGCGTCAGGCCGACCACGCCAGGCGCCGGGGCGCAGGGCGCCAGGAGCCGGCGGGGGTCACCGACGCCGCCGTGCACCGCCTCACCGCCGCGCTGCGCAAGGAGCTCAACGGTCTCGTCGCGGCGTGGGCACGGCGCACCGGCCAGCCGCACGCCGTGGTGCACGCCGAGCTGCGCCGCCTCGGCGGCGGGACCGAGGTGGCCCGGGCCACCCCCGAGCAGCTCCAGACCCGGATCGACACGCTGCGGGACTGGTTCGTCGGCCGCCGCTGACACCGATGCCCCCCGGGGTATGAGATGCGTCACCCGTCGGCGATGGTGGAACACCGGGCCACGCTCGTCCGTTACAGCGACCATGGCTACGACAGCGATGACCATGGAGAACCACGACGAGACCGTCCAGGACGGCATCGTCCTCATCGACTTCTGGGCCGAGTGGTGCGGTCCGTGCCGCCAGTTCGCCCCGGTGTTCGAGCAGGTCTCCGAGGAGAACCCGGACGCCACCTTCGCCAAGGTCGACACCGAGGACCAGCCCGAGCTCGCCGGCCGGTACGGCGTGACGTCGATCCCCACGCTGGTCATCTACCGCGACGGCATCCCGGTGTTCGGTCAGCCGGGCGCGCTGCCCCGGCCCGCGCTCGAGGACCTGCTGCGCCAGGTGCGCGCGCTCGACATGGACGAGGTCAAGAAGCAGTACGACGAGCAGCTCAAGGCCGCTGGGCGCGTCTGACCCCCTCCTGATCACCGACCAACCCTGTTGGTGATCATGCAGTCCCGCCACCCTGGGCCCCCCGTCTCCGCGACGTGATCATGCAGTCCCGCCACGCTCGCGGCGGACGGGGGGTCTTCGGCTGACCCCGGGCCGGGGCCTACAGTCGCCGCCGTGACCGACGCCGCCACCGCTCCACTGCCCGGCCGGTTCCCGGTGGACGACGCCCCGCCGCCGGCCGCGCCGTCCCAGGCCCCCGGGGTCGCCCCCCGGCGGATGTCCGCTGCCGCCGAACCCGGGGTCGACCTCGACGTCCTCGACGAGATCCAGCGCCGGGTGCTGTGGCTGTCCACCCGGATCATCGACGCGGCGAACCGCGAGCGGGACACCGGCGACGGGGTGAAGGTCGGCGGCCACCCGGCGTCATCGGCGTCCCTGGTCACGATCCTCACCGCCCTGTGGTTCGCCCACCTGGACGCCGAGGACCGGGTCGCGGTCAAACCGCACGCCTCCCCGGCGTTCCACGCCGTCCAGTACCTGCTCGGCCGCCTCGACCGCCGCTACCTGACCATGCTGCGCGCCCGCGGCGGCCTGCAGTCCTACCCCTCGCGCACCAAGGACCCGGACGACGTCGACTTCTCCACCGGGTCGGTCGGCCTGGGCGCCGCCGCCCCGCTGTTCGCCGCCGCCGTGCGCCGCTACGTCGACGCCCACTTCGGCGAGCGCGAGCCGTCTCGCTTCATCGCGCTGCTCGGTGACGCCGAGCTCGACGAGGGCAACATCTGGGAGGCCGTCGCGGACGCCGCCACGCAGGGGCTCGGCCGGGTCACCTGGGTCGTCGACTTCAACCGCCAGTCCCTGGACCGCGTCGTCCCCGGCGTGCGCATCGACCAGTGGCGCTCGGCGTTCGAGGCCAACGGCTGGCACGTCGTCGAGGTCAAGTACGGCCGCCGGCTGCAGGCCTTCTTCGAGCGCGACGGCGGTGTCCTGCTGCGCGACTGGATCGACGCCATGCCGAACGAGCAGTACCAGTCCCTGTTCGGGCTCACCGGTCCCCAGCTGCGCGCGCGGCTGCTCGACGGCGCCCCCGACGGCCTGGCGGACGTCGTCCGGGACGTCGCCGACGACGACCTCGGCGTCCTCGTCACCGACCTCGGCGGGCACGACCTCGGGGCCGTGCTGGAGGCGCTCACCGAGTGCGACGCCGAGACCGACCGGCCCAGCGTCGTGTTCGCCTACACCATCAAGGGGTGGGGACTGCCGATCGCGGGAAACCCGCGCAACCACTCCGCCCTGCTCTCCGGCGAGCAGATCGACCGACTGCGTGAGCAGACCGGCCTGGACGCCGCCACCGAGTGGGACCGGCTCGACCCGGGCACCCCGGCGGGGCAGTGGGTCGAGCGGCGCGCCCGTGCGCTGGCCCGCCAGGCCCGATCACCGCGGCTGGCCGGCGTGAGCGTGCCGGACTCCACCGGGGTGCGGGCCACCAAGCCGATCAGCACCCAGGACGTCTTCGGCCGGGTGCTCGTCGACCTCTCCCGCGACGCGTCGGTCGCGCCCTACCTCGTCACCACCGCCCCGGACGTCGCGACGTCGACGAACCTCGCCGGGTTCATCAACCGGACCGGTGTCTTCGCCCCCACCGAGCGCCGGTCCTGGAACGCCGACCCCGTGCTGAAGTGGGCCGAGGGGCCGACCGGCCAGCACATCGAGCTGGGCATCTCGGAGATGAACCTGTTCCTCCTGCTCGGCCAGCTCGGCCTCGCCTGGGACCACTCCGGCCAGCCGCTGCTGCCCGTCGGCACCGTCTACGACCCGTTCGTGGCCCGCGGCCTGGACGCCTTCATCTACGGCACGTACTCCGGCTCGCGGTTCCTCGTGGCGGGGACGCCGTCCGGGGTCACACTCGCCCCCGAGGGCGGGGCCCACCAGTCGTCGATCACCGCGTCCATCGGCGTGGAGCTGCCGGGGGTCACGTTCATCGAACCCGCCTACGCCACTGCTCTGGACTGGCTGATGTGCGACGCTCTCGGCCGGATCGCCGCCGGCGGGGAGCCCGCGCCGCGCACCGCCGCCCCGCACGACGACGGTGCCTACTACCTGCGGCTGACCACCCGGCCGATCGACCAGTCGCCGTTCGAGGCGGCCCGGGCCCGGGTCGGGGACGCCGTGCTGCGCCGGCAGGTGCTCGCCGGGGCCTACCGGCTCCTCGACGCGCACGCCGCCCACCCCGAGCTCGTCGAGCAGCAGGCGCCGGTCGTCCACCTCGTCGGGTCCGGAGCGGTGCTGCCGGAGGTGCTCGCGGCTGCCGAGGAGCTGGCCGAGGAGGGCATCGCCGCCCACGTCGTCGACGTGACGAGCCTGGACCGGGTCTACGCCGCCTGGCAGCGGACGCTGCGGCAGGGCGTGCGGACGGCGACCGCCCCCTCGGTGCCCGGTGTGCTGCGCACCGTGTTCCCCGATCGGGCACCCGTGGTCACCGTGCACGACGCCGCCAGCCACGCGATGGCCTGGCTGGGCTCCGCCCTCGGTGTGCCCGCCGTCCCGCTCGGGGTCGACGAGTTCGGCCAGTCCGGCAGCGTGCACGACCTCTACGAGCTGCACGACCTGCTGCCCGGGTCCGTGACGAACGCCGCGCTCGCCGCGCTCAGCCTCTAGCACCGGCCGTGGCCGCCGCCGAGACGTCGCAGACCCTCGACCGGGCCCTGCGTCTGCTCGAACTGCTCGCCGACGAGCAGCACGGCCGCGCCGGTCTCACCGTCACCGAGCTCGCCGCCGCCCTCGGCGTCGCCCGTCCGGTGGTCTACCGGCTGCTCGGCACGCTCGCCGAGCACCGGCTGGTGCGGCGCAGCGACGACGGGCGGGTCCGTCTCGGGATCGGTGTGCTCTCCCTGGCGCAACGCGTGCACCCGCTGCTGCGGGAGGCCGCCGCGCCGGTGCTCCGGCGCCTCGCGGACGAGGTGCGGGCCACCGCCCACCTCACGATCGCCGACGGCGGGGAGGCGCTCGCCGTGGTCGTCGTCGAGCCGACCCGCACGGACTTCCACGTCTCCTACCGGGTCGGCTCCCGGCACCCGCTGGACCGGGGGGCCGCCGGCCGGGCCATCCTCGCCGGACGCCGCGGCGACCGGGACGTCGTGAGCACGGACTCCGAGCTGCAGCCCGGGGCGGTCGGGGTCGCGGCGCCGGTGCCGCTCACCGAGCTGGACGCCTCCGTCGGTGTCGTCGCCCTCGGTGACCTGGACCGACCGCTCGCCCACCGGGCGGTCCGGGCAGCGGCCGCCGAGGTCGCGGCGGCGCTCGCCTGAGCCCGGTCGGGCCCTCACGCCGGCCCGGTCAGGCCTGCACCGGCTGGTAGGTGGTGACCCGGCCCTTGCCCGCGGCCTTGGACACGTACATCGCCTGGTCCGCCTCCCGCAGGGCAGCGTCGAACGTGCTGCCGGCGGCCACGTCCGTCAGCCCCACGCTCACCCGCACCGCGTGCGCCGTCCCGGCGACCTCGACCGGGTGGGAGAGTGCGGCGACGACCCGCTCGGCGATCGGCAGCGCCTCGCTGACACCGGCGCCGGGGCAGAAGACGACGAACTCGTCCCCGCCCAGCCGGCAGACCGTGTCGCCGGGGCGGACCACGGCGAGCAGGCGCCGGGCGACCTCGACGAGCACCGCGTCACCGGCGGCGTGGCCGGCGGAGTCGTTGACCTCCTTGAAGTCGTCGAGGTCGCAGAAGAGCAGCGCGCCGCGGCCGACCCGGCGGTCCTCCAGGGTCCGGGTGACCCGGTCATCGAGCAGGGTGCGGTTCGGCAGCCTGGTGAGCGCGTCGTGCAGGGCCAGCTCGCGCAGCCGCCGTTCGCTCGTGCGCTGCTCGGTCACGTCGACGATCTGGACGGTGACCACGGACTCCTCCTGGTCAGCCAGCCGCGCCATCGCCATCTCCACCCACCGCAGGCCCGTGCCGGAAGTGAGCCGGACGTCGCCCCGCCAGGTCGCGTCGTCCGTCTCGAGGACGGTGGTCACGGCGCGGTAGAGCAGGTCGCGGTCGCGCTCGTCGACGAGCCGGCACAGCTCGGACCCGACGAGCTGCTCGGGTCGGCGGTCGAGGACCGCCGCGGCCGTCTCGTTCGTGCGGACGACCAGCAGCCGGGGCGACGCCGGCGCCCGGTCCAGGCGCAGCATCATCATCCCGACGAGCGAGCCGTCGAACGTCAGCCGGTAGAGCTGCTCGCTGGACCGCAGCCTGGCCAGGTCCTCCCGGCGCTGACGGGCGGCCAGCGCCAGCGGCACGAGCATCGTCGCGTAGGTGGCCAGGTAGAGCTGGGCGACGGACACCGACAGTGCAAGGTCACCGTCGGCGACGTCGACGAACGGCCCGCGCTGCTGAGCGCTGGTCAGGGAGACCGCGAGCCCGAAGAGCAGCAGCTGGGCGGTGGTGTGCCGGCTGCCCAGACGGACCGCCCCCCAGACGAGGAACGGCAGCGGCAGGAAGCTCAGCGGGTAGGAGTGTGCCGGCAGCAGAACGACCCCGGTGACCACCGTGACGGCCGCCCACTGGGCGAGTGCCTCGGCGCGCCGGTGCACCGGGTCGTGCGGGGAGGAGACGGTGAGGAACACCGGAGTGGCGACGAGCACGGCCGCCGTGTGCGCGAACGTGATCGACCGCAGCACCGTCCACGGCGAGTCGGGCAGCAGCAGGCCGGCGGTCAGGGCCGCGACCGTGCCGGCGGCCAGCGCCCCGAGGGCGGCAGCGGAGATCAGCCGGACGGAGTCCTCCACCGTGCGCAGCCGGAACGGCCGGTCCCGGCCCTGCATCAGCCAGCCGGCCGCCACGAGCGGTTCGACGGCGTTCGCCACCCCGAACGCCAGGGCCGTGACCGGCGTCCGGCCACCGACGTAGTTGGCCAGCGCGGAGGACACCAGGACGACGGCGGCCAGGACCAGCCAGTGTCGTCGCGGCGACAGCACCGTCACCGCGACCGCCACCGCGGCCGCAGGCCACCAGACGGCGACGTGCGTACCCTCGGGGCGCAGCATGACCGCCGTCAGGCTCAGCCCGAACACGGCGACGCCGAGCAGCACGGCCCGCGCCGCCAGGTGGTCCCACAGGCGGCGCCAGGCGCGCTGCGTCGACTCGGGCATCACAGGAGCCCATCGGCAGGTGCAGGGTCGTTCTTCACGTCCCGTCGACGAACTGGCCCGCCCTCTCGGGCAGCGGCCTGGACGAGCGGCAGGGTGCGGGTACCGAACTGGGTCTGCAGGGCGATGAGGGTCGAGGACCGCACGACGTGCTCGCCGTCCACCACTTCGTCGATGACCCGCTGCAGGTCCGCGTTGGACCGCGCGACGACCCGGATCAGCAGGTCGCCGGCGCCCGACACGGTGTGCGCCTCGAGCACCTCGGGCACCTCGGCGAGGTGGTCGGCGACCACGCGGTGCCCCAGGCCCTGACGGATCTCCAGCGTGCAGAACGCGGTGACCGGGTATCCCAGGGCGGCGGGGTCCACCTCCGGGCCGAACCCGGTGACGACGCCGGTGCGCTGCAGCTTCTCCAGCCGGGCCTGCACGGTGCCGCGAGCCACACCGAGCCGGCGGGAGGCCTCGAGCACCCCGATCCGGGGCTCGGCGTGCAGCAGCGCGACGAGGTCGGCGTCCAGGCGGTCGATCATGGTCTCCCGTCTCCTCTGCTCACTGGAGGCCACTGGTCATTCTGACCAGCAGCACATCGAAGTCCGGCCCGGAAATGTACACAGTGACCAGCACAGCGACGGGCTGTTGTCCGAAGCGCGGACGTCGGACACCCTTCCGGAAAACCCGTCCGCCACCGCTGCAGGAGGAACAGTGACGACGCACGCCGAGACCGACCTCACTCCCCAGGAGCGCGAGGCCGACCTGGACCTCGAGCAGCTCAAGCAGCTCGTGGGCCTGGTCGAGTACGACGAGAGCACCGACCCGTTCCCGGTGACGGCGATGGACGCCGTCCACTTCGTTGTCGGCAACGCCACCCAGACCGCGCACTTCTACCAGCTCGCGTTCGGGATGGACCTCGTCGCCTACTCCGGCCCGGAGACCGGCAACCGGGACCACAAGTCCTACGTGCTGAAGTCCGGCTCGGCGCGGTTCGTGGTGTCCGGTGGTGTGCACCCCTCGAGCCCGCTGCTCGACCACCACCGCAAGCACGGTGACGGGGTCGTCGACCTGGCGCTCGAGGTGCCCGACGTCGACCGGTGCATCGACCACGCCCGGTCCGCCGGCGCGACCGTGCTGGAGGAGCCACACGACGTGTCCGACGAGCACGGGACCGTTCGCGTCGCAGCCATCGCCGCGTACGGCGACACGAGGCACTCCCTGGTCGACCGGTCCCGCTACAGCGGCCCGTACCTGCCGGGGTACGAGGCGCGCGAGACCGTCGTCACCCGACGCGAGGGGGCCCCGAAGCGGCTCTTCCAGGCCGTCGACCACGTCGTCGGCAACGTCGAGCTCGGCAAGATGGACGAGTGGGTCGCCTTCTACAACAAGGTGATGGGCTTCGTGAACATGGCAGAGTTCATCGGTGACGACATCGCCACCGACTACTCGGCGCTCATGTCGAAGGTCGTCGCCAACGGCAACCACCGGGTGAAGTTCCCGCTGAACGAGCCGGCCATCGCCAAGAAGAAGTCGCAGATCGACGAGTTCCTCGAGTTCTACGACGGTGCCGGTGCCCAGCACATCGCCCTGGCCACGAACGACATCCTGCGCACCGTCGACGAGATGCGTGCCGCCGGGGTGCAGTTCCTCGACACCCCGGACTCCTACTACGAGGACCCTGAGCTGCGTGAGCGCATCGGTCAGGTCCGGGTGCCGGTGGAGGAGCTGCAGAAGCGGCGGATCCTCGTCGACCGGGACGAGGACGGCTACCTGCTGCAGATCTTCACCACGCCGATCGGCGACCGGCCGACCGTGTTCTACGAGCTGATCGAGCGGCACGGCTCACTGGGCTTCGGCAAGGGCAACTTCAAGGCGCTCTTCGAGGCCATCGAGCGCGAGCAGGCCCGCCGCGGCAACCTCTGACGCCACCCTTCTAGCGATATCGTGATGCTGATAGCGGAGGTGGTGTCGTGGAACAGATTCTGATCCGCAACCTTCCCGCCGGGACGAAGGCCGCGCTCCGTGCGCGCGCCGAGGCGCATCATCGGTCGGTCGAAGCGGAGGCGCGCGACGTCCTCACGAAGGCTCTGCAGGGAGAACCGGTCACCATCGTCGACGTTCTGGGCACCGACGAGGGCGCCGACATCGAGTTCGAACCCGAGCGGCTTGGCGTGACCGCAGGCTCAGCGCCCCTGTGAGGTACTTGCGGACCGGGTGCTGCCCTTCGACGTGTCGGCTGCGCGGGTCCTGGCGGCGTATCGTGTTCCCGAGCACGCACCCTTGGACGACGCGCTGATCGCGGCCATCGCCGAGTCCGCCGGGATGACAGTCGTGACGCGGAACACCAAGCACTTCGAACCCCTTGGTGTGGCCTGCCTGAATCCGTGGCACGCGTGAGCGTTCGAGGGCTGCCCCGTTCCCCGGGCCGTGGCCCTGGGCACGTCCGGATGGTGGGACGGGGTTCGCCCGAACAACGGGACACGGGAGGATGCCGAGGCACTCGGCGCGGGTCGCGTGCCCGGGCGGGAGCCTGGTCGGCAGGGAGGTACCTCGGCAGGAGGGAACGCGGTGACGGTTCGGGTCGGTCTGCTCGGGTGCGGGGTCGTCGGCACCGAGGTCGCGCGACTGCTGCTGACCCAGGGTGACGAGCTGGCCGCCCGGGTGGGTGCCCCGCTGGAGCTCACCGGCATCGCCGTCCGCCGTCCGGACCGGCGCCGCGACCCCGCGATCCCGGCCCACCTGCTCACCACGGACGCCGAGGCGCTCGTCGCCGACGTCGACGTCGTCGTGGAGGTGGTCGGCGGGATCGAGCCGGTCCGCTCCTTGCTGCTGCGGGCGATGGCGTCCGGCGCGTCGGTGGTCACCGCCAACAAGGCGCTGCTCGCCGAGGACGGCCCGACCCTCTACGAGGCGGCCGCCGAGCACGGCGTCGACCTGTACTTCGAGGCGGCGGTCGCCGGCGCCATCCCGATCGTCCGGCCGGTCCGCGAGTCCCTCGCCGGCGACCGGGTCGAGCGGGTGCTCGGCATCGTCAACGGCACGACGAACTACGTCCTGGACCAGATGCACTCCACCGGCGCCGGCTTCGACGACGCCGTCGAGCAGGCCCAGGCGCTCGGGTACGCCGAGGCCGACCCGACGGCGGACGTCGAGGGGTTCGACGCGGCCGCCAAGGCCGCGATCCTCGCCAGCCTGGCCTTCCACACCCGGGTGCCCCTCGAACGGGTGCACCGCGAGGGCATCACCGGCGTCACCGCCGCGGACGTCGCCGCCGCGCGCGCCTCGGACACCGTCGTCAAGCTCCTGGCCATCTGCGAACGGACCACCGACCCGGACGGCGTGTCCGTGCGGGTCCATCCCACGATGATCCCGCGCGACCACCCGCTGGCATCGGTCCGCGGCGCCTTCAACGCGGTGTTCGTGGAGGCCGCCGCCGCCGGCCCGCTGATGTTCTACGGCCAGGGCGCCGGCGGCACCCCGACGGCGGGCGCCGTCCTCGGTGACCTGGTCTCCGCCGCGCGGCACCGGGTCCACGGCGGGCTCGGCCCACGGGAGTCCCGCTACGCCGACCTGCCCACCCGTCCGATGGGCGAGGTGCTGACCCGGTACCACGTGCGCCTGGACGTCGAGGACCGGCCCGGCGTGCTGGAGCAGGTCGCCCGGGTGTTCGCCGAGCACGAGGTGAGCATCGAGACCCTCCGGCAGACCGTCGCCGGCGAGCAGGACGACCAGGCCACCCGGCGTGCGACGCTGACCATCGTCACGCACACCGCGCGGGACGCGGCGCTCGGCGCGACCGTCGACGCGCTGGCCAAGCTGGACGTCGTCGACGCGGTGGCCTCCGTGCTGCGCGTGATGAGCGACTGACCGGCCGGACGAACCCGACCAGCCGGACGAGACTGACTCAGAACGACTGAGACCGCACCAGACCAGCGAGAACGCACGAGGGAGCAGCCGTGGCGCACCTGTGGCGCGGGGTGATCGAGGAGTACCGGGACCGTCTGCCGTTCGGCGCGGACGCCCCGGTCGTCACGCTCGGCGAGGGCGGCACCCCGCTCGTGCCCGCGCGCCACCTGTCCGAGCGCACCGGCTGCGAGGTGTGGCTCAAGGTGGAGGGCTGCAACCCCACCGGCTCGTTCAAGGACCGGGGGATGACCACGGCCATCACCCGCGCCGCCGAGCTCGGTGCCCGCGCCGTCATCTGCGCGAGCACCGGCAACACCTCGGCCTCCGCGGCCGCCTACGCCGCGGCGGCCGGGATGACGTGCGGGGTGCTCGTGCCAGAGGGCCGCATCGCGATGGGCAAGCTGAGCCAGGCGATCGCCCACGGCGCGACGCTGCTGCAGGTGGCCGGCAACTTCGACGACTGCCTGACCCTGGCCCGCAAGCTTGCCGAGGCGTACCCGGTCGAGCTCGTCAACTCGGTGAACCCGTACCGGATCGAGGGCCAGAAGACGGCGGCGTTCGAGGTCGTCGACGTCCTCGGCGACGCCCCGGACGTGCACTGTCTGCCGGTCGGCAACGCCGGCAACGTCACCGCCTACTGGAAGGGCTACACCGAGTACGCCGAGGACGGCCCGGCCACCCGCCGGCCGCGGATGTGGGGCTTCCAGGCGGCGGGGGCCGCCCCGATCGTCGCCGGCCACCCGGTCGACCACCCCGAGACCATCGCCACCGCGATCCGGATCGGCAACCCGGCCTCGTGGCAGCAGGCCGTCGCCGCGCGCGACGAGAGCGGCGGCGTCGTCGAGGCGGTGACCGACGAGCAGATCCTCGCCGCCCACCGGCTGCTGTCGGCCCGGGACGGCGTGTTCGTCGAGCCGGCCTCCGCCGCCGGTGTCGCCGGTCTGCTCGCCCGCCACGAGGCCGGTGCGCTCGAGCCCGGCCAGCGGGTCGTGTGCACGGTGACGGGGCACGGGCTCAAGGACCCCCAGTGGGCCCTGCGGACGCCGGACGGCGGGGACGTCGAGCCGTTGCGGATCGGCGTGGACGCCTACGCCGCCGCCGCGGCCCTGGAGCTGCAGTGAGGGCGGCGGTGCCACCGCCGGAGCCCGGCGCCTCGGTCACCGTCCGGGTGCCGGCGTCCAGCGCGAACCTCGGACCCGGCTACGACGCCGTCGGTCTGGCCCTCGGCGTCTTCGACGAGGTCGAGGTGGCCGACGACCTCGACGCTGACCCGGTCACCGTCGAGGTCGACGGCGAGGGAGCCGGTGAGCTGCCACCGGGCGAGGACCACCTCGTCGTCCGGGGCCTGCGGGCGGCCTTCGAGCGCGCCGGGGTGGTCTGCCGCCCCGGCCTGGCGCTGCGGTGCCGCAACGCCGTCCCGCACGGCCGGGGCCTGGGCTCCTCGGCCACCGCGATCGTCACCGGGGTCGCCGCGGGGCGGGCCCTGCTGGCGCCGGGCGCGCTCGGCGCCGAGGACGTGGTCGACCTGGCCAGCGGGATCGAGGGGCACCCCGACAACGCCGCCGCCTGCGCGCTCGGCGGGATGACCCTGGGGTGGCAGGAGCCGACCGGCCGCTGGCGAGCGGTGCGGCTCGACGTGCACCCCGACGTCGAACCCGTCGTCTGCCTGCCCGCCGACCAGCTGCCGACGTCGACGGCGCGCTCTGTCCTGCCGCCGACCGTGCCGCACGGGGACGCCGCGTTCACCGTCGGTCGCGCCGCCCTGCTCGTCGAGGCGATGACCCGGTCCCCGGACCTGCTGCTACCGGCGACCGAGGACCGCCTGCACCAGGGGCAGCGCGAACCGGCCATGCCCGCCACCCTGGCGCTGGTGCGCAGGCTGCGCGCCGACGGGCTGGCCGCCGTCGTCTCCGGCGCCGGCCCCAGCGTGCTCGTGCTGACCACCGTGGACCAGGCCGCGGACGCCGCCGCGCTCGCCGCCGAGGCTGCCGGTGGCTGGCAGGTGCTCCGACCCGGCGTGGCGACCACCGGAGCCCAGGCGTCCGGTCACGGCGCGCCGGGTTCTCCGACTGCGGAAGTACCGGACGCCAGTCGGTGTTAGAGTGATCGTGCACCCGGGGCCCTCGAGGCCCGGGAACTCTCCGAGATCTCGGCCACTCGGCCCCGTGCATCAGCGCCACCGTGGACGTCGCCCCGGCGTCCCCAGCGTGGCTGTTCCCGTACCCGGCGATTCGGCCGGACACCCGCGGTCCACATCTGAAGGACCGCCGACGAGGGGGAAGGGTCCTTCGTGACAGACACCACCGAGACCGTCGAGAGCTCCGCGGCGGCAAGCCCCAGCCTGTCGACGCTGCGTCTGCCCCAGCTGCAGGCGCTCGCCTCCGAGCTGGGCGTGCGCGGCACCGGACGCATGCGCAAGAGCGAGCTGCTCGAGGCCATCCGCGCGCACCAGGCCGGGCAGCCGCCGGCTGACCGGGGGGACGCCGTCCGGCGGACGCCGGCCCAGCGGTCCCAGGCCGAGGCTCCCGACGCCGGACGACGGCAGGACGGCGACCAGCAGGACGGCACCCACCGGGACGGCGCCTCGCAGAATGGCGCCCCGCAGAACGGCGCCCCGCAGAACGGCGCCCCGCAGAACGGTGTGCAGCAGAACGACCGGCAGCAGAACGACCGGCAGCAGAACGACCGGCAGCAGCAGGACCGGCAGCAGAACGACCGGCAGCAGAACGACCGGCAGCAGCAGGACCGGCAGCAGAACGACCGCCAGCACGGTCCGGACGGCGACGACGACGAGCGGGGCGGCCGCCGGCGCCGTGGTCGGTACCGCGACCGCAAGCGCCGCGGCCGCGGCAGCGACCAGCTGCCCGACGAGGTTCCCGAGGTGTCCGAGGACGACGTCCTCGTCCCGGTGGCCGGCATCCTCGACGTCCTCGACAACTACGCCTTCGTCCGCACGTCCGGCTACCTGCCCGGCCCCAACGACGTGTACGTCTCCCTCGGGCAGGTCAAGAAGAACGGCCTGCGCAAGGGCGACGCGGTGACCGGCGCGGTGCGCGCCCCCCGGGAGAACGAGCCGGAGAACAGGCGGCAGAAGTACAACCCGCTCGTCCGCCTCGACACGGTCAACGGGATGACCCCGGAGCAGGCCCGTCAGCGGGTCGAGTTCGGCAAGCTCACCCCGCTGTACCCCCAGGAGCGGCTGCGGCTGGAGACCGAGCCGGGGATCCTGACGACGCGGATCATCGACCTGGTCGCCCCCATCGGCAAGGGCCAGCGCGGGCTCATCGTCTCCCCGCCCAAGGCCGGTAAGACCCTGGTGCTGCAGGCGATCGCCAACGCGATCAGCGTCAACAACCCCGAGGTGCACCTCATGGTCGTGCTCGTCGACGAGCGCCCCGAGGAGGTCACCGACATGCAGCGGACGGTCAAGGGCGAGGTCATCGCCTCGACCTTCGACCGTCCGGCCGACGACCACACGACGGTCGCCGAGCTGGCCATCGAGCGGGCCAAGCGCCTCGTCGAGCTCGGTCACGACGTCGTGGTGCTGCTCGACTCCATCACTCGCCTGGGCCGTGCCTACAACATCGCCGCACCGGCCTCGGGCCGCATCCTGTCCGGCGGCGTGGACTCCAGCGCCCTGTACCCGCCGAAGCGGTTCTTCGGCGCCGCCCGCAACATCGAGAACGGCGGCTCGCTGACCATCCTGGCCACCGCGCTGGTGGAGACCGGCTCGAAGATGGACGAGGTCATCTTCGAGGAGTTCAAGGGCACCGGGAACATGGAGCTGCGACTGGACCGGCGGCTGGCCGACAAGCGGGTCTTCCCCGCCGTCGACGTCAACCCCTCGGGCACCCGCCGCGAGGAGATCCTGCTCGGCCGCGAGGAGCTGCAGATCATCTGGAAGCTCCGCCGGGTGCTGTCCGCGCTGGACTCCCAGCAGGCCCTCGAGCTGCTGCTGTCCAAGCTGCGCGAGACCCGCAGCAACACCGAGTTCCTCATGCAGGTGCAGAAGACGACGCCGATCGCCGGCAAGGGCGACGACGACTGACCCGGGAAGGCCGGCCGCGCCCCGTGCGTTTGGGAAGCGTGCCGGTCCCTCTGGCACACTGGACGACGGTTCCGGTTCACGCGTGCGCGCTCGGCGTCGCGACCCGGCGACCTCCACACCGAAGGAGCCCCTGTGAAGAGCGACATCCACCCGGACTACGTGGTGACCGAGGTGACCTGCACCTGCGGGAACACGTTCACCACCCGCAGCACCGCGAAGAGCGGTCAGATCCACGCCGACGTCTGCAGCGCCTGCCACCCCTTCTACACCGGCAAGCAGAAGATCATGGACACCGGCGGCCGGGTCGCCCGCTTCCAGGCCCGCTACGGCAAGAGGACCGTGGCCTCCGGCGACGGCAAGTAGCGACCTCACGGCGCCGGCACGCCCCCGACCCGGGGGGGTGCCGGCGCCGTCGTCGTCGTCGCGCCCGGTGAGGGCGTCCCACGCAGAGGAGCCAGCATGTTCGAGTCGGTCCAGGGTCTGCTCGAGGAGCACGCCCGGCTCGAGCACGCGCTCGCCGACCCGACCGTGCACGCCGACGCCCGCCGGGCCCGGACCCTGGGCCGGCGCTACGCCGAGCTGGGCGCCGTCGTCGCCGCCTACGACCGCTGGCGCGCCGCCGAGGACGACCTCGCCGCGGCCCGCGAGCTGGCCGCCGACGACGAGGGGTTCGCCGCCGAGGTGCCCGCCTTGGAGCAGGCCCGGGACGACGCCGCCGAGCGGCTCCGCCGGGTGCTCGTGCCCCGCGACCCGGACGACGACCGGGACGTGCTCCTGGAGGTCAAGGCCGGGGAGGGCGGTGAGGAGTCGGCCCTGTTCGCCGGCGACCTGGTACGGATGTACCTGCGCTACGCCGAGCGCCGCGGCTGGCGCGCGGAGGTGCTCGACGCGACCGAGTCCGACCTCGGCGGCTACAAGAACGTCGTCCTGGCAGTCCGCTCCCGCGGGACCCCTGGCCCCGGCGAGGGGGTGTGGGCGCGGCTGAAGTTCGAGGGCGGCGTGCACCGGGTGCAGCGGGTCCCGGTCACCGAGTCCCAGGGCCGCATCCACACCTCGGCCGTCGGCGTCCTCGTCATGCCCGAGACCGACGAGGGTGACGACGAGGTGCAGATCGGCCCGAACGACGTCCGCGTCGACGTGTTCCGGTCCTCCGGGCCAGGCGGCCAGAGCGTCAACACCACCGACTCCGCGGTGCGGATCACCCACCTGCCGACGGGGATCGTCGTCTCCTGCCAGAACGAGAAGAGCCAGCTGCAGAACCGGGAGCAGGCGATGCGGATCCTGCGCGCCCGGCTGCTCGCCGAGGCCCGCGCCGCCGCGGACGCCGAGGCGGCCGCCGCCCGCCGCTCGCAGGTGCGCACCGTGGACCGGTCCGAGCGGATCCGCACGTACAACTTCCCGGAGAACCGGGTCAGCGACCACCGCACCGGGTTCAAGGCCTACAACCTCGACCAGGTCCTGGACGGCGACCTCGACCCGGTGCTGCAGTCCTGCGTCGACGCCGACGAGACCGCGCGCCTGGAGCAGGCGGGTAGCGGTGACCGCGTCGGCTGAGCCGCCCTGCGTGCCGACCGCCGAGCGGCTCGACGTCGCGCTGCGCCGGGCCACTGCGCGGCTGGCGCAGGCGGGGGTCGCCACGCCGCGCCAGGACGCCGAGGCGCTGGCCGCCCACCTGCTCGGCTGCCGTCCCGGCGAGCTGCGGGCCGCGGCGCTGCGCGGGGCCGACGCCCCACCGGGTCTGGCCGACCTCGTCGACGAACGGGCCCGACGAGTGCCGCTGCAGCACCTGACCGGCCGAGCCGCCTTCCGCACCGTCGAGGTGGACGTCGGCCCGGGGGTCTTCGTGCCGCGCCCCGAGACCGAGGTGGTCGCCGGCGTCGCCGTCGCCGAGGCCCGCCGGGTCGCCGCGAGCGGACGGGCCCCGGTCGTCGTCGACCTGGGCACCGGGTCGGGCGCCATCGCCCTCGCGGTCCGCCACGAGGTGCCCCGGGCCGTCGTGCACGCCGTCGAGCTCGACCCGGCGGCGCACGCCTGGGCAGCGCGCAACCTCGCCGGCACCGGGGTCGACCTGCGCCTCGGTGACGCCGCGGACGCCTTCGGCGACCTCGACGGCACCGTCGACGTCGTCGTGTCCAACCCGCCGTACGTGCCCCCGCACGCCGTGCCCGTCGACCCGGAGGTGCGTGACCACGACCCGGCCGCGGCGCTGTACGGCGGCGGCCCCGACGGCCTCGACGTCCCGCGGGCCGTGCTGCGCACCGCGGCCCGGCTGCTGCGGCCCGGCGGGCTCGTCGTCGTCGAGCACGCCGAGGTCCAGCAGCCCGCGCTGCTCGCCGAGCTGCGGCGCGGCGGGTGGCGCGAGCCGGCCGGGCACACCGACCTGACCGGACGTCCCCGCCACGTCAGCGCCCGGCGGTGGGAGAGTGGACCCTCGTGAGCAGCCTGTACGACTGCACCGACGCCGACCAGCGTGCCACCGGCCTGCGGCACGCCGCCGACGCGCTGCGCCGCGGCGAGCTCGTCGTCCTGCCCACCGACACCGTGTACGGGGTGGGTGCCGACGCGTTCACCCCGGCGGCGGTGGCCGCCCTGCTCGAGGCCAAGGGCCGCGGCCGGGAGAAGCCGCCGCCGGTCCTCGTCCCCGACGCCCGCACCCTCGACGGGCTCGCCACCGACGTGCCGGACGACGTCCGGGCGCTCATCGAGCGCTTCTGGCCCGGTCCGCTCACCGTGATCTGCCGGGCGCAGCCGTCCCTGCACTGGGACCTGGGGGACACCGGGGGCACGGTCGCCGTCCGGATGCCCCACCACGAGGTCGCTCTCGAGCTGCTCGCCACGACGGGTCCGCTGGCGGTCAGCAGCGCCAACCGGACCGGCCGCCCGGCCGCGACGACCGCGGCCGAGGCGCGCGAGCAGCTCGGGGACGCGGTCGCCGCCTACCTCGAGGCGGGGCCGACCGGCCGCAGCGAGCCGTCGACCATCCTGGACGCCACCGGCGGGCGGCTGCGCGTCGTCCGGCTCGGGGCGCTCGGGCTCGAGGAGGTACGCGAGGTCGTCCCGGACGTCGACGGGCCGGGCGGGGCGTGAGGCGCCTGCGGTGAGGGCCTACCTGCTCGTCCTCGTCCTGGCCGCGGCCGTCACCTACCTGACCACCCCGCTCGCCCGCCGGCTCGCGGTCGCGACCGGTGCGCTGACGCCGGTGCGGGCCAGGGACGTGCACGTCGTCCCGACCCCGCGGCTGGGCGGCCTGGCCATGCTCGCGGGTGTCGCCGTGGCGTTCGCCGTGGCGTCCCAGGTGCCGTTCCTCGACCCGGTGTTCGCCGGGCGCGGTCCGTGGGCGGTGCTCGGCGCCGGGGCGCTGGTGTGCCTCGTCGGCGTCGCGGACGACGTATGGGGCCTGGACGCGCTGACGAAGCTGGCCGGGCAGGTGCTCGCCGCCGGGCTGCTCGCCTGGCAGGGCGTCCAGCTGGTGTCCCTGCCGGTCGGCGGGGTCACCGTGGGCTCCGGGGTGACCTTCCTCGTGCTGACCGTCCTGGCGGTCGTCGTCACCATCAACGCGGTGAACTTCGTCGACGGCCTCGACGGGCTCGCCGCCGGGGTCATGGCCATCGGGGGAGCGGCCTTCTTCGTCTACACCTACCTGCTGACCCGGGACACCAGCGCCGACGACTACTCCAGCCTCGCCACCCTCGTCGGCGCCGCCCTCGTCGGCGCCTCCCTGGGCTTCCTGCCGCACAACTTCAACCCGGCGCGGATCTTCATGGGCGACTCCGGCTCGATGCTGCTCGGGCTGCTGCTCGCCTCGGCCGCGATCGCCGTCACCGGCCAGATCGACCCGACCGTCGTCTCCGACGCCCAGGTCGTCCCCGCCTTCTTCCCGCTGCTGCTGCCCGTCGTCGTCCTGCTGCTGCCGTTCACCGACCTGGCCCTGGCCGTGGTCCGCCGGCTGCGGGCCGGGCAGTCCCCGTTCGTCGCCGACCGGATGCACCTGCACCACCGGCTGCTCGACCTCGGCCACAGCCACGCCCGGGCGGTGCTGATCCTGTACCTGTGGACCGGGGTGATGGCCTTCGGTGCGGTCTCGCTGGCCTTCGTCCCGCTGTCGGTGGGAGTGCCGTTGTGGCTCGCCGCGATCGTCGCCTCCGCCGCGCTCACCCTCGGGCCGCTGCGCGGGCGGACCGCCCAACGCTTGTGATAGCGTTCACAAGCACGCCGACGACCCCCACCGACGGGAGCAGCAACCCGGTGCAGGCCGCCGACCCCTACCTCGCGATGATGCGAGGCGCCCTCCTGCCGACCGCCGCGGTCGGCGGGCTCGCCCTCGCCGTCGCCGCCGTGCTCGAGGGCACCGGCGCCGGGACCGGGGTCCTCGTCGGCACCGCTCTCGGGGCTGCGCTGGTGGTCGTGTTCTTCGGACTCACCCTCACCGTCATGCGGGCAGCCCGCAACGTCGCCCCGGAGATGAGCCTGGGCGTGGCACTCGCGCTGTACTCGACCAAGGTCGCCGTTCTCGGCGCCGCCGTCCTCGGTCTGCGCGACGAGTCGTGGCTGTCCCCGACCGCGCTCGCCGTCACCGCGATGGCGTGCGCGGTCGCCTGGCTCGTGGGGCAGGTCCGCGGCCTGGCCCGCGCCCGGCTGCCGATCGGTGGGGCGGCCCGGTGAGCGCCGTGCGGTGTTACCGTCCCGTCCGCGATGAGCAGCCCACCGGAGGACCCGCAGCGCCGGGAGCGCGACCGCCTGCAGTCCGAACGGGACGCGGCCGCTGCCTGGAGCGTCCCGGCGTACCTGCTGTCCGGGATGGCCGGCTACGGGTTCCTCGGCTGGCTGCTCGACCGGTGGCTGGGGACGACCTGGCTGGTGCTGGTCGGCGTCCTCGTCGGCACGGCCCTGGCTGGCTACCTCATCTGGCTCCGGTACGGTACGCGGTGACCACTGGCCCGGGGGGACCCGCTGAGCCGGTCGTCACGGCCCCCCAGCACCCCCCGAACCTTCGCGAGGAGATGGTGTGAGCCCGCTCGTGCTCGCCGCGGAAGGCTTCAACCCGCCGACGCCCGGTGACTTCTGGCAGCCGCTCATCGGCGACGGCGCGTTCGCCGTCACGCGGTCGATGTTCGTCATCGCGATCTCCGTCGTGCTCATCGCGTGGTTCATGACGGCCGTCGCCCGCAGGATGGCCGTCGTCCCCGGCAAGCTCCAGTTCGCCGGCGAGGGCGTCTACAACTTCGTCCGGAACTCGGTCGCGATCGACATCCTCGGCAGCCGCAACTTCCGGCCGTTCCTGCCGCTGCTGCTGACCCAGTTCCTGCTGATCCTCGTCAACAACTGGTTCGGCGTGATCCCCCCGATCCAGTTCCCGACGTTCAGCCGGATCGGCTTCGCGATCGCCGTCACCCTGGTCACGTTCGTCGTCTACCACGCGGTCGGCATCCGCCGGAAGGGCCTGGGCGGCTACCTCAAGGGGCTCATGCCGCCGGGGATCCCGGGCTGGATCTCCCCGTTCGTCTACGTGCTCGAGCTGATGACCTTCTTCATCACCCGGCCGCTGACGCTCGGGATGCGACTGTTCGCCAACATGTTCGCCGGCCACATGCTGCTGCTGGTGTTCATCCTCGGCGGCGAGTACATGCTCCTGCACGGGGGCAACCTGTTCGTCAACCTCAGCAGCGTCGCGGCGTTCGTCATGGCCATCGTCATGACGTTCTTCGAGCTGCTCGTCCAGTTCCTGCAGGCGTACGTGTTCGTCCTGCTGACCGCGCTGTACATCGCCGGCTCCCTGGCCGACGAGCACTGAGCGGAACCCACCGACCGACGCGCCGCCCCGGCGCGCCGACCGAGAGGAAGAGAAGAGAGACATGGAAGGCAGCCTCAACGTCATCGGCTACGGACTGGCGGCCATCGGCCCGGCCATCGCCGTCGGCCTGATCTTCGCGGCCTACATCAACGGCACCGCCCGCCAGCCCGAGTCCCGCGGCATGCTGCAGCCGATCGCCATCCTGGGCTTCGCCCTGGCCGAGGCGCTCGCCCTGTTCGGCCTGGTCCTCGCGTTCATCCTCTGACCCAGCCCGACACACTGCGAGGAGTCCTCATGCAGACCGAAGCCGCCGCGGTCCTCGCCGCGGAGGAGGGGTTCTGGGCCGAGGCCTACCCGATCATCCCGCACCCGGCCGAGCTCATCGTCGGGCTGATCGCCTTCGGCATCCTCTACTGGATCATCGCGACCCGGGTGGTGCCGCGCTTCGAGGAGGTCTACGCCGAGCGCGCGGCCGCCATCGAGGGCGGGATGAAGCAGGCCGAGGAGGCCCAGGCCGAGGCCGAGGCCGCGCTGGAGCAGTACCGGGCCCAGCTCGCCGAGGCCCGCGCCGAGGCGCAGAAGATCCGTGAGGACGCCCGCGCCGAGGGCGCCGCCATCGTCGCGGAGATGCGGGAGAGGGCCTCGACCGAGGCCGCCCGGATCACCGAGTCGGCGCACAGGCAGATCGAGGCCGAGCGCCAGCAGGCGGTCATCCAGCTGCGCCACGAGGTCGGCACCCTGGCCGTGACGCTCGCCTCACGGATCGTCGGGGAGTCCCTGCAGGACGAGGCCCGGCAGAGCCGCGTCGTGGAGCGCTTCCTCACCGACCTGGAGCGCAGCGACGCCGACGCGGTGCGGGCCCGGGCCGGTGCGGGGCAGGACGCCTGATGCGCGGCACCAGCAGGCAGTCCCTGGCGGCGGCCGAGGAGCGGGTGGAGCCGCTGCTCGGCACCCTCGACCCGGCCGTGGCCGCCGAGGTCGGCGGTGAGCTGTTCGCCGTCGCGCGGCTGCTGGACTCCTCGGGCACGCTGCGCCGGGCGCTGACCGACCCCTCCCGCGACGGGCAGGACAAGGCGGCGCTCGTCGACCGGCTGCTGGAGGGCAAGGTCAGCGACGCCACCCGGGACCTCGTCGCCGGGCTGGCCCGCGACCGCTGGTCGCAGGCCCGCGACATCGCGGACGCCGCCGAGCACCTCGGTGTCGTCGCGGTCCTCGCCGCCGCCGAGCGTCAGGGCGTCCTCGACGCCGTCGAGGACGAGCTGTTCCGGTTCGCCCGGCTCGTCGAGGGCCACCGGGAGCTCGGCCAGGCCCTCGGGAGCCGGGAGGCCCCGCTGGAGGACCGCACCGCACTGGTCCGCCGGCTGCTCGAGGGCAAGGTCCACGAGCCGACCCTCGTGCTCGCCGTCCAGGCCGTCACCCATCCCCGTGGCCGCTCCGTGCCGGACGCCCTGGACGCCTTCGGCGCCGTCGCCGCCCGGCGTCGCCAGCGGCTCCTCGCCCGGGTCACCGCCGCGGTGCCGCTCACCGAGGACCAGCGCGAACGGCTGGCCAGGCTGCTCGAGCGCCTGTACGGCACGACGATGCGGCTCAACGTCGAGGTGGACCCCGAGATCGTCGGCGGTCTGCGGATCCAGGTCGGCGACGAGGTCATCGACGCCAGCGTCCTGAGCCGCCTCGACGACGCCCGGCGCCGACTCGCCGGCTGACGACCCACACTGGACCTCACCGCACCACCTTCAGGAACCGCAGACTTCACCGAACCACAGACTCCAGGAACCACGGACTTCAGGAAGCAGGGACATCGAAGATGGCGGAGCTGACGATCCGACCGGAGGAGATCCGGAGCGCGCTGGACGCCTTCGTCCAGTCCTACGAGCCCGGCGCGGCCTCGCGCGAGGAGGTCGGGCGGGTCACCGAGGCCGGTGACGGCATCGCCCGGGTCGAGGGCCTGCCGGGCGTCATGGCCAACGAGCTGCTCGAGTTCGCCGACGGGACCCGCGGCCTGGCGCTCAACCTCGACGTCCGGGAGATCGGCGTCGTCGTCCTCGGCGAGTTCACCGGCATCGACGAGGGCCAGGAGGTCCGCCGCACCGGGGAGATCCTCTCCGCGCCGGTCGGCGACGGCTTCCTCGGCCGGGTCGTCGACCCGCTCGGCAACCCGATCGACGGGCTCGGTGCGATCGAGGCCGAGGGCCGCCGCGCCCTGGAGCTGCAGGCACCCGGCGTCATGGCCCGCAAGTCGGTCCACGAGCCGCTGCAGACCGGGATCAAGGCCATCGACTCGATGACCCCGATCGGTCGCGGCCAGCGCCAGCTCATCATCGGCGACCGGCAGACCGGCAAGACGGCCATCGCCATCGACACGATCATCAACCAGAAGCAGTTCTGGGAGACCGGGGACCCGAGCAAGCAGGTCCGCTGCATCTACGTGGCTGTCGGCCAGAAGGGCTCCACCATCGCCTCGGTCCGCGGCGCGCTGGAGGACGCCGGTGCGCTGGAGTACACGACGATCGTCGCGGCGCCGGCGTCCGACCCGGCCGGCTACAAGTACCTCGCGCCCTACACCGGCTCGGCCATCGGCCAGCACTGGATGTACGGCGGCAAGCACGTCCTCATCGTGTTCGACGACCTGTCCAAGCAGGCGGAGGCCTACCGGGCGGTGTCCCTGCTGCTGCGCCGCCCGCCGGGCCGCGAGGCCTACCCCGGTGACGTCTTCTACCTGCACTCCCGGTTGCTCGAGCGCTGCGCGAAGCTGTCCGACGAGCTCGGCGCCGGCTCGATGACCGGCCTGCCGCTGATCGAGACCAAGGCCAACGACATCTCGGCCTACATCCCGACGAACGTCATCTCGATCACCGACGGTCAGATCTTCCTGCAGTCCGACCTGTTCAACGCCAACCAGCGCCCCGCGGTCGACGTCGGCACCTCGGTCTCCCGGGTGGGCGGCGCGGCGCAGATCAAGGCGATGAAGACGGTGTCGGGCTCGCTGCGGGTGGACCTGGCGCAGTACCGGGCCCTGGAGGCGTTCGCGATGTTCGCCTCGGACCTCGACGCCGCCTCCCGCCAGCAGCTCAACCGCGGCCAGCGCCTGATGGAGCTGCTCAAGCAGCCGCAGTACGCGCCGTACCCGGTGGAGGAGCAGGTCGTGTCGATCTGGCTGGGGACCTCCGGCCAGCTCGACAAGGTCGCGGTCGGCGACGTCCGCCGCTTCGAGACCGAGTTCCTCGACCACCTGCGCCGCTCCACCGACGTCCTGTCGACCATCCGGGAGACCGGCACCTTCTCGGACGACACCGCGGCCACCCTGGAGCGCGAGGTGCAGTCCTTCCTGCAGGGCTTCTCCGGCGGGCAGGACGGCGGCTTCGTCCAGCCCGGCCACGAGGAGGCCGAGGCGATCGACGAGGCCGAGGTCGAGCAGGAGAAGATCGTCCGGCAGAAGCGCTGACGGCGGCCTCGAAGCAGACGACGAGAGAGCAGAGCACATGGGAGCCCAGCAGCGGGTCTACCGCGGACGGATCCGGTCGACGCAGTCGATGAAGAAGATCTTCCGCGCGATGGAGCTGATCGCGACGTCGCGGATCTCCCGCGCGCGCCAGGCGGTGACCGCCTCGACGCCGTACGCCCGGGCGATCACCCGCGCCGTGTCGGCGGTGGCGACGTTCTCGGACGCCGAGCACCCGCTGACGACCGAGAAGGCCGAGGTGCGTCGGGCCGCGGTACTGCTCGTCACCAGCGACCGCGGCATGGCCGGGGCGTACTCCGCCAACGTCCTCAAGGAGGGCGAGCGGCTCGCCGAGCGGCTGCGGGAGAACGACGTCGAGCCGGTCCCGTACCTGTTCGGCCGCAAGGCGGTGGCCTACTACCGGTTCCGCCGGCGCCCGGTCGAGCGGGAGTGGACCGGTCACTCCGAGCAGCCGACGTTCGAGGTCGCCCGGGAGATCGGGGACACGCTCGTCGACGCCTTCGTGCGGGGGTCGGAGGACGGCGGCGTGGACGAGATCCACGTCGTCTTCACCCGGTTCGTCAACATGGTCACCCAGCAGCCCGAGGTCATCCGGCTGCTGCCCCTGGAGGTCGTCGAAGGGGTCGAGGAGCCGTCGCCGGACGAGCTGCTGCCGCTCTACGAGTTCGAGCCGGACGTCGAGCAGGTGCTCGACGCGCTGCTGCCGCGCTACATCGGCAGCCGCATCTACAACTGCCTGCTGCAGGCCGCGGCCAGCGAGCAGGCGTCGCGTCAGCGTGCGATGAAGTCCGCGAGCGACAACGCCGAGGAGCTCATCCGCACGTACACCCGGCTGGCCAACCAGGCGCGCCAGGCGGAGATCACGAACGAGATCAGTGAGATCGTGGGTGGCGCGGACGCGCTCGCCCAGGCCACCGCGAGCCGGTAGGAGCTGAGAGACACACCATGACCGCCACTCTCCCGGAGACCGACGTCCGCTCCACCGAGCCCGGCGTCGGCCGCATCGCCCGGGTCACCGGGCCCGTCGTCGACATCGAGTTCCCCGCGGACGCGATCCCCGACATCAACAACGCCCTGCAGGTCACCTACGAGCTGCTCGGCGAGCAGACCACCCTGTGGCTCGAGGTCGCCCAGCACGTCGGCGACAACATGGTCCGGGCCATCGCGATGAAGCCCACCGACGGCCTGGTCCGCGGCATGCCGGTGCACGACACCGGCGCGCCGATCAGCGTCCCCGTCGGCGACGTCACCCTCGGCAAGGTCTTCAACGTCGTCGGGGACTGCCTCAACTGCGACGAGCCGCTGGAGGTCACCGAGCGCTGGCCGATCCACCGGACCGCCCCGGCGTTCGACCAGCTCGAGTCCAAGACCGAGATGTTCGAGACCGGCATCAAGGTCATCGACCTGCTGACGCCCTACGTGCAGGGCGGCAAGATCGGCCTGTTCGGCGGCGCCGGCGTCGGCAAGACGGTGCTCATCCAGGAGATGATCGCCCGCGTGGCCCGTGACCACGGCGGCGTGTCGGTGTTCGCCGGGGTCGGGGAGCGGACCCGTGAGGGCAACGACCTCATCGTGGAGATGGAGGAGTCCGGCGTCCTGGGCTCCACCGCGCTCGTCTTCGGCCAGATGGACGAGCCGCCGGGCACCCGCCTGCGGGTGGCCCTGTCCGCGCTGACGATGGCGGAGTACTTCCGCGACGTGCAGCAGCAGGACGTGCTGCTGTTCATCGACAACATCTTCCGGTTCACCCAGGCCGGCTCGGAGGTCTCCACGCTGCTGGGCCGGATGCCGTCGGCGGTGGGCTACCAGCCCAACCTTGCCGACGAGATGGGCCTGCTCCAGGAGCGGATCACCTCGACCCGCGGCCACTCGATCACCTCGATGCAGGCGATCTACGTGCCCGCCGACGACTACACCGACCCCGCCCCGGCGACGACGTTCGCCCACCTCGACGCGACCACCGAGCTCTCCCGGGAGATCGCGTCCCTGGGCATCTACCCGGCCGTGGACCCGCTGACCTCCACCTCCCGCATCCTCGACCCGCGGTACATCTCCCAGGAGCACTACACCACCGCGGTGCGGGTCAAGCAGATCCTGCAGCGCAACAAGGAGCTGCAGGACATCATCGCCATCCTCGGCGTCGACGAGCTGTCGGAGGAGGACAAGATCGTCGTCAACCGGGCCCGCCGGATCCAGCGGTTCCTGTCCCAGAACACCTACGTCGCCAAGCAGTTCACCGGCATCGAGGGCTCGACCGTGCCGCTGTCGGAGACCGTCGAGGCCTTCACGAAGATCGCGGACGGCGAGTACGACCACGTCGCCGAGCAGGCGTTCTTCATGTGCGGCGGCCTGGAGGACGTCGAGCGCAACTGGGCCCGGATCCAGAAGGAGACCGGCGAGTAGCGCGCAGTCCGCCCGCCGCGGGGCCCGCACCGGTCGACCGGTGCGGGCCCCGCGTCGTCGTCGTGTCAGGCGGTGGCTATCCTCGGCACCGCACCGCCGCCACGACCGGCGGCACCCCCCCGGACGCAGGAGGCGTGAACCCGTGGCCGAACTCCATGTCGAGCTCGTCGCAGCCGACCGGACGGTCTGGTCCGGCGAGGCATCGCTCGTCGTGGCCCGGACCACGGAGGGCGAGCTCGGCGTCATGCCGGGTCACACCCCGGTCCTCGGCGCCCTCGTCCAGGGCGAGGTCCGGGTGCACCCCGTCAGCGGGTCGCCGGTGACGGTGACCACGGGCGGCGGGTTCCTGTCGGTCGAGCACGACCGCGTCGTCCTGGTCCTCGACGACGTGACCATGCCGGACGAGACCACGGCCTCCCGGTAGTCCGAGGCGGCCACGTGGAGGAGCTCGTCGTCCCCCTGCTGGCCGCCCTCGGTCTCACCCTGCTCCTCGTCGTCCTGGCCGCAGCGTTCGTGCTGCGCCGGCAGGGGCTGGCCCGGCGCCGGGCGTCCTTCGACTGCTCGCTGCGCCTGCCCGACGGCCACTGGAGCCTCGGCGTCGCTCGCTACGGCTACGACCGGCTCGAGTGGTTCCGGGTGTTCTCGTTCTCGCTGCGACCCAAGGCGACCTGGCGCCGCGGGGACCTCGCGGTGGTCGACCGCCGCCCCACCCAGGGCTCGGAGGTGACCGCCGTCGTCCCGCAGGCCGTCGTCGTCCACTGCCGCCACCGCGGCGACGACCTCGACCTGGCGATGACCGAGGACGCCTACACCGGCCTCGCCTCATGGCTGGAGTCCGCGCCGCCCGGGCAGACCGCGCGCGTGACCTGAGCGCCCGGCGGAGCAGGACCGCACGCCGGAGCAGGACCTAGGCGTCCTGCCGCCGCTGCCGACGGGCCGGCGCCTCCTGGCGACCGCCGCCGGGCTGCCACAGCACGTCGCCGGCCGACCGGTTGGCGTACCGCGCGAGGATGAACAGCAGGTCGGACAGGCGGTTGAGGTACGTCGCCGTCAGCGGGTTGACCCCGCCCTGCTCGCCGGTGCCGTAGGACTCGATCGCCGCCCAGGCCGACCGCTCGGCGCGCCGGACGACGGTCCGGGCCACGTGCAGCCCCGCCGACGCCGGCGTGCCCCCGGGCAGGACGAACGAGCGCAGCCGCGTCAACGGCTCGTTGTAGGTGTCGCAGGCCGTCTCGAGCTCCGCCACCCACTGCTCGCGGACCCGCAGCGGGGGGTGGTCGTAGGTCGGCGCGAGCGGTGTGCACAGGTCGGCGCCGACGTCGAACAGGTCGTTCTGCACTCGGGTCAGCAGGGCGACGACGTCCTCGCCGAGGACGTCGGCCGCGTCCGGGGCGGCCAGCACGACGCCGATCGCCGAGTTGGCCTCGTCGACGTCGGCGTAGGCGACCAGCCGGGCGTCGGTCTTGCGGGTCCGGCTGAAGTCACCGAGCGCCGTCGTGCCGTCGTCGCCGGTGCGGGTGTAGATGCGGGTGAGGTTGACCATGGCCTGACACTACGACGCGCCCCCCTACGATCGCCGGTCGTGGAGCGCATCGAGGTCGCCGGCGGCGCCCGGCTGCAGGGCGAGGTCACCGTGCGCGGGGCCAAGAACAGCGTGCTCAAGCTCATGGCCGGCTGCCTGCTGGCCCCCGGGCACAGCACCCTGCTCGACGTCCCGGACATCCTCGACGTCCGGATCATGGCCGAGCTGCTGCGCCGGCTCGGGTGCACGGTCGAGCACGACACCGGCGCGCACGTCGTCACCGTGGACGTGCCGGACGAGCCGGGGCACCGGGCCGACTACGAGCTGGTGCGGGCGATGCGCGCCTCCATCAGCGTGCTCGGCCCGCTCGTCGCCCGGGTCGGCCGCGTCGACGTGGCGATGCCCGGCGGCGACGCCATCGGCTCGCGCGGTCTGGACCTGCACGTCGCCGGCCTGGAGGCGCTCGGCGCGACCGTGCACGTCGACCACGGCTACCTCGTCGCGCAGGCCCCCCGCGGGCTGACCGGCGCCGAGGTGCCGCTGGCCTTCCCGTCGGTGGGGGCGACCGAGAACCTCCTCATGGCGGCCGTCCTGGCCACGGGCACGACCGTGCTCGACAACGCGGCCCGCGAGCCGGAGGTGGTCGACCTCGCGGAGATGCTCGTCGCGATGGGCGCGCGGATCGACGGCATCGGCACCGGTCGTCTCGTCGTCGAGGGCGTCGAGGGCCTGCACCCGGTGGAGCACCGCGTGGTCGCCGACCGGGTGGTGGCCGGTTCGTGGGCGTACGCGGCGGCGGCCACCGGCGGGGACGTGCTGGTGCGCGGCGGGCGCGCCGACCACCTGCGGCTGCCGCTGGACAAGCTGCGCGCCGCCGGTGCCGACGTGCTGGCCGACGCCGCCGGCTTCCGGGTCGTCGGGCCGCGCCGGGCGCAGGCCGTGGACGTCGCGACGCTGCCGTACCCCGGGTTCCCGACCGACCTGCAGCCGTTCGCCGTCGCGCTGGGCGCGGTGTCCCTCGGCTCCGCGGTGATCACCGAGAACCTGTTCGAGTCCCGGTTCCGGTTCGTCGACGAGGTCGCCCGGCTCGGCGCCGACGTCCGGGTGGACGGCCACCACGTGCTCGTGCGGGGACGGCCACGCCTGTCCGGGGCGCCGGTCGTGGCCACCGACATCCGCGCCGGCGCGGCCCTCGTCGTGGCCGGCCTCGTCGCCGACGGGGTGACGACCGTCGAGGGGGCCGGCCACGTGGACCGCGGGTACGAGGACCTCGTCGGGACGCTGGCGGGTCTGGGGGCCCAGGTGCGCCGGAGCACCGTGGACGACGCCACCGGGCTGCTCGCTCCGTGACCCCGGTGGGCCCCGCGGCCGCCGCCGGGTCAGTCCCGGAGGACGGCCCGGGCCGTGTCGGCGTCCCGGGGGAACACGAGCACCCGGGGTCCCAGGGTGGTCGGCGCCAGCGTCGCGGTGATCCCCGCCTCGGCGAGCCGGCGGCGCAGCACCTCGGCCTCGACGAACGTGGCCGGCTCGGCGACGGCGACGAGCAGCCCGTAGTCCTGCGGCGCACCTGCCCGGGGCGGGGACTCCACCAGCGAGTGGCCGCGAGAGAACGCCCAGCGCAGCAGTAGCGCCAGCACGGCCACCATCGCGAACGCGACGAGCGGGCCCAGCAGGTAGGAGTAGCTCTGCCACGGGGACACCCGTCCAGTGTGCGCCGCGGTGCCCGGCGGTGCCGCTGCTCGCCCGGGCCGGAAGTGGCCTCCCTCACCTCCGGTTGACCTCCCGTAACCGCGGTACCGGTCGGTAGCCTCACCGCACCTGCCAGGAGGTCGACCGATGACTGACCCGTCCCAGCCGAGCCGGCCCGAGCGCGACCGGCCGTGGGTGATGCGGACCTACGCCGGGCACTCCAGCGCCCGGGAGTCCAACGCGCTGTACCGGCGCAACCTCGAGAAGGGCCAGACCGGCCTGTCCGTCGCCTTCGACCTGCCGACCCAGACCGGCTACGACCCCGACCACGAGCTCGCCCGGGGCGAGGTCGGCAAGGTCGGTGTCCCGGTCAGCCACGTCGGTGACATGCGCGCCCTGTTCGACGGCATCCCGCTCGCCGAGATGAACACGTCGATGACCATCAACGCGACCGCGATGTGGGTGTTCGCGCTCTACCAGGTCGTCGCCGAGGAGCAGGGGGCGGCGCCCGGCCAGCTGGCCGGCACCACGCAGAACGACATCATCAAGGAGTATCTCTCCCGCGGGACCTACGCCTTCCCGCCTGGGCCCAGCCTGCGGCTCGTCACGGACCTCATCGCGTACACCGTGTCGGAGGTCCCGCGGTGGAACCCGATCAACATCTGCAGCTACCACCTCCAGGAGGCCGGCGCGACGCCGGTGCAGGAGATCGCCTACTCGATGTGCACGGCGATCGCGGTGCTCGACGCCGTCCGGGACTCCGGCCAGGTGCCGCCGGAGCGGTTCGGGGAGGTGGTCGGCCGGATCTCGTTCTTCGTCAACGCCGGGGTCCGGTTCGTCGAGGAGATGTGCAAGATGCGCGCCTTCGTCGAGCTGTGGGACGAGCTGACCCGGGAGCGCTACGGGGTGAGCGACGAGCGCCAGCGGCGGTTCCGCTACGGCGTCCAGGTCAACTCCCTGGGCCTGACCGAGGCCCAGCCGGAGAACAACGTCCAGCGGATCGTGCTGGAGATGCTAGGGGTGACGCTGTCCAAGCGGGCCCGGGCGCGCGCCGTCCAGCTGCCGGCCTGGAACGAGGCCCTCGGCCTGCCCCGGCCGTGGGATCAGCAGTGGAGCCTGCGGATGCAGCAGGTGCTCGCCTACGAGTCCGACCTGCTGGAGTACGAGGACCTGTTCGACGGCAGCCCGGTGGTCGAGGCGAAGGTCCGCCAGATCGCGGACGGCGCGCGCGCCGAGATCGATCGCGTGCTGGCGATGGGCGGGGCCGTCGCCGCCGTCGAGTCCGGGTACATGAAGCAGGCCCTCGTCGCCTCGCACGCCGCCCGCCGGCGCCGGATCGAGACCGGGCAGGACGTCGTCGTCGGCGTCAACCGGTTCACCAGCACCGAGCCGAACCCGCTGACCGCCGACCTCACGACGGTGATCCAGACCGTGGACCCGGGGGTCGAGGCCGCCGCGGTCGAGGCGGTGCGCCGCTGGCGCTCCGAGCGGGACGCCGACCCGGCCCGCAAACAGGCGGCCGCCGACGCGCTGCGTCGGCTCACCGAGGAGGCGCGCGGCGACGCCAACCTCGTGCCCGCGACGCTCGCGTGCGCCCGGGCCGGGGTGACGACGGGGGAGTGGGCCGGTGCGCTGCGGGAGGTGTTCGGGGAGTACCGCGCCCCGACGGGGGTGTCCGGCTCGGTCGGCGCGCCGTCGGTGGCGGACCAGTCCGGGCGGGACGGGAGCGCGCCTGGTGGTGCGGGGGAGCCCGCCGGCGAGCTGGCCGCGCTGCGGGAGGCCGTGCGGCGCACCGGTGAGGAGCTCGGGACCCGGCTGCGGATGCTCGTCGGCAAACCCGGGCTCGACGGTCACTCCAACGGCGCCGAGCAGGTCGCCGTCCGCGCCCGGGACGCCGGCTTCGAGGTCATCTACCAGGGCATCCGGCTCACGCCGGCGCAGATCGTCGCGGCCGCGGTCGCCGAGGACGTGCACTGCGTCGGCCTGTCGGTGCTGTCCGGATCCCACATGGAGCTGGTGCCCCAGGTCCTGCAGGGGCTGCGGGAGCACGACCTCGGTGACGTGCCGGTCGTCGTCGGCGGGATCATCCCGGACGGCGACGCCCACCGGCTGCGGGAGGCCGGCGTCGCCGAGGTGTTCACGCCCAAGGACTTCGGGCTCGACGAGGTCCTCGGCCGGGTGGTCGCCGCGATCAGGCGCGCCTACGGGCTGCCGGAGCTCTCCGGGCACCGGCAGTCAGCGAGCTGACACCGACCGGCCGTCGCCGTACCAGGCCCGGGCCAGGCGGTGGACCGCCTCGGTCAGCCGTTCGGGGCTCGTCGCCGTGTTGAGCCGGACGTGGCCCTGCCCGCCCGGGCCGAAGGCGAGCCCGTCGTTGACCATCACCCGGCCACGGTCGAGCGCGGTGGCCGCCGGGGAGGCGGGCAGGTCGAGGGCCCGGACGTCGAGCCAGGCCAGGTAGGTCGCCTCGATGCGGCGCATCCGGACCCCCGGCAGGTGCTCGGCGACGAGGTGCTCCAGCAGGCCGCGGTTCGCGTCGAGGCGCTCGATCAGGGCCGCGAGCCACGGTCCGCCCTCGGCCCAGGCCGCCGTGTTCGCCACGATCCCCAGTGGGGAGACGCCGTGGTTGGCGACGACGGGCACCCGGCGCAGCGCGGTGTGGTCCTCGGCCGACCCGCAGACGACCTGCGCGCACTTCAGGCCCGGCACGTTGAAGGCCTTGCTCGCCGACAGCACGGTCGTCGTGTGCTCCGTGGTCCCGGGCAGCGACGCGTACGGCACGTGCTGTGCGCCGGGCAGCACGAGCGGGGCGTGGATCTCGTCGGAGACCACCCGCGCCCCGTACCGGGTGACGACGTCGCGCAGGCCGGTGAGCTCCTCGGCCGTGAACGCCCGCCCCCAGGGGTTGTGCGGGTTGCACAGCAGCACGGTGCGGGCGCCGGCGGCCAGCTCGGCCTCGACCTGGTCCAGGTCGAGGACCGCGCGCTCGGCGTCCGGGTCGAGCGGGACGGTGACGAGCTCGCGTCCGGTGAGCGGGACGACGTCCAGGAACGGCGGGTACGCCGGTGTCGGGACGACGACGGGGGCCTTCTCGCAGAGCGTCTCGAGCACGAGCCGGACCCCGGCCATGACGTCCCCGCTGAGCAGCACCCGGCCGGGGTCCACGTGCCACCCCCACGCGGACGCGCAGTACTGCGCCGTCGCCTCGGGCAGCCCGGTGCGCTCGTCGACGGTGGGGTAGCCGAAGGCGCCCCGGGCCACCGCCTCGGCGACCGCCTGCTGCACGGGCGGGGCGGGGGCGAAGTCGTTCTCGGCCACCCAGGCCGGCAGCACGTCCGGCTCGGCCAGGTCCCACTTGATGCTCGCCCGGGCGCGCAGCGCGGTGTCGTCGAGGTCCTCGATCACACGGGTCATCGTGGCAGGCTGCCGCCGTGAGTGACCTGCAGTGCCCCGCCCGTTTCCTGCTCGTGCCGGACGGAACGCCGACGTCGGTGGACCTTGGCCCCACGGACCCGTGGGCCCAGCTGGAGGCACTGGCGGACCTGCACCGGGGTGAGACGGTCGTCGTCCGCGTTCCGGCCGACGTTGCAGCGGCCCTGCCCGATCTGCTCCGGGCGCCCGGGGTGGTCGAGGTCGACGCCGACGGCTGGCGGCGCGTTGGTGACGTTCCGGAGTGAGTACCGACGTCGTCCTGTTCGTCGTCGCCGGTCTGGGTGCCGGCCTGGCCGGTCTCGCGCTGGCGGTCCGTCTCGGGCTGCGCGCGGGCGGCTGCCCGCCGTCAGTACCCGGTGGCGGCGCGGACCTGCTCGAGCACCTCGTCGGCGCACCCCCACGACAGGGTCACCCCGGCGCCGCCGTGGCCGTAGCAGTGCACGACCGTGCCGTCGCCCGCATGGGTCGTCTCAAGGCGAACCGCGGAGCGGGCGGGCCGCAGACCCACTCGGTGGGCCAGCACCCGGGCGCCGCGCAGGCGCGGCTCGACCTCGGTGGCCCGGGCGAGGATGGCCTCGGCGAGGTCCGGGTCCGGCACCGGGTCCCAGTCGTCCTCGACCGCGCAGCCGCCGACGACGACGGTGTCCGTGCGCGGCAGCACGTACACGAGCCGGCCGTCCGGGGTCTCCTCGTCGTCGACGAGCCACCGGTCCAGGCCGGGGTTCTCCAGGACGACGACCTGGCCGCGGACCGGGTGCACCAGCGGGTCGGCGGCGACCGCCCGGGCGGCCACCCCGGTGGCGTTGACGACGACGCCGCGCTCGGGCAGGGCCGGCAGCGGCATCCGGGTGACGGTGCCGCCGGCCCGTTCCAGGCGGGCCTGCAGCCACGGCAGGTAGCGCCCCATGTCGACGAGCGGCACCCGCGCGGCGAGCCCGTGCCGGTAGCCGGGCGCCGGGTCGGTGACCGGGTGCAGGGAGGTGAGGTCGGAGACGGCGTCCGCCCACGACGGCCGCTGCGGCGGGGTGTGGTGCAGCAGGACGCCGTCCCGGACCAGGACGCCCGCCTCCTCCTCGGCGTCCGCGAGCCGCAGCAGCTCCTCGAGCGTGACGCGACCCCAGCGGGCGACGTCGGCGGCCGGCTCGGCCCGGTAGGGGAACCACAGCGCGCCGGCCACCGCGGACGTCGTCTCCAGCGGCAGCTCGCGGGCTAGGACGTGGGCGTCGAACCCGGCCTCGGCCAGGCGGACGGCGCAGGACAGGCCGATCACCCCGGCCCCGACGACGATCACGCGCTGGGTCACCGGGCCAGCATGCCCGCCGTCCGGCAGGCTGTCAGCCGTCGGCGCTCAGAAGAGCCTGGACGCCACGTCGTCCACCCCGCGCAGCGCGTCGTAGTCGAGCGTCACGCAGCGGATCCCGCGGTCCTGGGCGAGCACCCGTGCCTGCGGGCGGATCTCCTGCGCCGCGAACACCCCCGTCACCGGCGCCAGCCGGGGGTCCCGGTTCAGCAGCTCGAGGTACCGGGTGAGCTGCTCGACGCCGTCGATCTCGCCGCGGCGCTTGATCTCGACCGCCACCGTCGCCCCGCGCGGGTCTCGGGCCAGGATGTCGACCGGGCCGATCGCCGTCGGGTACTCCCGGCGTACGAGGGTGTACCCCTCGCCGAGGGTGGAGATCTGCTCGGCCAGCAGGCGCTGCAGGTGCGCCTCGACGCCGTCCTTGACCAGGCCGGGGTCGACGCCCAGGTCGTGCTGGGAGGAGTGCAGCACCTCGTGCACCCGCACGACGAGGCGGTCCTCGCTGCGGGTCGCCTGCACCGTCCACACCTGCTCCACGCCGGCCGCGGCGTCCTGGGGCGCCGGCTCGGCCACGGTCAGCGAGCACGGCGGGCTCATCCAGTTCAGCGGCTTGTAGGAGCCGCCGTCGGAGTGCACGAGCACGCTGCCGTCCGCCTTGACGACGAGCAGCCGGGTGGCCAGCGGGAGGTGGGCGGTGAGCCGGCCCACGTAGTCCACCGAGCAGCGGGCGATGACCAGACGCACGGCGCGGAGGCTACCGGCGCGACGCAGGTGACCGAGCGCACGGTTCTGTGCCGGCCCCGGCTCTGCGAGGATGCCCGTACCCGGCGCCGGCGGCGCCGGTCCCGCCACGAGAACGCAACGCACTCCCGGAGGACGTCATGGCCCGCGAGATCAGCACGGTCGGTGTGGTCGGCCTCGGCACGATGGGATCCGGCATCGTCGAGGTGCTGGCCCGCACCGGGCTGTCCGTCGTCGCCGTCGAGGTGGACGACGCCGCCGTCCAGGCCGGTCGCGGTCACGTCGAGCAGTCCACCGGGCGCGCCGTGCGCCGCGGCAAGCTCAGCGAGGAGGAGCAGGCGGCGCTGCTCGGGCGGATCTCCTTCACCACCGCGCTGGAGGACCTCGCCGGCACCGACCTCGTCATCGAGGCGGTGCCCGAGCACCTCGACCTCAAGCAGGAGATCTTCGGCAAGCTGGACTCGATCGTGTCCGCCGACGCGATCCTCGCCACGAACACCTCGAGCCTGTCGGTCACCGAGATCTCCGTCGCCACCCACAACCCGCGCCGCGTCGTCGGCATGCACTTCTTCAACCCCGCCCCGGTGCTGCCGTTCGTCGAGGTGGTGCGGACCGTCGTCACCGAGGAGGACGTCGTCGCCGACGTCGTCGAGCTGGCCCGCCGCCTGGGCAAGGAGCCGGTCGTCGTCGGGGACAAGGCGGGTTTCATCGCCAACGCGCTGCTGTTCGGCTACCTCAACCACGCCGTGTCGATGTACGAGTCGCGGTACGCCACCCGCGAGGACATCGACGCGGCGATGCAGCTCGGCGCCGGCTACCCGATGGGCCCGCTGGCGCTGATGGACCTCATCGGCCTCGACACCGCCTACGAGATCCTCGACACGATGTACAAGCAGGGCCGCGACCGGCTGCACGCGCCGAGCCCCATCCTCAAGCAGATGGTCACCGCCGGCCTCAAGGGCCGCAAGAGCGGCCGCGGCTTCTACACCTACGCCGAGCCGGGCTCCTCCCAGGTCGTCCCGGACGAGCTCACCCCCTCCGGCGAGCCGCCGGCCGGGACCAGCCTGCGCGACGTCCGCCGGGTCGGCGTGGTGGGCTCCGGGACGATGGCCACCGGCATCGCCGAGGTGTTCGCCAAGGCCGGTCTGGACGTCGTCCTCGTCGCCCGCGGCCAGGAGAAGATCGCCGGGGTGGTCGCAGCGATGACCAAGAGCCTGGAGAAGGCCGTCCAGCGCGGCAAGCTCTCCGAGGACGAGCGGGACGCCGCCCTGGCCCGGTTCACCGGCAGCACCGACCTGGAGGACCTGCGCGACGTGGACCTCGTCGTGGAGGCCGTGGTCGAGGAGCTCAGCGTCAAGCAGGCGCTGTTCTCCAACCTCGACGAGATCTGCCGGCCCGGCGCCGTCCTGGCCACCACGACGTCCTCGCTGCCGGTGGTCGAGTGCGCGGCGGCCACCGAGCGTCCCCGCGACGTCATCGGCATGCACTTCTTCAACCCCGCCCCGGTGATGCGGCTCGTGGAGGTCGTCCACACCGTCTCGACCGCGGACGACGTCACTGCCACCGTCGTGGACCTGTGCCGCCGGATCGGCAAGCACCCGGTGACCTGCGGTGACCGCGCCGGGTTCATCGTCAACGCCCTGCTGTTCCCCTACCTCAACGACGCGGTGAAGATGCTCCAGGCGCACTACGCCAGCGCCGACGACATCGACCTGGCGATGAAGAAGGGCACCGGCTACCCGATGGGTCCCTTCGAGGTCCTCGACGTCGTCGGTCTCGACGTGGCCCTGGCGATCGAGCGGCAGCTGTACCTGGAGTTCCGCGAACCGGGCTTCGCTCCTTCACCGCTGCTCGAGCAGCTCGTCATGGCCGGCTACCTCGGCCGCAAGACCGGTCGCGGCTTCCGCACCTACGCCTGACATGGCGTGGTGATGCCCGCCATCGCCCTGGGTCACAATCGGTGCGTGCCCCGCAGCAACCGGCCCCGTCGCGGCGGCCGGCGCGCGCCCGCGGCCCGGCCCGCCCCGCTTGACGTCGAGCGGGCGCTCGGATCGGCGCCCCGCCGCCAGGGCGGGGACGGCCGGGAGTGGTTCGTCCGGCCGGTCACCGGCGCCGGGTCGACGAAGACCTACCGGTGCCCCGGGTGCGACCAGGAGATCCCGCCGGGGGTGGCGCACCTCGTCGTCTGGCCTGCCGACGACCTGCTCGGTGAGGACAGCGCCGTCGCCGACCGCCGGCACTGGCACCGGCCCTGCTGGCAGGCCCGGTCCCGGCGGCGCCCCCGGCGCTGAGCACGGTCGGCACGGGGCGTCGGTAGGCTGCCGCAGCGATGAGCGAACCCATCCGGATCCGGTCGAACACCGTCCTGCCCGCCCGCCGGGAGGACATCGAGCTGCACACCGCCGACGGGCTGACGCTCGTCGGCGAGCTCGCCCTGCCGCTGGACCGGGACCCCGTGGCCACCCTCATCACGCTGCACCCGCTGCCCACCCACGGTGGGTTCATGGACAGCCACGTCTTCCGCAAGGCCGCCTGGCGGCTCCCGGCGCTGGCCGACCTCGCCGTCCTGCGGTTCAACCTGCGGGGAGTCAGCAGTCCTCGGGGGACGAGCGAGGGGCACTTCGAGGGCGGGGACGGCGAGCGCTTCGACGTGGCGGCGGCGATCGAGTACGCGGAGTTCCACGACCTGCCGCGGCGCTGGCTCGTCGGCTGGTCGTTCGGCACCGACCTCGCCCTGCGGCACGGCTGCGACCCGTCCGTCGAGGGCGCCATCCTGCTCTCGCCGCCCCTGCGGTACTCCGGCCCGGAGGACCTGCGGCGGTGGGCCGACTCGGGCAAGCCGGTGCTTGCCCTCGTCCCCGAGCACGACGACTTCCTGCCGCCGGGGCCCGCCCGGGAGGGCTTCGCCCCGCTGACCCAGGCCGAGATCGTCGTGGTCGAGAACGCCCGGCACCTGTGGGTGGGGGAGGCGCAGGTGCGCCGGGTGCTCGACGAGATCGTCGCCCGGGTCAACCCCGCGGCGTCGCCGTTGCCGACGACGTGGGCGGGCGACTACGAGATCGTGGACGACCTCAGGCCCGGTTCTGCTGCGGGATGACGACCTCTTCGACGATGAGCAGCAGCCCGGCCGCCAGCGGGATGGCGATGAGCGCGCCGACGATCCCCAGCAGGCTGCCGCCGGCGAGCGCCGCGACGAGGATCACCCCGCCCGGCGCGGAGACGGTGCGGGCCATGACCCGTGGCGCCAGGACGTAGTTCTCGAACTGCTGGTAGGCGATGTAGTAGGCGGTCAGGATGAGCGCCGACGTGAAGGACGTGAACAGCGCCGCGATGACGACGATGACGGCGCCGAGCGTCGCGCCGACGAGGGGCACCACGCCCAGCAGGCCGACGGTGAAGGCGAGCACCTCGGCGTAGGGGATGCCCATCACCGACAGCACGATCCAGCTGAGCAGCCCGTTGATGGCGGCCAGCAGCAGCTGGCCGCTGACGAACCCGCCGATGCGGCGGGTGATCTCGTCGCCGAGCAGCTGGACCCGGCGGCGTCGGGAGGCGGGGACGAGGGCGTAGGCCATCGACTTCATGCCGTTGAGCGAGGCGAGGAAGTACAGGGTGAGCACGAGCACGGTGACCGTGCTGGCCACCCCGGAGACCACGGCCCGGCCCGCGCCGAAGATGCCGCCGAAGACCGTCGTCACCGTCTGCCCGCTGGCCAGCACCGACTCCAGCTCGGTCAGCACCCGCTCGGTGACCTCGTACTCCTCGTCGAGGTCGTTGAGCCACTCCGAGCGCTGGAGGTACTGCGAGACCTGCTCGACGTACTGCGGGGCGTTCGCGGCGATCTCGCTGGCCTGGTCGACCACCGGCGGGATGACCGAGGACATAAACGCGGCGAACACGGCGAGCAGGCCGAGGAACACCAGCGCGATCGCCGCACCGCGCGGCACCCCGCGGCCCTGCATCCACGCGACGACCGGGTCCAGGCCGAGGGCGAGGAACAGCGAGATGACGACGAGCGTGAGCACCGAGGACATCGCGCCGAGCAGGTTGACCAGACCCCACGCGACGAGGACGCCGATGGCGCCGACGAAGCCGACGTAGAACGGGTTGCTGCGGTTGATCGGCTGGCCAGGCGGGCCGAAGCGGCCCCGCCGGCGCTCCGGCCGGCCGGTGTCCGGCCCCAGGGTGGGGGCACCGTCCGAGGTCTCGGCCGCGACGTCCGGGTCGTCGGCAGTGGCCCCCGGGGGACGCGTGTCCGCGTCGGCCGGCTCGGCGCCGGCCTCCTCCGGCGGGGGGTTGAGCAGGGCGTCGAGCGTCGGCACACCGGTCACCGCCTGCCGTCGGGCGGCGCGCGGGGGACGCGGGTAGCCCGTGGGGCGCGGCCGCGCCGGGACGGCGGCCCGCAGCCGGCGGACGCGCTCGCGCCAGCGCCGCACCCGGCCGCCGCCGTCCTCGCTCACGAGCGTGACCCTAGCGACCGCGGGGCGCTCGCCGGCGTCGGCGCGTCACACGTTGCGGAACCGGTTGATCTCCTGCTCGTGGCGGGCGCGCAGCTCCGGGTCCCGGACACCCAGACCCTCCTGTGGCGCGAGGGCCAGCACGCCCACCTTGCCCTGGTGCAGGTTGCGGTGGACGTCGTAGGTCGCCTGCCCGGTCTGCTCGAGGGGGTAGCTGCGGCTCAGCGTCGGGTGGATGAGCCCGCGGGCGATGAGGTCGTTGGCCTCCCACGCCTCGCGGTAGTTCGCGAAGTGGGACCCGACGATCCGCTTGAGGTTCATCCACAGGTAGCGGTTGTCGTACTCGTGCCAGAACCCGGACGTCGAGGCGCAGGTGACGATGGTGCCGCCGCGGCGGGCGACGTAGACGCTGGCGCCGAAGGTCTCCCGGCCGGGGTGCTCGAAGACGATGTCGACGTCCCGCCCACCGGTGAGCTCCCGGATCCGGGTGCCGAAGCGCTTCCACTCCCGGGGGTCCTGGGTGGTCTCGTCCTTCCAGAACCGGAAGTCCTCGGCCTTGCGGTCGATGACGAGCTCGGCGCCCATCGCCCGGCAGATGTCGGCCTTCTCGGCGCTGGACACCACGCACACCGGGGTGGCGCCGGCGGCCAGCGCCAGCTGGGTGGCGTACGACCCGAGACCGCCGGAGGCGCCCCAGATCAGGACGGTGTCGCCGAGCTTGAGGCCGGCGCCGTTGCGGGAGATCAGCTGGCGGTAGGCGGTGGAGTTCACCAGGCCCGGGCTCGCGGCCTCCTCCCAGGTGAGGTGGCCCGGCTTGGGCATGAGCTGGTTGGCCTTGACGAGCGCGAGCTCGGCCAGGCCGCCGAAGTTCGTCTCGAAGCCCCAGATCCGCTGCTCGGGGTCCATCATCGTGTCGTTGTGGCCCTCGGGGCGCTCGAGCTCGACCGACAGGCAGTGCGCGACGACCTCGTCCCCGGGCTTCCAGGCGTGCACCCCCGGGCCCGTGCGCAGCACGACCCCGGCCAGGTCGGAGCCGATGACGTGGTAGGGCAGGTCGTGCCGCTTGGCCAGCGGCGAGGTGCGTCCGTAGCGCTCGAGGAAGCCGAACGTCGACACCGGCTCGAAGATCGACGTCCACACGGTGTTGTAGTTGATCGCGCTGGCCATGACGGCGACCAGGGCCTCGCCGGGGCCGAGCTCGGGGGTCGGGACGTCCTCGACGTGCAGCGAGCGGCGCGGGTCCTTCTCCTGCGCCGGCAGGCCGGCGAACATGTCGACCTCGTCCTTGTGCACGGTGACCGCGCGGTAGTGGTCGGGGACGTCGAGGGCGGCGTAGTCCTCGCTCGTCGCGGTACCGGACAGGATGGCGTCGAGGATGTGCTGCACGGCGGGCTCCCTGACTGTGTCGGCGTCGTGGTGACCGGAGGCTACTGAGCCGTAGCCTCCATCGCGAGGGGATGCCCCCGGTGACGTGGGTCTCTCCCTGCACCCTCCCATCCCCATCCCTCGTGATCATGCAATCCCGCCACCCCACCCCTCGTGATCATGCAATCCCGCCACCCTGGCCCGCTCGCAGAATGCTGGATTGGTGGCGCAACACGCCGGTGAACGGGTGCGGAATCCAGCATTCTGTGCGAGACGGCGCAGGCCGCGGTGACCACGAGGCGTCATCGCGTCATCCACAGGGGGACTCCCGCGGACCCGTGATTCGCCCTACTCTGCCGCCTCGGGGTTGCGGAGAGCGACGAACGGGGAAGTCGTGGACGCGGTGGCGATCGTCGAGGACGAGGTGCGCGAGCTCGTCCGCCGGCGCGGGCTCGACCCGTTGCGGGACCCGGTGGCCATGCGCCGGCTCGTCGAGGACGCCGTGGCCGACTACGACGAGCGGTCCCTGACCGGCCACCTGCCGCCGCTGCCGCAGGACGTCGTGCGGTCAGTCCTGGACTCCGTCGCCGGTTTCGGGCCGCTGCAGCGCTACCTGGACGACCCGCAGGTCGAGGAGCTGTGGATCAACGAGTCAAGTCTAGTTCCCTAGAGGCCGCTAACGTACCTATTCGGACTGCGGATCCAGCCGCCATCTCAGTGAACTTTGACTGTTGCTCGTGGACTCCACCCTCGGAGGGTCGATACGGTCCGGACGTGACTGATGATGCTTCGGCCGCGACCCGCGATAGCGACGGCGCCCTGTTCGAGACGGCGGACGATGACTCGCTGGAAGCTGCGACCGCGTCCACGCCCGTCGCTGCATCGGCGACTCCGCTCATCGCGCCGACCCTCGAGGACGTGCTGCGGGACATGAAAGCCAAGTATGACGCCGACCCGGTGAATGCGGTGCGCAGTCAAGGGTTCATCAAGATGCTGCATCGGCACATCGCCGACGACCTCCGCTCTCGCCTGACGGCTGAGGCGCGCAAGCAGGGCGTGGAGGTGAAAGAGGAGGCCAAGATCTTCGGCTCACACAAGCCGAAGGACGCCGATGTTGCGGTCATCCACCCAGACAACGGGGTGCTGATGAGCATCGGCGTGCGCAGTCAGATGAGTTCCGTCGGGCAGAACGTCTTGGAGTACTACCAAGGCATCATCGGTGAGTGCATCAGTCTCCAAGATCGCTTCCCCATGGCGGTGTATGGGTACGTCTACCTGCACCCAGTTCTCAGCAAGAAGTCCGCCAAGCGAAAGGGAAAGAAGGTCATAGTTGACGAACACCCCGATCACCCACGCTACGCAAGAATGTACAGCGCGATCGCCGGACGGGATGGGACCCAGTACAAAGACATCCGAGGGATCTACGACCAGTTCGCATACATGGTGGTGGACTTCAACAAGACCCCGCTCCCTGAGATCATGGACAGCCTTGTGCAGGCATCGGTCCCGCTTACGGAGCGGGATATGCAGATCAGCACATTCGTAGATCGCCTGGTTGCCACCTTCAAGCGGCGTAACATTTGGCTCGACTACTTCAGGTGACGACCGGCCGGCCGAGCCGCCAGGACGCGAGGGTGGCAATCCCTTCTCGCATCAACCCCACCGCTTCAGCGCCGTACTTCTCCGCCAGCGCCACATCGCCGACTTCGTAGGCCTTACGGAGGTCGCCAGCGCGCAAAGCCTCCTCGACGCGCGGTAGGTACCTGCTAGAGACGGTGTGCGGTTTGGGTACGCGCACACTTCCCGCCTCATTGGGCACAAGCACCAGAACGCCACCGCCAAGGGAATGGACCTCCAACTCGGCGTGCAAGAGGGTCAGGGAGGTGTACCAACTTGCAGCAAAGGACGCAGCGTCGCCTTGGCGCAGGTAGCCGCAGAGAAGGCTGTTTGTCGCAACATAGCCGCCATCGTTGACCATCAGTACGGGCAGCGACGAAAACACTGACAGCACCAGGTCGGGCACCTTGACGCCCGGCACGCGATACCAGGGCTCGCGCACCTTGCATTTGTACGCTCGGTGAACGCCCAGACGCCTTCCGTATCGCTCGTACCGCTTTTCAGGCTCCGACAGCTCCTCCCCCGGAAGCCAGAGTTTAGAGGTTGCCGACCCTCCAAGTGCCGAGGTGTAGAGGCCTCCTCCACGAATGCGTCGAGCGTTTGTGATGGCAGGCCGCAAACTTGACTCTGGCAGCGATCGCTCCGGCCCAGGATGAAAGTAGTCCTTGTCGCCAGTGACGTACCCGATGTTGAACGTCGCCAGGTCTCGCACGGGGACAGTCCACTCTGCCGACCCCACAAGAAATTCGCGCACCGCTGACGGGAGGAGAGCCTCCTGAAACACCCGTTCTCCAGCGATGACGCGACTCACGGGCACCGTAGACGTCGCCTCCGGCTTCCCAGCGATGAGGTCCTCCACCTTACGGTGCGCCTCGAAGAGCACCGAGTCAGTTCTGCGCCCCTTGTGGTCTGCGAAGAGCAGGAGCACATCCTGGCCGAGGTCGGGGAAGAGGCGCTCCCGGACGCGAACGACGCGCAGGGAGCCGAACGTAGCGGCCAGGTACCGCCAGAGCGGACGCGCGTACCGGACGTATGTCATGTCCCAGGGAAGTACGAGAGCCATGCGCCCGTCGGTGCAGAGGAACTGCGCGGCGCGCGATACGAACGGCATCCATACACTGCCGCTCGACTGCATGGTCTCGCCCATGTCGGCTCGTGCTGCGCCGAGGGCACTTACCACCTGCTCCTCAGGCAGCGCCCTCAGTCGAACGTACGGCGGGTTACCGATCGCTGCGTGCACGGGTCGGACGGGCGCTTGCAGGAAGTCACCAACGGCCAGTTCGTCGGCGGTGACGAGGCCGCGCTGCACCACGTCTGCGGCCGCGCGCGGGTTCAACTCGGAGGCGACGAACGCGGGTCGTCGCCAGCCCCGCGCTGCCGCGACGTCGTTCGCTGCCGCAATGAACGAACCGTCTCCGAGGCTCGGTTCGAGAACTACATCCTCCGGTGAGCGGATCGCCCAGCTTGCCATGTAGTGGGCGGCATCCGCCGGCGTATAGAAGGCTCCGTACGCCTTCCGCTCCGACAGGAGCAGAGCCTCCGTCACATGCACCTCCTCTAGTTGCTGCCCCCATCTTGAGGCACGGGACGGCCCCGTCAGTGTCCGACAGGCCGGGCTAGAGCGAACTCTCGCAGCCACCGGTGACACCCGGGTAGTTTGGGGTCGAGGCTTAACATGGCCCGCCCCATCCGCGTGCTCGCCAGGGTTCGGGCCGTCGCACGGGCGCGGCGGTGGTGCTGGTGAACCACGTTGCCAAGGGACCTGGCGCCGGCCGGTTCGCCATCGGGGGCCGGGCCAACTTGGCGACCATCAGCGGCGCGGCGTACCTGGTCAGGCCGCGCTCCCCGCTGGGACGAGGCCTCGCCGGCGAGGTACACGTGTGCGTCGCCCGGCAGCCCTCTTCGTTACGCGGGAGGGGAGTCTTGTTCGAGCACAAGGGTTTCCGCACGAGGCCGGTTCCTGCGTACCGGCGTCGACCTCGCCCCGGCTGCTAGCGCACCGGTCGGGGGTGTGAGCGTTGGCCCTGGTCGTGGAACTTCTGCTGGGAGCAGGTGTGTTCAGCATTTAGTGGTCGTTCTGGCCGCAGACCGGGACGAGTGCTCGTCGGCCACGGTGGCGGGACCGCGTCCATGACGCCTTGGCGCAGCTGCTTCGGACCCTGTCGGCGTTCCTGCGCGAGGACGCCCGCACTCGCGCCGAGCTCGAGGCCCGGCAGAGCTGGACCGTCAAGGCTGCCCGGCTCGCCGTGGCCGCGCCCTGGATCGTGCCTCGGGCTGCTGGCGACCGCCCTGAGGCCGTCGCCGCCTACAACCGTCCCGCCGGCGTCCTCGTCCTGGCCACGGGTGCCGCTGTCTCCGTGGTCGCCTACCGGCTGATGGTGCGGCTCGGCCGGCTGCCGGAGGAGGAGCGGGTGCTGCGGTGAGCGCGACGTCCTGGCTGTCCACGCCCGTCGGCGGCGCCGTCCTCCCCGATGGCCGCCGCGACGTCGTCGACGAAGCATGCAGAGCCCGACCTACGGAGGAGTGTCATCTTGACGCAACATGGGTGATCATGAATGATGAAGTTAGGCGAGGAGATGTCCCCTGCCCCTGCGAATGCCACAACCCGGGGGATTTTGCGGCGGCTGCGAACAACAAGGATGTGGTAACCGAATGATAACCCGGACCCTGGCCGCCACTGCCGGCGCAGCCCTACTACTCACCAGCTGCAGCATCACCATCGGCACGCCCAGCGACGACACACCCCGCACCGCAACCGTCCACAGTACCGAACAAGACTACGTAGACAACCTGCTGTCCTCCGACACCGGCTGGACCGAGGACGACGCTTGGTACTCGGTCGACACGGCCAAGACCATCTGCCGGTCCCTGCGAGACGACCGGCTCACCTTCGGGGGCATCCCCGATATCCTGTTTGAACACGGTATGGACCCGGAGCAGGGCGGGACGATGGTCCTCTACGGGGTGGAAGCCTTCTGCCCTGAGCTGGAGGATGAGTTGGCGCGTTACGCCGACGACTTTCTCGACAACCACTGACTCAAGACAGGAGACCCATGGGCTTGGTGCGGTAGTGCGACGGCCGACGCCCTGGGAGTCAGCCGGGGAGTCGGCCGCGCGGGCCGCTGCGATGTTTCGTCCATGGGAGCACAGCCGTTCCGTCGCGCTGGCGGGTCCACAGCGCCATCTCCAAGGCGTCCAGCCGCAGGTTTCGAGGTGCGCCGACCGGAGGATGCGCTGGGAGCAGGCGTCGGAGACGAACGCGGTGAACGCCATCCCGCACCACGTCGGGACGTAGGTAGAGTCGATCAGCCACAGCTGGTTCGGCCAGGAGGGGGAGAAGTCGGGTTGGTAGGGCACACTGTTGCTCATGGTGGAAGAGGACGATTGGAGACCCCTGGGGTATGACGAGGGGGACGCTGCTGCGGGCTATGACGCGCTGCACGAGGGCATCCCGCAGTGGTTACGCCGATCGCTGCTGGAGTGGTTCCGGTACGCGATTTCGCTCGGTAATGGTGACTATTTCGACCCTTTGCTCTTCCGGTCCGCGGAGAGAGTCCTGCGGGTTCCGTTGGACTATGATGGGGATAGCGCTTGGCACGCTACCGCGGTGGCTGAGCGCCTAGGCCACTTCACGTTCTTAGTGTTCATTGACTTCCTGCTCGCTAATGACTATGGGGATGCGAACGGCCTGGACAGGATCCTGCATGAGGCGGGTTCCGCGTGGAAGGTCGGGACCCGCGCGGGCAGACCGGGCTTGGTGCGGCGGGTGCCGGAAGGTGTGCAGCGCAACGCAGACCGAGTTATGGCTAGCAGCGGCCGGGCCGGTCAGCGGCTGGCGGAGGCATGGGAGAAGATCTTCGGCGTCCAACCGGATCCATCGGGCGCCTATGCCTTGGCTGTGAAGGCGGTCGAGGACGCTGCGATACCGGTGGTGGTGCCGAACCAGGCGAAGGCTACTCTCGGGCACGTCATCGGGCGGCTTCGTGATGACGGCGACGGGGGACTCTCTTTGACCCGGGAGGATCCTGGCGCCCCGACCTCTGAGATCGTCCTGCGAATGTGTCAGGCGCTGTGGAAGGGGCACCACGACCGTCACGGCGGTGGGGACCACGCCGTGCCCGGGGTGTCGAAGGAGGAAGCAGAGACGGCCGTGACCTTGGCGGTTCCGTTGGTGCAGTGGTTCGTGTCTGGGATGGTGGCCCGTCGGTAGGGCGACGGCCGACGCCCTGGGAGCCAGCCGGGGCGTCGGCCGCATGGACCGATGCGATGTCCCGTGAATGGGAGCACAGCCGTTGCGGCCCACGGAATGCCATGCCTCGAAGGCAATGGTCGCTAGCGTGTGGTCTCTCGTGCTTGCTTAGTCTGCAAGGCTCGGTTCCGCCCACCCTCGGGTGGGTGCCCCTCGTGTCCAGCGGGGAGCGCATGGGACGGTGGAGCTGGCCGGACGGCGTTCCCGTTCCCGTTGAGGACAACCCCCTCTCTCGGACGGTAAGACAGCCTCCGGCCGGTTATCGGGCTCTTCGCAGTTGACGGTGTAGGTGGCGACGGCGCGTCGTTGGCCGGGTAGGGGTCGAGGTCTTCCGATGATGGGAGTTCTGACGCTGCCCAT